>JAEUHW010000350.1 GCA_016793245.1 Planctomycetota bacterium
GGGCGCACGCGGCGAAGTACTCGAGACCGTCCTGCATGAGCGAACGGTAACATGCGCGAGGGGCCGAATTCTCGGCTGGGCTTTCGATCCGAGCGCCTTCCGCTTTGCGTGGCGCAGGTTCGGATCTCATGGGCGACGCGACCACGGACTGCTAGGCCGCGCGTCCCAGCGAAGCGCTGACCGCCTCGAAGAGCCGCAGCCCGCGATCCGCAGGATCGCTTCCACGAACGCGCCGTGGCGCGGCGAAGCCCGTCTTCATCCCCGGCAGCGGGATCCCGTTGCGGTCGTTCAGCCCCTTCATGAGGTCCTCCACGCGCGCGCCGCGCGTGCGCAGGTGGTGCAGCGCTTCGCCGACCATGCCCTGCAGGACCTCGTGCTTCGGGTCGCCGCCGTAGATCCGCGAGAAGACGCGCTCCAAGATCTCGCGCAGCTCGGGTTCTCCCTGATTCGAGATGAGGCGCTTGATCTCGCTGACGATGGGCTCGGCGGCGTTGTAGGTGAGCGCCTGCTCGTGGAGGATCGCCTTCGCGGCGTCGTCCATGCCTGCTGCGGAACGCAGGTTGAAGGCCTCCCGCGCCGACTCGAAGCCGCGCTCGAGGAAGTGATCGCGCCCGAAGTAGCCCTCGTAGCCGGCATCGGGCGTACGGCCGTAGTGGTCCATGAACGCCTGCGCGCGATGCTTGCGGAGCCCGGCGTAGCCGTGGTCCATGGAGAAGACGCGCGTGCCGTTGCCGAGCGGGATGTAGTTGCCGAGGTGGCGGTCGAAGTCGCCGAGCCAGGTGGAGAGCGCGCGTAGCCGCGAGAGCTGCTCGTGGTACTTGAAGATCTCGGCGTTGCCCTTGGCCGAGAGCTTGGTGCCGTCCCCGATCGCCTTCGAGAGGAGCTGCACGTTCACGATCTCGCCGTTCGGGCCGCGCTGCACACGCACGGTGGTGGCCGGTACGTCGAGGCCGAGGGCGCGCCCGAGCTCGTACGCGCCGAGCTCGCCTTCCGCCTCTTCGAGCGCATTGGCTAGGTTGTCCGGCGTCGAGCAGTCCATCTCCTTCAAGTAGAACTCACCATCGACGGACTTGCTGATCACGCGATTGCTCTCTTGCTTGATGGGCCGGAAGCCGCGGCTCAGGATCTCGTCGACGGCGTTCTCATCGATCGGCAAGCTCGTCGGATGCGCGTTGGTGGGGAGCGCGATCTTCGTCGCGTCGGCGAGCAGCTCGTCGCAGAGCTTGATCTTGCGTTCGACCAACGCCAGGCGCACTTCGTCGAACTCGCGCATCGTGTCGTCGAGCATGTCCGTCATGTGCTGCGTGTAGAGCTCTTTCGCTCGCGCGAAGTCGTTCGCGTGGAGCGCTTCCTCCGCTCGCTTGTAGTTGCCTCGCGGAGCGACCCAGCCGGGGATGTCGTCGAGATAGACGCGCGGTGCCTTCGTTGGCGGATACGGCGCGCTGCCGAGGAGGTCGGCCAGCTGCTGCGCTTCCTTCAAGCGCTGCTCGGCCTCTTCGACCAGCTTCCGGCCCTCCTTCGACATGCGCTCGGCGGCGCGCATCGCCCCGCGATCTTGGCCTTTCGCCAAGTCCTCCAAACCCGCGAGGATCGCGATCTCCAAGTCCTCGTCGGCGAGCCCGCGCGGGATGCGCTTCCGCCAGTCGAGACCCATCACGCGCTGGATCAGCTCGAAGTCCTGCGGCGACATCGAGGTCTCGACCGCGAGCGCGCGACGCACCTCGTCGCGCACCTTCAGCACGTCGAGCGCGTCTCCGAGCGAGGCGCGATCCCGGTCGGAGAGCTTCTCGCCCTTCTTCAGCTTCGCGAGGACCTCGTCGCTCGTGCTCCGCGCGCGCGCCTCCTGGACGAGGCGCTCCTCGATGAGCTTCACCTCCGGCGCTGGCGGGAGGAGCTTCGGATCGGGCTTGGCGGGTGGAAGGAGCTTCTGCTGGCGCGCAGCGCGCAGAGCGAGGAACTCCTGCTGCCGCTCGCTGAGCGCGATAGCTCGGCCGCGAGCGCTCTCGAGCTTCGGCACGAGCTGCTTCCGCACGAACGCCGCCGCGGCCTGAGGATTGCCGCCGCCGCGCTTCAGCATCTTCAGGAGGAACTCGCCGTCCGTGGAGAGGATGAGGAGCGCCTCCATCGCCAGCGCCGCTTGCGGACCGCCGTAGGCCTCGGCGAGCTGGACGGCGCAGCCCTGGATGACCATGCCCGCGATGAGCTTCTGCATCGTCCAGGCAGCCGACTGCGTCGTCGTCAGCGACTGCTCGAAAGCTGCGGAGGCCTGGAGCATGTTTGCGAAATGCTTGCCGGCCCGCGTGGCGCCGGCGAGCTCGACCAGGCGCGCGAAGCCCGAGAGTCGCGCGAGGACCTCCGTCCCCGATTGCACGAGCTTCAGCTCGTTCGCCACCGCGACCACTCGTTGCGTATTGGCACCCCAATAGCCAACCCCGGCGAGACGGCCCCCGATGCGGCCATAGCTCATCGGCACCGCGAAGAGGAGCACGTTCTTCATGCTGAAGAGGTCGCCGATCCACTCGGCGCCTGTCTCGCGGAGGTCGCGCTCGTTCCAGTAGCCCTTCTTCAGCTCGAGCGCGAGCGTCGGCCAGTCTTCCTCCACGAGCGCTTTGACATCGGGGAGCTGCAGCGCCTCGCGCAGGCACACCGCGAGATCTCTCGCTCGCGATGGAGGGTACGCTTCGCCGCTCGCTTCGCGCAGCGGCGCCTTCTGGAAGATGGCGTCGGTCGACAGCCCGCGCAGCTCGGCGAAGGTGACGCCGCGCATGCGGAGCCTGAGGATCAAGTGCAGCCCGAGGTAAGCGCGCGCGAGCTCCGTCTGCCGCGCATCGAGGAGGCGCTCGACTTCGTTCGCGGTGCCCAGCGCTCCACCCATGAGATCGAGCAGCCCGCTCGTGAAACCCGACCACGACTCCTCGCTCGTCAGCGCGTGCAGCGGACGCGTCAGGAAGTGATACCAGCGGAGCGGATCGCCGCTCGCCTGCTCGCGGAAGCCGCGCCGCTTGAGATAGGTGTACAGCGCTTCGCGTCCTTCCTGGATCCCGCTCTGCGACTTCCGGAGCATGGTCTTCAAGATCTCGGATTCGATGCGCAGCAGCGCGCCGGTGACCTCGGGATCCTCCGGAGCCAGCGTCTTCGCGCTGCGCAGCGCCTGGAGCGCGCCGATCACGTCCCCGCGATCGAGCCGCAGCTCTGCTTCGAACAGGCGCGCCGGGGCCGAGAGCCCCTTCACCGCGGCGTTCTCCAGCACCTGTGCCGCGCGGTCTTCGTCGCGTTCCAAGAGCACGAACTCGAGGGGCAGGCGTTCCTCGAGGTCGCGGTAGCGGTCGCGCCAGAGCGCGATCTCGGGATGCGTACGGACATACAGGCCGTAGCCCTTCTCGAGCTCCGCGCGGATGGCCGTGAGCGCCTCTTCGGCTCTGCCGCGCTCGCGATCGAACTCCTCGCGCAGCCCGTGGATCTCGTCGAGCGTCTGCGCGATGCGCTTCTCGATACGCTCGCGCGCCATCTGGGGCAGGAGCGACTCGACGCTCAGCGTCGCGAGGTTCCGCTCCGCGCGGCGGTGATCCTCGAGCGCCATGCCGATCGTGCCGCACTGAAGCAGCGCCGCGTGGTAGATCGCCATGCGATCCGCGAGCAGCGCGCACAGCTCTACGTACCAATCCCAGAACGGGTCGAGCTCTTCCACGAGCGAGCCGGCGGCGCTGTCCGCGACTCCCCCGTTGCCTGTCGCGCGCACGTCCTTCTTGCGGCGGTAGTGCGCGCGGATCTCCCACGCGTCGCAGTCGACCACGATGAGCGGGGGCCAGTGCTTCCTCTCTCCGAGCGTCCCTTGGCGCTCGACGTACATCGGCGTCGCGCCGCGGAGTCGATAGCGGAGCGGCTCGCCGCCGCGCACGGGCTGGGCCCACTTCTGCTCGAACCACGCGCCGGCGAGATCCGGATCGTCGCCGTAGGAACCGCGGAACTCGCTCGCCACGTCGTTCGGCTCGACGAAGGTCTCCAGCCAATGTGGCCCGCCGCTGATCGGGCCATGCTCGGGTTCCACGGAGACCCGCCACCATTCATCGCTCGACCACGGCGGCGTGCGCGGATAGAGGTCCTCCGGCTGCCGTTCGCGATAGCCGGACACCAGCACATCGCCCCAGCGGCTGTCCGGGATCTCGCGCGGGAACTGCACCGTCCAGCCCGTCGCCAGCGTTCCGCGCTCGAGCTCCGCGCCGTCCTTCTCCTCGAAGATCTTCGACGTGGCGGAAACCTCGACCTGTGCGCCCGTAGTTTTCACGTGCGGCGCCGTCTTGTAGATCGTGGACCACGCCTTGGTGACCGTGGCGTCGCCCTTCACGGAGTCGTGCTTCTCGATCACCTCGACGCGATCGAAGACCCACGCGTTCCGCACGACTCGGAAGCGGAGCTCGCGCGTGAACACGCGGCAGAGCTCGTCGTCCGGCATCTCGGGGAAGCGCGCGCGCCGTCCGAACAGGTACTGGAAGTGCCAGGGACCGATGTCCTTGTCGCTCCGCACCACGACCACGCTGGTCGTGATCTTCACCTGGAACTCGTTCGCTTCACCGAGCCCGCGCGGCCAGCCGCGTTGCGAGAAGTACGGCTGGAGTGCCACCCAGAACACGTAGACCCCGGGAGTGGAGCCCTCGAGCACGAAGGGATAGGGATTCCAGTCCGTCATTCCGGGCTCGAAGAACCAGCGTCCCTCGCGCTCGATCGCCACTTGTCCTGGCTCCTGGAACGGAGGACGCGGCACATAGGTGGCGCTGCCGCGGAAGTAATAGCCGCGCGTGTCGGGCTTGGGGGGCGCGGTCGCGCTCACGAGCAGCGGGAACGCGGAGCGCTCGTGCTTCCGCAGCGCGAGCGCCTCGCTGTTGCGCTGCCACACGAGCGCCCCTTCGGGGATCGCCGCGCGATCCTGGCGATAGAAGCCGTGCGTCTGGAGCTCCCAGCGCTGCAGGTGATCGCGCCCGAGCGCCTGCGGTGGATCGCTCTCGATGACGAGGTCGGCGTAGATCCGCACCGGCCCGCTCGCGAACGGCACATCGAATGGGGCGTTCAGCGCGAACGGGACATCGAAGTAGACGCCTTCGGTGGAGCGGAGCTCCGCGGTCGGGATCTGCACGACATGGATGTTCCCTTCGTTCTCGGGCTCGTCGACCGCGGTGAGGAAGGGATCGAACCCCTCATGCACGATGAACGGCGGGCGAGTCTGCTCTTGCGCGACGGAACCCTTCGCGAGGACGCCGAAGAGGAGCGGCAGGAGCACGAGAGGGACGCGCATGGGAGAACTCCTCGATGCCAGCGATTACACGGGGCTTCGGTTCTATCAGATCTGAGAGTAGCGGAGGCGTGCGGGAGCTCCGCAACGCATTCTCCGATGCTGTCCCGCATCGACGGTCGCTCGGCTCTTGGCGCCGCGTCCGAATCACGGCACGATGCTCTGCGTCATGACTTCGAAGCAGCTCACCCGCTGGTCTATGCACCTCTCTTGGCTTCTCCGCCACGGCGCCAACGAGGCTGGCATTGCCATGAACGCGGCCGGTTGGGTGTCCGTCGAGGATGTGCTGCGTCTGCTGGCTATCGAGCGCTCCACGCTACGCCAGGTGGTCGAGCAGGATTCGAAGGCCCGTCTGCAATGGGAAGGGGAGCGGCTGCGAGCCTGCCAAGGCCATAGCACCGCGGGAACCCCCGTGACGGTCGAGGCGCTGGAGCAGAGCTGGGAGCCGTACGCTGGTCGCGGTCCGCTCTGGCATGGAACTTCGCTCGACGCGTTGCCCGAGATCGCCCGCGACGGGCTGCGCCCCATGGAGCGCACGCACGTGCATCTCGCCGCCGCGACTGACAGCAAGGTGGGCAAGCGCGCGCGCGTCGATGTGCTGCTGCGCGTGGATCTCGCGCGCCTCTCCGCTCACGGCTTGCGGGTCTTCGCGAGCCCGAACGGCGTGCTGCTCGTGCGCTGGGTACCCGCGGAGGTGATCACGGGGATCGCGGGCGTGAGCGCTGCGGCGCGGGAGCGGCATCACGAGCTGCTCCCGATGTTCGGGCTCGGCGCCGCGGAGTGATCTCCGCTGCTCGGCGCGCCGCTCCGTGGCGATGCCCGGTCGAATGCTCGGCGATCCAGCGGCGGGAGACGCTCCTGTCCATCCCGCTCGCAGGGCGTAGGATCGGCAGTGGATCCCTACGAGCTTCGATCGGAGTTCTGCTGGATGAACCTGCTGTGGCGTTTCGCGGTGGCGATCTCGTTCGCGTGGATGATCGTCTCGATCGGCTTCATGGCCTGGGCTTGGTTCCTCTTTCCGGCGTTGGGCGGAGGGGGCGGTAAGTCCGATCTGAAGATCCATTACCTCCGGGCCGACGATACGCCGAACGGCCCTCGCCGGCTCGCGCTCTCGGCCTACCGGAGTGGCGGAGGCGCTGCGGGGTGGACCTGTCGGGAGCTGATCGTGTTCTCTGCTCGCGGTACCGGGAGCGAAGCCGACGACGAAGAGGTGATGGAAGGTCAGGTGGCGGTGCGAGTGAGCGGTCCTCCCGCCGTTCGCTATCGTTGGGTCGGCGGCGTGCTGGAGATCGATGAGAGCAGCGTCGTGTTTCACTCGAAGCAGGACTTCGTGCTCGAGCGGCTCGAGGAGATCGATGTCGATGTCCGTTTGGTGAAGGCCTGGTAGCTGCATCGATCCGCGCCGAAGCGCGAGCACTCGCGCGCTTCGCTCACCCCTTCGGCAACCGCAGCGACCAATCTCCCAGCACGCTCCAGAAGTACGCGCGCTTCCTGCCGATGTCGCCGCCCACCGCGTTCCACGTCGGTCCGTCGCGCTCGAGCTCGAAGTAGCGGCGCCACGCATCGCCGATGCGGCCGCCTGCGCGCAGGCACTCGGCGAAGCCGCGCGGCTCGTCGTAGAAGACCTTCGCGCGGCCGAGGATCGCGACGGCGCCGCCGTGGAAGAGGATCGCTTCGGCGCCTTGGTTGCGCCCGTAGTCGGGGTGATCGAACGGATGCTCCGCGGCACCGGGCGGCGAGAGTGCTTGGCAGCCCGTGTGGACCCAGAGCGCGGGAGCGACGGTGATCTGCTGCGCGCGCAGCTCGCGCCAGAACTTGGCATCCACGCGCGTGCCTTCCTCTCCGGGACCGACGGCGCAGCCCCATGGATCGCTGTGCGCACGCAGGGTGCGCAAGCTCGCCGGCTGCGCGAGCCAGGTGCGCAGCGCGGCGCGCGACGGCTGGCCGTGTTGGTCGAGCAGCGCGCGATCGTAGGCACTCCACTCGGCGGCAGCGCCGACGAGCGAGTCGAAGCCGGAGCCGAGATCGCAAGCGAACGAAGCGGGGCGATGTCCGTCGCCCCGCGGCTGTGCGCGATACGCATGATTGGCCTGCAGGGCCTCGACGAGCAGCGCGCGCTCCGCCGCGAGATCGCGCGCGTTGCCGCGCGCATCGAGGCGCGAGATCGAGAGATCGGGAAGAGCGAGCGGGTTGGGAGCGGCGGCGTCGGCGGCGCTGCACTCCGCGTCACGGGCGGCGTCGAGCGTACGCACGTGCAGCGCACGCACCGCGCCGTCGTCGCCGAGGAGCTCCACCGCGTCGAAGGCGCCGTCGTTCACGTGGAAGAAGTCGCGGTAGACGAGGGAGCCGCGCTCGGCATCGGCGGCGCGTCCGCCGCGCTCCGGCACGCCGCCGGGGAACGCCGCGGCCAAGGTCGCGAGCCGCGTCGGCGCTTCGAAGTAGAGCGACTCCCATGCGCCGTCGAGATCGGCGAGCACCAAGTCGCAGCGCTCGGCGACGATCTCGGGGACGACGCGCAGCCAGGGCACCGCACCCAGCTCGCGCCGCTGCTCGCCGGAGCCCAGGACCAGCGGGTCGTCGCGGCGCCAAGCGCAGGTGCGCACGAGCAGCGCATCGGGGAAATGGCCGAGCAGCAGCGCGCCGCGCAAGCTCGCATCCGCGCTGCGCGCCGCGCGCAGGAACTCGCGTAGCGCCAGCACATAGCTGCCGTCGCGGTGGCCCTCGGAGGGCGCGAGCTCGATCGCATAGGCGCGAGGGCGCAGGCCCTCGCGCGCCCAGTCGGCACACAGGACCTCGAGCTGCGAACGCAGCGGGGCGGCTTCCTCGCCCGCGAGCACGCGCGCTTCGACGAGCAGCAGGGCGAGATCGCCGGAGGCGGGCATCTCCGCGAGCGGCAGCGGTTCGACTCTCGCGATCTCGATCCGACCGTCGCGATCGCGGTCGTAGCCGGAGAACCGCTGGGCGAGCTGGTCTTGGCCTTGGGCCCGTCCCGCGGTGGAGAGCATCGTGAGGGCGGCAGCGCCGCCGAGGATCCAGGGAGCGAGGTGGTGCATCGCGCGCGAGTTTCCGTGCGGAGTCAGAGTTCGTCCAGCGTGTACGAGTTCGGTACTTGGGTTCTCGCTGGCGCCCGCTGGTCTGAGCGAAGATCGCATGTGAAGGAGCGGGCATCCTGGCAGGCTGGATCATCTCGAGTTTGCGTGCGCGCGAAACAGATGGATGCGTCGGAGCGAGAACGGTACCCGAACCCGCGACGCGCACGAACACTCGGACGCGAGGTCCGCGACGAACGCTCCGCCAGCCCTCCGGCGAAGCAAGCGCCGCGCCCGCCGCGCGTGAACGACATCGAACGACACCGCGCGTCGACGCGCGTTCGACCTCGAACGCGATTCGAGAGCAAGCGCGGCGTTCACGTCGCTTGCGTCGCCTTTGGGATGCGCCTCCGCTACGTCGAAAGACATCGCGCGCCGTTTCGGAGCCCGCGGGAGGCGGGGGCTCAGAAACTCATGCTACGGGAGAGAACGGACGTCGATGCGAGAACTGCGTCGAGAGACATCGGTTCGTCGCCCGCGCGGTGCAGTGAGATCGCGCAGCGAGCAACGTCGCGCAATCAAGATTCCAACGTTCCATGAAACCAACTGCGCCTCATGTGCGTTCTACATGCTGGAACGACATCGGGACAGGCGATGCGCAACGAGGCAGTGGAAGCCACATGCGCCGCAAGATTCAACAGCTCGAGTTCGACTTCCGTCAGCATGGCGGCAAGCGGAAGGGCGCGGGACGGAAGCCGAGCAACGCCAAGCCCGGCATGCCGCACCGTCAGCGCGCGAGGAAGAAGCGCGGCCAGCCTCTCTCGATCACAGTGCGTCTGGCGGATGGTCTGCCGTCGCTGCGCCGCGGCGGCGCGCTGAAGCTCGTGCTCGCAGCGCCCAGCTCGAGCAGCGATCGGCATGGAATGCGGATCATCCACTACTCGGTCCAAATGAACCATCTGCACCTCCTCGTCGAGGCTGTTGATCGAACGTGCATCGTGCGCGGCATGAACGCGCTGCTCAGTCCGCTCGCGCGCGCGCTTAACAAGCTCTGGAGTCGCCGCGGCAAGGTGTTCCCCGAGCGCTATCACGACGAGGTGATCTCAACTCCGACGCAGGCGCGCAATGCGCTGCGCTACGTGCTGCAGAACGGCAAGGAGCACGGCGTCGTGTCGCAGTCGTCGATCGATCTCTGCTCGAGCGCACCCGTGTTCGATGGCTGGATGGAGAGCCCATCGATCGCGTCGATCCCAGCCGCGCTCGTGGTGGCCACCGTCGCGCCCGCCTCGACCTGGCTGCTCACCACCGGCTGGCGCCGCCACGGATTGCTCGACATCCGCGAGTTGCCGCACACCAAGCACGCCGGCCGACCGCGAGCGAACCTCGCCGAATCCAGAGGCCGCGTAGCCTCGCGCTGACGCACTCCGCCCTGCCGCCGCGCGGGCGTGGAACCCCGTGTCCATCGACGTCGTTCTCGCATCGACGTCCGATCGACCCATAGCATGAGTTTCGGAGCCCCCGCTCCCGCGGGCTCCGAAACGGCGCACGCTGTCTTTCGACGTAGCGAAGCCGCGCCCGGAGGCGCAGCAAGCGACGTGAACGACGCGCTACGCTCCGCGTTTCTCGCTCGCGCCGAACGCGCATCGATCCTCGAAGGCCTCCAACGTCCGTGGCGCGCGTCGGGCGGGGCGCTTGCTACGCCGTAGGGCTGGGCGTAGCGCCTTCGCGCGCCTGCTTCCGAACGCCCCTCGCGTTCGTCTCGCTTTGACGCCTCGACGCCTCGACGCGAGAACGACCCTCGATTCCGGCACGAGCCCGGACATTCGAACCCGAGTTCCGCGAAGGTCCCTCCGCAGGCCCTCCGGCGATGCAGGCGCCGCGCCTGCGTCGCGTTCGCTGCATGTCCGCGGGCAACCGGGCTGCCTGGCGATGCGCTAGTTCATGTCGCGCTCTCGCTCGGCGCGGCGAGAGCGTCAGGTGGCGTTCCTCCGCGTGTTCGCGCGAGATCCGCGGTCGGGTGCCGCGGTCGGCGATCAGCGCGCGCGCTCGAGCAGGTCGATCGGGCCGAGCTCGGAGCCGGCCGGATGCCTTCCCGAGGAGAAGTTCCCCAAGGCCTCTCGGCCAATCGAGCGGTACGATGCACCAAACGCGCGCGCCCTCCCTCGCGCGCGAGCACGATCGACCATGGACGAGCGACGACCCGAGCCCCACGGCGAACGACAGGACCTGCGCGACCTGGTTGCCCAATGCCTCTCGCGCATGGACCGCGAGGGCGAGGGCGCGCTCGATTCCCTCTGCGCCGAGCACCCCGGCGAGGCCGCGGAGCTGCGCGAGGCGCTGGCGCGCTTGGGCGGGCTCGGTCTCGTGGCCGAGCAGGCCGCTCCTCAGGAGGCGGTGCCTGAAGAGCTCGGCGAGTTCGAGCTCGTGCGAAAGATCGGCGAAGGCGGGATGGGCGTCGTGTACTTGGCGCGGCAGAAGAGTCTGCAGCGCGAGGTCGCGCTGAAGCTGATCCGCCCCGATCGCTTGGGACTCGGCATCTCGCGCGAGCGCTTCGTGCGCGAGATCGAGACGATCGCGCGCCTCTCGCATCCGGGCATCGTGCCGATCTACGCGGCGGGCGAAGATCGGGACATTCCCTACTACGCGATGGAGCTCCTCTCCGGCTCGACGCTGGAAGAGGTGATCGAGCGCGTCGGCGGCAAGCGCGAGCGGGGGCTCTCGGGCAGCGATCTCTACGCGGCCGTGCGCGGGGGCGAAGCGGTTCGCGAGGTGACGGAGGTCGTCGCGGAAGGCTGGTTCTCCGCGAGCTGGACGGAGCTCGCGCTGCGGATCGCCTTACAGGTCGCCGAAGCGCTGCAGCACGCGCACGAGCGCGGCGTTCTGCACCGCGACGTGAAGCCCTCGAACGTGATGCTGACGCGCGATGGTCGCGCGCTGCTGCTCGACTTCGGCCTCGCGACGCGCGACGACGCGCAGAAGCTCACGCGTTCGGGGGCCGCGGTGGGCTCGCTGCCCTACATGGCTCCGGAGCAGCACCGCGCCGAAGCCCTCGATGCGCGCACCGATGTCTATGCGCTGGGGCTCGTGCTCTACGAGCTGCTGACGCTTCGCTCGCCGTTCCTCGCCGCGTCCGTCGAGGAGACGCGGCGACGAGTTCTCGAAGGAGCCGCGGAGCCGATCCGCAAGGGCAACGCTGCCGTTCCTTGGGACGTGCAGACGGTGTGCTCGAAGGCGATGGACCGCGAGCCCGAGCGGCGCTATCCGAGCATGGCCGCGTTCGCCTCCGATCTGCGAAACCTCCTCGAGCTCCGCCCGATCGCCGCGGCGCCACCGTCGCGCTGGCTGCTCGCGCAGCGCTGGGCGCAGCGGCGGCCCGCCGCGGCCGCCGCGCTCGCGCTCGCTTCGCTCTCGCTGTTCGCCGGGATTCCGCTCATCGTTTGGAACGAGTGGCGCCATCGGCGCGAGATCGAGCAGGAACGCGACGTCGCCGTGTTCGAGCGCGGGCGCGCGGAGGCGAACGCGAAGCGCGCGGACGAGCAACGCGAGCTCGCGGTGGCGAGCCAGGTGCGCGCGGAAGCGCAAGCCGCCCGTGCCGCGGCCGTCCTCGCATTCCAGCGCCGGATGTTTCGTTCCGTGGATCCAGGCGAGAACGGACGCGAAGTGAAGGTCGCCGAGGTGCTGCAGATGGCGGCGCTCGAGGCGGAGAGCGGCTACGCGGGGCAGCCGGAGGTGGAGGCCGCGGTGCGGCTCTCGCTCGGCGAGACCTTCGCCGCGCTCTCGCTGCTCGACCAAGCCGAGCACCAGTTTCGCAAGGCGCTCACGCTGCTCGACGGCGTCGAGGGGGCGGAGCCGCGCGATCGAGCGGCGCTCGAGTTCCAGCTTGGTCGCGTGCGCTTCAGCCAGTATCAGCTCGATGAGGCCGAGCGCTTGCTGGAGAGCGCGCGTGCGACGTACCTCGCCACGGAGGGCGAGGGCTCGCGCAATGCGGCGACGGTAGAGCTCGAGCTCGCGTCCATCATGCGCGCGCGCAGCAAGGTGAACGAAGCGCTCGCCTGCGTCGCCGCCGTTTGCGAACGCTTGGACCGCACGCTCGGCGATGGCGATCGCGCGACGCTGGATGCTTGGGGGCAATACGGTCAGATCCTCGCGCTCGCGGGGCAGCAGACGCGCGCCGAGCAGGTGCTCCGCGAGACGATCGCGAAGAAGCAGAAGCTCTTCTCACCCGAGAGCCCCGATCTGCTCGTCACCCGGATCAACTTGGCCAACGTGCTCTACCAGCTCGAGAAGCACGCGGAGGCGCACGCGCTGGCGAAGGATGTGCGCGAGATCCAGGAGCGCGTGCTGGGGCCGGATCACGCGCATACGCTCGTCTCGCTGAGCACCGAGGCGACGACCCTGAGCGAGCTGAACGACCTGGCCGGCGCGGCCAAGCTGGAGCGCGATCTCTGGGAACGCCGCGCGCGCGTGCTCGGCCCCGACCACGCCGACACGCTGCGCTCCGGAGGGAACCTCGCGAGCACCCTGGCCGGCCTCGGCGAGGACGCGGAGTCCGAGCGGATCACGCGCGAGATCCTGGAGAAGCGCTTGCGCGTGCTCGGTCCCGAGCACTGGGAGACCGGTGCATCGCACAATCACCTGGCCAGCTTGCTCCAGAAACGCAACGACTTCGCTGCGGCCCACGAGCATCTCGTGCGCGCCGTCGTCTGCGCGCGCGCGTCGTTCGTCGGCGAGCACTGGATCGTCGGAGCGTTCTTGAACAACCTCGGCCGCTGCGAGACGAACCTCGGACGCTTCGACGAGGCCGAGCGCACGCTGCTCGAGGCGCACGCGGTGCTCGAGAAGGTCCTGCCGGCCGGCCACGTGCGCATCCACGGCGCGATCCGGAACCTGGTTGCGCTCTACGAGAAGAGCGGCAACGAGGCGCAGCGCGCGGCGTGGGCGGCGAAGCTGCCGCCGAAATGAGCGCTCCGATGACCCCTCCCGCCTGGTCGCTGCTCGACCGCGCGGCGCTCGAGGCGATCGCGCGCCGCGGACCCACGCCGATCTTCGCGACGGTGAGCGGCGCTCATCTCTACGGCTTCGCCTCGCCGGACAGCGACGTCGATCTCCGCGGAGCCTACCTGCTGCCGGTGCGCGCGTTCCTCGGGCTGCAGGCGCCAGAGGAGACGCTCGCGATCGAGGAGCGCGGAGCGTTCGAGCTCGATTGGGTCGCGCACGACCTGCGGAAGTTCGTGCGCATGCTCACGCAGCACAATGGCTACGTGCTGGAACAGCTCTACTCGCCGCTGGTCGTGATCGCGACGCCGGCCTTCGAGGAGCTCCGTACCCTCGCGCGCGGCTGCATCACGCGACCGACGGTCCGGCATTACCAGGGTTTCGCGCGCGGAAGGCGGAAGCGCTTGCGCGAGCCCGCGCCCACGGTGAAGCACCTCCTCTACGCCTACCGCGTGCTGCTCTCCGGCATCCACTTGATGCGCTGCGGCGAGGTGCTCGCCGACGTGAACGAGCTGAATCGCGAGGCGGGGATCGCGGCGATCGACGAGCTCGTGGCGCGGAAGTCCGCGGGCGCGGAGCTGCTCCTGCTCCGCGAAGGCGAGCTCGCGTTGCACGAGCGTGCCCTCGACGCGCTGGAGGAGGAGCTCGAGCGCGCGCACGCGCAGAGCGCCCTGCCCGCAGAGCCACGCGACGTGCCGGCCCTGGAGGACTTCGTCGTGCGCACGCGCCTCTCGGCCGAGGCGTACGCATGAGCCGCGCCGTCGAGCTCGCGCGCGACACGATCTTCGCGACGCTCGCGGGGAGCCACGCGCACGGCACCGCGCGCGCGGGCTCGGATCTCGATCTGCGCGGCGTCTGCGTGGCACCGCTCGCCTTGCGCGTCGCCCTCTTCGAGCGCTTCGAGCAATGGGAGGGGACCCCGGAAGGTTCGTTCGCCGCGCTGCTCGAGCCGGCCCTCCGCGCGCATCCGCTCGCCGCGCAGAACCTGGGCGAGAAGCGCGAGGCGGTGATCTTCGATCTCGCGAAGTTCCTGAAGCTCTGCTGCGAAGCGAACCCGAACGCGCTCGAGATCCTCTGCGCCGACGAGCGCGATTGGCTGCATGCGACGCCGCTCTGGCGCCGCGTGCATGCCGAGCGGCGCCTCTTCCTCACGCGGCAGGTGGAGCGCACCTTCCTCGGCTACGCGGCGGCGCAGCTCCAGCGCATCCGCTCGCATCGCGCATGGCTCCTAGAACCGCCGCGCGAGAAACCGACCCGCGCGGCGTTCGGCCTGCCCGAGGAGGCGACGCTCGGCCGCGAGGATCGCGATCGCATCGACGAGGCCCTCGCCGAACGCCTGCGCGCGACGCGCGAGGAGGGGCAGCCGAGCGAAGCGCGTCGGGAGCAAGCGCTGCGCTCGCTCGGTCTGCCACGCGACGTCGTGCACGCGCTCGGTGCCGAACGTCGCTATCGCGCCGCCCTCAAGCACTGGCAGGCCTATCAGACCTGGAAGGCCGAACGCAATCCCGCGCGCGCCGAGCTCGAGCGCCGCTTCGGCTATGACACGAAGCACGCGGCGCATCTTGTGCGCTTGATGCGCATGGGCTTGGAGCTCTTGCAGCACGGCGAGCTCCACGTCCGCCGCGCCGATGCGGAGGAGCTGCGCGCGATCCGCGACGGCGCGCTCTCCTACGACGAGCTGCTCGCGCAGGCGGCGGCGCTCGAAGCGCGGGTGGCCGAGGCGGCACGGGAGACGGTGTTACCTGCAGAGGTCGATCGCGGCGCGGTCGAGGAACTCTGGTGGGAGCTGGTCCGGTCCTAGCCTGGAACCGCGGGCAGACTCAGGGCACGATGAGGAGGTCCCGCGAAGGGTAGCTACCATGGCCGACCGCATCTCCCGCATCCGCGTCCGAGGTTTCCGCTGCCTCGCGGACGTGACCCTCGATCTCGACGGGCTCACCGTGCTGATCGGGGAGAACGGCTCGGGGAAGAGCAGCTTGGTGGAGGTGTGCGAGGTGCTGCGCCATCTCGGGGCGCGGGATTTCGCGATCGGCGATCTCCTGGTGAAGTTCCCGGACGTATGGCGCGCGAGCGGCAAGGTGCTGGAGCTGGAGGTGCGCGTCGAAGAGCGAGCGTCGGCTCCGACAGCGGCCGACGAACTCGACGTTCCAACCGCGGCCCCGCCTCTCCGCTACTTGCTGACGCTCTGGAGGCTCGAGCAAGGCCAGGTCGTGGTGCTGCGCGAAGAGCTCGAGATCGAGCAGCCGGAGCTTGCGAAGCGCGCGGTTCTACAGCGCACGACCAGCGCGAGCAGGGTCTACGATCCCGCGCTCCAGGACCTGAGCGAGGTGGAGATCGAAGCCGATCGAACGCTGCTCGGCGTCTTCCGGGCGATGCCTCGCAAGAGCGTAGCCCCTGGGCTTCACATGCGCGCCATCGAGCGTGTCGGCATCGCGCTCCAGGGCATCGAGGTTCACGTCCCCTTCGAGGTCACGCCGGCTTGGGTCGCGCAGCAGCGTGCGCGTCGGTCGGAATTGCGCGAGTCGCTGCTCCTGCAGCCAGCGCATCGCTTGGAGCTCCTCGGTACGAATCTGATCAATGCTCTTCATCGGCTGAGCAACGTCATTGGTGGGGATCACTGGGAAGACACCCTCGAGATCCTCAGGCTCGGGCTCGGTCGGGATCTCGAATCCGTCGTTTTCCATCCCGATCCTTCCGGCGGGAGGCAGTCGCTCGCGCTGCGCTTCCGAGGAGGTGACGGAGACGTCCCTGCCTCCGGGTTGTCGGACGGCCAGCTATCCTTCTTGGCATTTGTGACGCTGCTTCGACTGCCGCGACCCGAGCGCAGCTTGCTGGTCTTCGATGAGGTGGAGCGCCACTTGCATCCAGGGCTGCTGAGCCGCGTGTTCGCGATGTTCGAGTCGCTGGCGCGTCATGTGCCCGTGCTCCTCACGACCCACTCGGATCGTCTCCTCGATTGGGTCACCGACCCCGCTCAGTCCGTGGTCCTGAGTGAGCTCGACGAGCGACGCTCTACTCGGCTCAAGCGCCCCAATGCAGAGTTGCTTGCGGAATGGCTGAAGGACTACCGAGGGCTCGGAGACCTGCGGATGGCCGGTCTGGAGTCTGCGGTCATGGAGGAGCGGGTCGATGCGCCGAGGCCGCCATGCTAGTCCTCTGGGAAGACTCACGCTCTGCCTCTGGCGAGTTCGGTCCTCACGAGCTGCTCTGCTCTCTGGTGGCGGATGATCGCGGGGCGTCGGTGTACGACGTTCGCAGAGCGCTGAACTCGGTGACACTGAACGGGGTCTCGAATCTCCTGAAGAGCGCGAGGAGTCTCCAGCGATTCAAGAGGCAGGCACCCGGAGCTGAGCTCGTCCTGGCGATCTTCGATGAGGACAAGATTCGCCTGGAGCTAAAGCTCGTGCCGACTGCATCGGATGCTGAGATCGAAGCCGCCGTCCGAGCGCAATGCGACCAGCCCGAGCGTTTGAAGGTCGTTCTCCTGCACAGGAATGCGGAGAGCGTGATTCGAGCCTCCAAGGAGTGCGACGAACGCAGTCAGCTTCGCAGCGATCTGCTCCAGGATGCGCTGGAGAAGGACCTCAACGCGCGGGATGCCCTTCTTGCCAGGATCGCTAGGGACTCGAGCCTGCGCGCACTGCGCGACTGCATTCGCAGGAGGATCCCCGCGCTGGATCGCGCGGTTCGAATCGCGCTGCAAGCCGCAGGCTGAGTTCGACTCAGGGACTCGCCCGCAGACGTCGATGCGCTAGCTCGCGGATCTCCGCCGCCGACGCCTGCGTGCTCACGTCCGGCTCGGCCTTGCTCGCTCGCTTCCACGCGGCGAGAGCCAGCTCGCGCTCTCCGCGCGCTTCGTGCAGATCGCCTAAGAAGAGCAAGGTCACGGGAACCGGAGCGAGCTCGCTCGCTCGTAACAACGCCTCGCGCGCGACGTCGAGATCGCCGTAGGGCCACGGCGCCTTCGAGCGGAAGCGGCCTTGGAGTCGCAGCGGTGCGCCACCGTCGTGCTGCGCGTCGAGCTGCACCGCGCGATCGATCGCGGCGACGAGCTTCGGTCCGTAGCCCGCGAAGAGCGAGCGCGTCGGGCCGTTCGCCCACGCGACGAAGGAGAGGTGCAGGGCGCGGAGGAGCTGCGCTTCGACCGCGTCTTCGCGCTGTTCGAGCGCGCGCTCGGCGAGGGCCAGTCCTTCGGTGGAGAGCGAGAGGATCGCGGTCTGCGCTGCCGAGTCGACGCGATCGTCGGCGGTGAGCACCTCGGCGAGCTCGCTCGGCTTCTCGGCGTCGAGCACCGCGAGGGTCGCGATCTGGAAGCGGAGGTCGGCGGCTTCGAAGAGCAGGCGCGCTGCGGCGAGCGCCAGGGGCGCGTCGTTCGCTTGGGACCGAGCGGCTTCGAGGGCGGTGCTGCAGCGCGCATCGAGCGCGGCGAGGCGCGCCTCGATGGTCGTCGGCGCTGCCGCGGGGTTGCCCGCGGGCTTCTGCAGCACCTCGTCGACGGGATCGGCCGAGAGCGCGCATGCGCCGAGGAGCAATGCGCTCGACGCGAGCATGTGACGCGAAGCGCGAGCGGAGACGTTCGCAGGGCTCATCGAATCACCGCGGTGCGTGCGGCGGCGACCGCGCGGTCCGCGCGCAGCAGGCCGGCGCCATGGATGAGATCGCGCCCCGCTTCCCCGAGGTCTTCGCAGGTCGCTTCCAGGAGCTGCTTCACGCGCCAAGGCGTAAGCTCCGGCTGCGCGGAGAGCATGAGGGCAGCTACGCCGCCGGCGTGCGGGCCAGCGAACGAGTTCCCTTGCGCGCCGCGCACGAGGCCGAGTCCATCGCCGGCATCCCAGAGGAGCTCGAAGTCGCGACCGCGCGCGTTGTTCGCGCGGTTCCAGACGGGGAAGCCGGCGTTGCAGCCCGTGACGTCGGGCTTGCAGAGCGGCGCCTCCGGCGGATGGTCGGCGAAGAACGGAACCTCGTGCCAGGTGCACGGCCCGCGCGAGCTGAACGCCGGAACCTTGCCACTCGCATCGATCCCCGCCGCGGCGATCACGATCGGGATGTCCTTCGGCAAGCAGATCTGCCGGCCAGTGGGCGCGGTGCGCGCGTAGTTCCCGGCTCCGCCGACGGCGACGATGCCGCACGCGGCGAGATGCTCGTGCGCCGTTCGATAGACCCCTCGGAACGAGCCCAGCTCTACCGCGCTCCACATGTAGCTCATCGAGAGCACGTGGGCGCCCTGCAGCGCCGCGTACTCATACGCGCGCAAGTCGCCCATGCCGCGCAGCATGAGGAGCTCGGCACGCGGTGCGACACCCGTGATCGTGCGCGGCTCGCCGCCCTCGCGGCCGGCGAGGATGCCGCCGCACATCGTGCCGTGCGAGCTCTCGTTCTCGCCGATGACGTAGGCGCTGTTGCCGGCGAAGTCCCAGCCGAAGAGATCGTCGACGTAGCCGTTGCCGTCGTCGTCGATGCCGTTCGCCTGCTCGCGCGGGTTCTGCCAGAGCGCGCGCGTGAGCGCGGGGAGCGGCAGCACGCCGCTGTCGAGCAGCGCGATCAGCACGCCTTGCCCGTGCGCGCCGCTCTTCCACGCTTCGTCCGCGCCGATCTTCTTCAGGTTCCACGGGATCTCGAGGCCCTGCGGATCGAAGGTAGAGGTCTTCGCCGCGGCGCGTTGCGCGCGTGCGCGATCGAGGTCGCGCTGGCGCTCCTCGATCCAACGCGGCGCGCGTTCGCCACGCACGTGGAGCTTCCGCCCCGGTTGCGTCTGGAGATGAACGTAGGCTATGGCGGGATGCGCGACGAGCTGCTCTACGGCTTGCTTCGTCGCCGCCGCGGCGAAGCCGTTCACGATCCAGAAGCGCTGCGGCTCGCGGAGCGCCTCGGCGCGTTCGAGCCCGCTCGTCAGCTGCGCGAGTTCTTTCCACGCTTCCGCGGCGTTTTGCTGCAGCGCTGCGAGTGCCGCCGCGCGCAGCGTCGAGCGCTTCGTGGTCTCGTGCTCGGCGACGTAGCGTAAGAACTCCGCTCCCGTCGCGAAGAGCTGGGAACGGAAGCGCACGAAGATCGGGTGCGGTCCCTCGTCGGCGAGAAGCGCCGCGTCGCAGCGCGCCGTTGCGAGCCCTGACGATGGCCCGTCGCTCTGGGCCGAGGCGCTGCCGGCTCCGCTGCAGGTGACGGCGAGAACCAGCGCTGTGCTTCTCTGCCACTTCATTGCGACCTCCTGTTCCTCGCGCGTGCGTTCTCCGCTTGGCAGCGGCCGAGCGCCGCGAGATTGTGCGCTGCGTCTCGGCAGGGGTCCAACGCGTCGTGGCGTCACGCGCTCGCCGCCCTCAGCTCTCCGGCCCGACGCGCACCTGGCACACGTCGAGATAGCGCGTCTCGGGCGCCGCGAGCGGGGTGGGGAAGTCGGGCGGCAAGCTGCCTTCCTCGAGGATCGCCGCGTGGCGCGGGATGCGTTCGAACGCTTGCTGCAGATAGCGCCGGACTCCCGGTCCGGCATGCGTGTTCGACGAGACCCAGAGATGTCCGCCTTCGCGCGAGAGCAGCGCGCACGAGGAGCGGATCAGCTCGGGATAGTCGTTCTTCTGCGACCACGAGCTCGCGCGCGCGCCGGAGACCGTCGGCGGATCGAGCACGATGACATCGAAGCGCTGCTTCCCGCGCGCTTCCTGCTCGATGTAGCGGAACACATCCGACTCGACGAAGGCGAAGCGGGCGTCTTCGGGGGCGAGGCCCGCCAAGCGGAAGTTCGTCTGCGCCCAGGCGAGTGTCCCCGCGGCGAGATCGACGCTGGTGACCTGCGCGGCGCCAGCGAGGGCGGCGGCGACGGAGAGCGTGCCGGTGTAGCAGAAGGTGTTGAGCACACGCGCGCCGCGGACGAAGCGCGCGAAGCCGCGGCGATGCTCGCGCATGTCGAGGAAGAGGCCCGTGTTCGTGCCGGCGAGGAGATGCACCTCGCAGGGGATGCCGTGCTCGCGCACGACGAGCTTCTCGGGCGGCGCCTCCCCGATCACTTCGTCCTTCGCCTTCTCGGGGGTCTTGCCCTTGCTCTTCAGGCGCGCGCGCACGACGACGCCGCGGAGCGGGATCCCCGCGGCGGGGAGCTCGAGGAGCAAGGCTTCAGCGAGAGAGCGGCCCACGATCTGCAAGCCGCGCGAGAGCGCGGTGACCAGCGCGTAGGAGCCGTAGAGGTCGACCGAGAGTCCGCTCAGCCCTTCGCCTTCGCCGTGCAGGAGCCGGAATGCCGCCTCTGGCTCCACCAAGCCCAAGCGGCGGCGCAGGGCGAGAGCGGCGGCTACGCGCGCGCGAAAGAAGCGCGCGTCGAGCGCGTGCAGCTCCTCGCGCGCGACGAGGCGCACGCACTCGTTCTCGGGGTCCGCGATGCCGGTGCCGACGACGTCTTGCTGCGGCGAGAGCAGGCGCAACGGCCGGCCGGGCTCGAGGCCGGCAGTTGAGGCGATCTCGGCGAAGGCGAGGGCGGGGTGACCCGCGAGGACGCGGCTGGTCGCGGCGGGGCCGAGGGCGACGGAGAAGAACGGCATGGAAGCAAAAGCCAGGTCTGGTTGCGGGCCGAGCTTCTAGCACATGGTGTAGGTGCGTCGCCGCCCCAGAGCTCTCGCCCCGAGGTCATCGGCGATGTCCTGCGGATGCTGGCGGCGCGACCCCGGACGGTGTTCCATGTGCGCCCCGTCGTTCGCGCGCCCTCGCGCTCGCGTCTCCCGTTCCCGCGATGTCGACCCTCTCCTGCCCGCGCTGCCAAGCTCCGCTCTCGGCGACCAGCACGCTCTTCGCGTGTCCTGGCTGCGGTGCTCCGCTCACCGGCAGCAAGCGCGAGCCTCTGGTGGCGCGCCTCGAGGTTGCCGGGGCCGCGCCCGCGGTGCACAAGCTCGGCCCGCAGACGACGCTCGGACGCTCGCCGAGCGCCACGATCCAGATCGTCGATCCGGAGGTGAGCCGTGCGCACACCCAGATCGAGCAGGACGGCGACGAGTATCTCGTCCGCGATCTCGGCTCCTCCAACGGCACCTATCTCAACGGTCGGCGACTCTACGGTCCGGCGACCTTGGAGGACGGCGACGAGCTCGCGATCGGCGCTTCGAAGTTCGTGTTTCGTTTGGAGTCGCACCGACCGCAGGTGTTGCGCACGGAGGAGAAGAAGGCGGCGGTGCTCGCCTCGGTCGCGCACGAAGACGCCTTCGCACCGGCGGACGAGATCGACGATCACGCGACGCTGCGGCGGGACTACGACCGCCTGCGCGTTGCGCACGAGTTCAACAAGGTGATCCGCCTCGAGCGCGATCTCCACGCGCTGCTGCCGAAGATCCTCGATGTCGCCTTCACGGTGATCCCCGCGGAGAACGGCGTGATCCTGCTCCGCGATCCGCGGTCGGGCGAGCTGCTCGTCGAGGCCGTGCGGCAGAGGAAGCAGAGCTCGGCGAAGGTCCTGATCTCGGAGACTTTGCTCGCGCACGTCGCGAACACCAAGCAGGGAGTGCTCACCAGCGACGCGAGCGCGGATCTGCGCTTCAACGCGGCGAGCAGCATCGTCGGTCTCGGCGTGCGCTCGTGCATGGCGGTGCCGCTGCTCACCGGCGGCAAGGTGCGCGGGGTCATGTTCCTCGATTCGCGCGAGTTCATCGGCGCCTTCACGCCGAAGGACCTGGAGGTGCTCTCCGCGATCGCCTCGCAGGCCACGATCGCCATCGAGAACGCCGAGCTCATCGCCGCGATGGAGGAGTCGGCGAAGAAGAAGGCCTTCCTCGAGCGCTTCCTCTCACCCGCGCTGGCGCGCGAGGTGGAGAAGGGTCGCATCGAGCTCGCGAAGGGCGGCTCCTTGAAGGAGCTCACCGTCCTCTTCGCCGACATCCGCGGCTTCACGACCATGAGCGAGACGGTCCCGCCGCAGGAGACCGTCGACATGCTGAACGAGTACTTCGAGCTCATGGCCGACTGCGTCTTCGAGTTCAACGGCATCGTCGACAAGTTCATCGGAGACTCCGTGATGGCCCTCTTCGGCGCCCCGATCTCCGGCCCCGACGACGCCGAACGCGCGATCCGCTGCGCGATCCGCATGATGGAGACGACGCACGAGTTCAATGCCGCCCGCGTCGTGGCCGGCAAGAAGCCGATCCATATCGGCATCGGCCTCCACACCGGCGAAGCCGTCGTCGGCGTCATCGGCTCGACGAAGCGCCTCGAGTACACCGCCGTCGGCGACACCGTGAACGTCGCCTCGCGCCTCTGCGGCGCGGCGGGTGGCGACGAGATCGTGCTCTCCGAGCGCGCGCTCGGGCGCTCGAGTGCGGCGTTCGAGGCCGAGGAGCTCGCGACGATGAACGTGCGGGGGCGTGAGGCCACGTTGAAGACGTATCGGATTCGGTTGGGTGTCGGGGGATAGGGGCGGAGCGGGGATTCGCGAAGGTGGGCGCGGTGGACGCGCGACGGTCGCGAGTGGACGCGACGGGGAGTCGAGGCGGGACGTGCGTGAGAGGCGTTCGGAAGCGAGAGCGTGAATGCGCTACGCCCGGCCCTCCGGCGATCAAGCGCCGCGCCCGACGCGCGCCGCGGGTGACGGAGGTGATCGAGGATCGACGCGTGTTCGGCGCGAGGCGTGAGGATCGTGCGTGGGCGCGTCGTTCACGTCGCTTGCTGCGCCTGCGGGCGCGGCTTCGCTTCGTCGATGGAGGTCGTGCGCCGTTCCGGAGCCCGCAGGAGGCGGGGGCTCCGGAACTCATGCTACGGGGAGAGAGAGCGATCGGACGTCGATGCGAGGATGACGTCGGTGGACACGGGGTTCGGCGCCCGCGCGGTGGTGGGGTTCAGCGGGTCAGAATGTGGGGCGGCAGCGGGTTGATTGGGCGGGGTTCCATCGTGGTTGATGCGTGTGCTGCGAAACGCTGAGGCGCATCGTTCGCGAGTGGACGCGACGAGGAGTCGAGGCGGGACGTGCGCGAGAGGCGTTCGGA
>JAEUHW010000385.1 GCA_016793245.1 Planctomycetota bacterium
AACTCCACCTTGAAGCCGAGGCGGACCTGGGTCGTGGAGGGCATAACCGGGGACTCCTGGGGTCATGGGGAGGAGTCGCCCCCGCGCAGAATCTAGCGATCGACGGAGCGTGCGCAGCGGAAGCCCACATCGGGCGCCGCCATAACTTCCGGCATCGCGCTTTGCATCAGGGGGCGGAGCTCGGGGTCGGCCAACTGCGGCTTGGCCCATGAGCTCCCTCGTGTAACGAACATCCCGGGTGCGAACCGCCAAACTCCTTCTGGCGTGAGCCGCCGCAGTCGGGTCGACGTGAGCTCGACGATGCGCCCGAAGTTCTCCGCTAGCGAAGCGTCGGCCCCTAGCACGGGAGCGCTGCGCGTGTAAGCGCTGTAATCGTTGTAGATCTCGATCGGCGGCGCGGGGTCCGATCTCGAGGACTCCTCCATCTGGCGCGCGTACTCTTCTGCCCGACGAACATCTCCATCGAGACAGGCGATTTCCCACTCGAACGTCGTCGGCAGGCGCAGACCGCGTTGCGCCGCGTAGCGACTCGCCTCGCTCGCGGTTACCCATGTCGCCGGTAGGTCGTACCACTCCGAACGGATAGCGGTATCGCGCTCGGGGTTCCAGGGACCTTTCTCGAGGTACTCTCTGGCGTTTGTCGCGCGCAAGTGCTCCAAGAACTCGCGAACGTTTACAGGTCGTAGGTCGATTTCGAATGCATCGACGCGTACGGTGAACACACCGGCACCAGGAAAGTAGGTAGGCCAGTCGAGCGTGGAGAAGCGCTTGCGCGGTACGCTTGGCTCGATGACGGGAGCCTCGATCACGAGTTGGTTCAGAACGCGAGGATCGAGGTCGATGTCTCGCTCGATGACGCGATTCGCTTGGTGTATGCGCAATCGCTGAGGTCCTGGTTCGAGTGCGATGGTGCCACCACCCGCGGGAACTCGTAGTTTCGCTCCATGCTGCAGCGGCAGCGTGGGGTCGGCGGACTCGAACCAGCTTTCCACGCGGCAATCACCGAGTGCCGTCGCTAACCGGAGATGGAGTTTCGCGGTGCGCCTCTCCTCGGCTCCAAGCGGGGCTTCTGCCGGTGGAACTCTCGGCGGTTCGTTCTTGTGGCGCAGCGAGACGAACAAGATCGCACCAAGCGCCACCACGGCCGCCGCGAGCGTCGCAGCGAGCAGCACGAGGGGTCGCTTCGCCGCGCGCCGCGCGAGCTTGCGATGCCAAGGCTCGCCGCGCAGCACGAGCGCCTCGCCACGCGCCGCGCGCCGCAGCGCATCCGCGAACTCACGCGCGGAAGCGAAGCGGTAGCGCGGATCCTTCGCCAGCGCGTGATGGCAGACCATCGCCAGGGGACGCGAGACGCGCGGGCTCAGCGTCGTGATCGGCGGTGGATCGTGGTGCAGGATGCGCGAGAGGACCTCGTTCGGATCCGAGCCGTCGAACGGGCGACGCAGCGTCAGCATCTCGTAGAGCACGACCGAGACGCTGAAGAGGTCCGAGCGGTGATCGATCTGCTGGCGCGCGGCGGCGGCCTGCTCCGGGCTCATGTAGTAAGGCGTGCCGGAGAGCTCGCCGGTCATCGTGAGCGGCTCCTCGGAGAGCAGGCGCGCGATGCCGAAGTCGACGAGCTTCGGCGCGCCGGTCTCGTCGAGCATCACGTTCTCGGGCTTGATGTCGCGGTGCAGCACGCCTTTCTCGTGCGCGTGCTGCAGGCCCTCGAGCATGCGCGCGACCATCTCGACGCATGCGGCGTGATCGCGGAGATCGAGCGGCTCGCCGAAGACCCCTTCGCGGGCGCGCGCGAGCACGGTTCCGAGCGATTGCCCGGAGACGTACTCCATGACGTAGAAGAGCTGGCCCTGCTCTTCGCCCGAGCCCAGGATGCGCACGATGCCGGGGTGCTGGAGTCGCTCCAGCGCGCGGATCTCGCGCAGGAAGCGCTCGACGGCGCGCGCATCGGCGCTGGCGACGCGCGTCAGCATCTTCAGCGCGACGATACGACCCGCGGGGCTCTCGGCGAGATAGACGAGCCCCATGCCGCCGCCGCCGATCTTCTCGAGCAGGCGATAGCCGCCGAGGGTGCGACCGCGGAGCGTCGAGCTGTCCTGCGTATCCGCGAGGGGGGAGCGCAGGCGGCGCTCCGCGGCGTCGAGGTCGACGGCGAGCAGCGCGAGCACCTCGCTCTCGAGCTCCGCGTTGTCGGCGGCCGCTCGGTGCACGTACGCCGCGCGCTCTTCCGCCGGCTGCTCCAGCGCGAGCGCGTGGAGCTCCTTCACTCGCTTCCAGAGCTCGGGGGTCAAGAGAGTCGCCGGAAGAGCCAGGCGCGCGCGGAGGAGAGATCGCGCTCGAAGGTACGTCTCGCCATGCCGAGGAGCTGGGCCGCCGCATCGACCTCGAGACCGCCGAAGTAAATGAGCTCGACCGCGCGCGCCATGCGCTCGTCGAAGCTCGCGAGCTCGTGCAGCGCCGTATCGAGATCGAGGACATCGACCGTGCGATCGGCGAAGCAGTCGACGAGAGGATGGCCCTGCTCGTCCTCGAGCACCTCGCCGAGCACGAGCGCGAAGCGCCGCTTCCGGCGGCGCAGCGAGTCGATGAGGATCGAGCGCATCGCCCGTGCCGCGTACGCGAGGAAGTCCTGGCGCTGCTCGGCGAGCTCGGGCCGCTTCACGAGCACGCGGACCCAGGCTTCGTGCACGAGCGCCGTCGGCTGGAGGGTGTTCGCGCGCTCGGAGCGCATGAGGTTCTGCGCGCGCCGGTGCAGCGCCACGTAGAGCTCGTGGAAGCGCTCGTCGCCGAATCCGCCGGCCGCTTCGTTCGGCACTTCCGTCACTTCCGAGATCCCGATCGCATGAGGGGCCATGGGTGCGTTCCGCAGGCGCTTCTTGCGCGCCCTCCTTGGACACAGGGGGGAACGAGCCGGGCGGTTCGCGTCCGCCAGAGTTTCCGAAGATCCTCGCTCCGGAGAGCTCGCGAGCACCAGGTGGAGCCTAACCCGGTCTCCCTGGGAAAGGGGAGACGGCTCGACCTGCGGCGCTGTCCGAGCTAACGAATCCCGACCAGGGCTCGAGATCGCGGCGGGCGGCAGCGGCGCCGGGGCGCGCGCCCGGTGTCGGGTCGCGGGAGGAGCTCTCGGCCGCAGAGTGCCCGCGGTCGCAGCGGGCTCGGGATCGGCGCCTCAGCGGGTGGGAGCAACGTTCGCTTGCGCCGGAGCCGCGGCTCCGGTGGTGGGCACGGGACGCCGCGTCGCGCGCAGGCGCAGATGCGGCGCGACGATCGTGAAGAGCAGGGCAAAGCACCCGCACGCGAAGCCGGCGAGAGCCAAGTAGCGGGTGGCGCGCGGGTTGCGCCACATGCCGCGCACGCCGAGCCAGAGGGTGCAGGCGATGCACGCCGCATGAACCCAGCGCTCGCTCGAGCGTGCGGTACCGCCGAGGAGCACCGCCGGCCAACCGAGGACCACGAGCCCGAGCAGGCAGGAACCGATGGCTGCGATCGCACCTAGGGCGGGCCGTTGCATGTCGTTCGGATCGGTCGCCGGAGGGCCTTCGCTGAAGAGGACGCAGGCCTCGTCGGTGCCCGAAGTGCTCGGCGTGCATCACGCACGTCTCGAGCGGAGCCGATCGGCCGGCGCGCTCTGCTTTCCCAGTCGCAAGGAAGGGCGGAGCGCCGCCACGAGTCGCAGCGCGCTCCCGCCGCTCTTGGAGAACCCGCCCATGCCGCTCGCTCTCGCTGCGCTCGCGCTCTGCTCCGCGCTCTCTCCCGTTCCGTCTTTCGCTCAGGACCCGCCGACCGCGGAGACCCGCGAGATCCGCGTGCTGCCGCTCGGCCACGTCGACGCCAACGAGATGGAGAGTCTGCTCGCCGGTCTCGTCTCCGCGATGCCGATGCGCTTCGTCGCCGATGTGCGCACCAACGCGCTCGTGATGCAGGGAGAACCCGCGCTGCTCGCGCGCTGGAGCGCGCTCGTCGGCCAGCTCGATCGCCCGGCGGAGCCGGGGCGTCAGGAGTCGGAGGGCTCGCGTACGAGGCAGCTCTTCCCGCCCGTCAGCGCCGACCTCGAGATCGGCGGCGCCACCTCGGTCGATCAGCGTCCCACGCTGCTCGCCGTGCTCGAGGGTTATGCCGCGCGCAGCGGACAGGAGCTCGTGATCGAGGAGCCGACCCGCGCCCGAGCCGCGGGCGTGCGCGTCGGCGGCACGGAGAAGCGCGTCCTCGCGGCCGCGGCGCTGCAGGGCTATGTCGAGCGCTTGCTCGTGGCGCACGACTTGGCGCTGCTGCCCCTCGGCGGAGAGGACCCGCATCTCTGCGCGGTGGTCTCGACCGGCAACGGCGCCGCGCGCTCCACGCGCGAGCGCGCGGTGGTGCTCGCGTTCGCGGACCTCGAGATCCTCACGCGGCATCCCGCGGTGATCTTCAGCGCGATCCTCCCGCTGGAGCATGCCGATGCGCAGCAGGTCTCCGCTGGGCTCCGGCAAACGCAGACCGACAACGCGCTGCAGTCCGTGGTGGCCGTCGGGGAGTCGCTCCTGCTCACGGGCACTGGTGCTTGGCTGCAATCGCTCGTCGCGACCGCGCGCCTCGCCGATCACCGCGCAGGCGAACGCGCGCGATCGGCGGAAGTGCACCACGAGGTCTTTGCGCTCCGCGCGGCGCGCGCCGAGGAGCTGGGACCGATCCTCCGCGAGGTGCTCTCGAGCGCTTCGCGCGCGCGCAGCGGCGCGCATCCGGGGCAGCCCCCGCAGGGAGCTGTGCCCAACGCGGCTATCGCGTCCTCGATCCAGCTCGACCTGCCGCGCAACGCGTTGCTCGTGACCTGCGCGCGGCGCGACCTCGAGTCGATCCGTGCGCTGATCGAGGCGCTCGATCGGGAGTGAAACGCGGCGCTCCTCTGCGCCGCGCGTGCTCCATCCAAGGCACTTGCGGCGCGCGCATCGAGGTGTCCGACGGAGCACGCTGCCGTCGTGGAGCTGCAGTTCGCGAGGCGGAGGCGATGGCCGCGCTCAGAGCCTCGCGTCCGTGTGGCGACACGCCGCGATGCGCACTGCAACTCGGGAGTCGATCCTCATAGCGGCACGACGAGGCAGTTGATCCATAGCCAGAACGCGCAGATCAGGAGCGCCGCGAAGTGGGCGCCTTCGAGCGGACGAGCGCGTGGTCCCGCTTCTAGGATGCATAGAGAGAGAGCCGAGAGGATGACTCCTGCCAACGCCGCGCATCGAAAGAAGCTGGGGATGGATCCATAGGGCAAGCCCTCGAAGAGCGGACGGCCGAAGTGCACCAGGACCACCTGCCACACGGGAAGTGTTGCGCTCAGCAGCGAGAGGCATCGGATGCCGCGGGAGACCGCACCGGTGATCGTCATCGAAGGTTCACGTCGTTGGAGCGAGCCTAGGTCGACTCTAATTCTCCTTGCCGCCGCTCCGGTACTTGTGCAATCGAATCTGGGATGGTGCTGCGTCGGCAGAACGGCGTCGGAGAGCTTCCTCCAAAGTTGGAAGCTCCCGAGCCGATCCAGTACAGCCTTCGCGGCGTCGAACGGCCTCTGCACGACGTGATCGCCGAGTGATCCGTGCGCTGATCGAGGCGCTCGATCGAGAGTGAGCTTCAGCGCCCGGCCTCGGCGCGTGCCTTCCACGCGGCGGCGTTCGCGGCGCGCGCCTCGTCGGGCTCTGCGGTGTTCCACGCCGCATAGCACTCCGCGAGATAGCGCGCGGCCGTGCGGAGCTCCTTGTGACCGGCGGGACGAACGGCGGCGAGGCGCTCGTGGCTCTCGAGGAGCAAGGGCTCGGCTTCCGCGTGCCGTCCGAGCACCGCGAGCGCGTGACCGAGCTCGAGGCGCGCATGGGCCAAGCGCGGATCCGCGGCGTTGAGGGTGGGAGTGAGGATCTCCAAGGCGCCTTCGAGGAGCGGCAGCGCCTCCTCGGCTTCGCCGGCCGCGGCCATCCAGCCACCGAGGATGGCACGATGGCGCGCGACGGAGGGCGCCTTCTCGCCGAGGGCCGCCGTCCAGCCGGCGATCGACAGCGAGATCTCGCGTCGCGCTTCCTCCGCGCGGCCGAGCTCGTGAAGGGTCAGGGCCCAGCAGCTCCGAGCGTGGGCGGTGTGCGTGTGGCTCGGCCCCAGGCTGCGCAGGCAGCGCTCCACCGCATCGCTCGCGAACGCCTCCGCTTCGGCGTAGCTCTCGATCTTCAGCAGCGCGATGACGAGGTTCATCTGCGAGGCGAGCGTGTTCTTGTGGTCCGGGCCGTCGACTTTGCGACCGAGCTCCATCGCCCGTCGTAGACCGGGAGCCGCCTCGGCGAAGCGCTCCAGGTTCATCAGGAGGACCGCGTAGCTGTTGATCGCGTAGAAGGCGACGGGATGTTCGGAGCCGAGGGCGCGCTCCGCCGCTTCGATCGCTGCGCGGAGGATCTGCTCGGCCTCCGGTTTCTGATTCGCCCGCACCAGCGCGTCGGCGAGCCGGGTGCGCAAGCCGAGCGTACCTTCATGCTCGGGTCCCGAGAGCTCCGTACGCACGTCGATCGCCTCGCGGTAGAGCGCAATGGCGCGCTCGTGCTGGCTGAGCTCTCCCAGCACCTGCGCCAGCGCGAACATGCTGTCGACGGCTTGCTCGCTGCGGTCGCCTTCCGTGGCACGGCGGATCGCGAGGACTTCCTCGAGGAGCGGCAGCGCCTCGCGCGGTCGAGCACGGCGCGCCCAGTGCTTGCCCAGGAGCTCCGCCGCATCGGCGGTGATCGGATGCTCCGGGCCGTGCACGCGCTTCAGATCCGCGTAGGTCTGCACGAGGAGCGGCTCGGCGTTCGCGTGATCGCCGCGGATCCCGAGCAGGGCCGCGAGGTTCATGCGCGCCGTGAGCGTATCGACGTGCTCGGGCCCGAGCACGCGCTCGCCGGTCTCGGCGGCTTCGCGATAGAGCGGCTCGGCTTCGTCGTAGCGCTTCCGGCCTTGGAGGAGCACGGCCAAGCTGTTGATCTGGACGAGCGCGGCGCGACTCTCGCGACCGTGGAGGCGCGTGCTGGTCGCCAAGCAGTCGCGCAAGATCGCCTCGGCCTCGGCCGTGCGTTCCAGCAGCTCGAGGGTATTGGCGTACTCGACGCGGCAGAGGGTCGTGTCGTCCGCGTCGGGTCCGGCGACCGCAGCGGAGATCTCGACGGCGCGGAGCCCCGTGACGGCGGCGAGCTCGAGCTCGGCGCGCAAGCGATGCCAGGCTGCGAGCGCGCGCAGGTTCTTCGCCTGCTCGATCGTCTGGTCGCCGTGCAGCGAGCGCTCGAGCTCGATCGCCTTGTGGAGCTGCGCGCCGGCCTTCTCGAGCTCGCCGAGGGAAAGGTAGGTTTGGCCGAGGATGGAGCGGATCGCGGCTTCTACCTCGGGGCGAGAAGCGAACGCGGCGCCGACGCTCTCCGCGGCGCGGTCCAGAGCCCTCGCCACGGTGACATCCCTCCCGAGCTTGCGGACGTCCGCCGAGCCGAGCATGTCGAGGAGGAAGAGATTGATCGCGTCGGCCTTCTCGCGCGCCGTCGTCGCGGCGCCGCGCGCCAGGACCGCTTCGTCGCGCTCGTGCGCGGCGACGCGCGATTGCCACGCGAAGGCGATGATGCCGATCGTCAGCGCGAGCAGCAGCGCGGTGCTGGCCAGCACGAGGCCGCGATGGCGACGTACGAACTTCCGCAGCAGATAGCTGGCGCTCGGAGGGGCGGCGGTCACGGGGGCGCCGCTCAGGTGTCGGCGGATATCGAGCTCGAGCTCGTGCGCGGTCGCATAGCGCCGCGTGCGGTCCTTCTCCAGCGCCTTCATGACGATCCAGTCGAGATCGCCGCGCAGCTGGCTCTCGAGCCGCGAAGGCTCGGTGCGGCGGCGCTGCGCGACCTGCGCGAGCGCGGCGCCGGAGTCGTGCAGGCGCGTCGATGGCTTCGGCGGATCGACCTCGCGGATCATCCGCTGCAGCTCGCGCAGCATCGCGTCGCGGAAGCGCCGCCCTTCGAACGGCGTGCTGCCCGTCAGCAGCTCGTAGAGCAAGACCCCGAGCGAGTAGACGTCGCTCCGGGTGTCGATGTCGAGCGAGCCCTCGGCCTGCTCCGGGCTCATGTAGCGCAGGGTGCCGAGGATCTGGTCCTGCTCGGTGAAGACCATCTTCTCGGCGAGCGAGCGGCTGGTGGCCTTGGCGACGCCGAAGTCGATCACCTTCGCGACGGGCTGACCGTCCTGTAGTCCGACGAGGACGTTCGAGGGCTTGAGATCGCGGTGGATGATGCCCTTGCCGTGCGCGTGCTGCACGGCCTCGCACACCTGTGAGAAGAGCGTCAATCGCTGCGCGACGCTGAGCCGCTGCTCGTCGCAGAACTCGCTGATCGGCTTCCCCTGCACCAGGTCCATCACGAAGTAGGGGCGCCCGGTCTCGGTCGAGCCCGCGTCGAGCACGCGCGCGATGTGCGGATGATCCATCAGCGCGAGCGCTTGGCGCTCCTGCTCGAAGCGCGCCACGACTTGGCGCGTGTCCATGCCGAGCTTCACGATCTTGAGGGCCACGCGGCGCGCGATCGGCTGCACTTGCTCGGCCTCGAACACGACGCCGAACCCGCCTTCGCCGATCACGCGAAGCAGCTCATAGGGCCCCAAGCGGGTTCCTACTCCTTCGTGCAGCGGTGCCTCCGCAGCGGAGGCACGCAGCGCCGCGACGAGCTCGTCGCTCGCGCGCGCATCGCTGGAGAGGGTGGGTGGGGAATCGAACTGCTCGTCGCCCGCTTCGGCGAGCAGCGCCTTCAAGCGCCGTTCGAGCTCGGCATCGCCGCCGCAATGCTCCGCGACGAAGCGCGCGCGCGCCGCGGCCGGGAGCTCGAGAGCTTCGAAGAGGAGCAGGCTCAGGCGTTCGCTGTCTGGCTGACTCATAGGCTCGTCGGTCGGAAAGGCGTGGTGTGGTAAGGCATCGATCGACCACCGGCCACCGATCGCCGCGCGGCGAGAGGGAACCTGCGCTCGAGGTGGAGGCGCAGACTCTCCGCTCGACCCAGGCGTCGATTCAAGCGGCGGTCCTGCTTCGGGAGGTGGAGCATGGCTTGCGAGCGATCCGCGCGCGAGCGGCGCCGTGGACGCTGCGCTCCGCCGGCGCGTAACCTGCTCCACTGTGGAGCCCACCCCCCCGGATCCCGACGACGCTACGCGCCTGATGCAGGCCGCAGCCCACGGCGACCAAGTCGCCGCGGAGGCACTCCTGCCGCTCGTCTACGAGCAGCTCAGGCGGGCCGCTGAGCTCGATCTGATGCGCGAGCGCGCCGGGCACACCTTGTCGGCGACGGCTCTCGTGCACGAGGCGTATCTCAAGCTGGTCGGACCGCGCGAGGTGCCCTGGGCGAACCGCGGCCACTTCTATGCGGCGGCCGCCGAAGCCATGCGCCGCATCCTGATCGACCATGCGCGAGCGCGCGGTCGGCGCGGCGGTCGGCATCTGCCTCTCGACGCGATCGGAGACCTCCCGGCCCTGATGGAAGCCGGCGCCGAGAAAATCCTGGCAGTCGATGAGGCTCTCCAGCGCTTGACGCGCGACGACCCGGAGGCGGCGGCCATCGTGCGGCTGCGCTTCTTCGCGGGTCTCAGCGTCGACGACGCGGCGGCGGCCCTCGGGATCTCGCCGCGGACGGCGGCGCGCCTCTGGACCTACGCGCGGGCCGCCCTCTACCGCGACCTCCGCCCCGACCCCTGATCGAGCCATGGCCGACGAGAAGAAGCTGCGGGTCCGCCGTCTGTCCCTGGAGGTGGCGGAGCTCACGGCGGCCGAGCGCACCGCGGCACTCGCGCGCGCCTGCCAAGGCGATGCGCAGTTGCGGGCCGACGTCGAGGCTCTGCTGCGCGCGGACGCGGAGGCCGGCGGGTTCTTGGCCTCGTCCGCGGGGAACGCCGATGCGGCGCTCCAGGTCGCCACCGCTCTTGCGAGCGAGCAAGCCGGCGCCCAGATCGGCCGCACCAAGCTGCTGGAGCAGATCAGCCCGGTCATCCAGCGGATGCGGAGCGCGCTGGAGCCCTCTCGCGCAGGGCTGCCGAAGCAGAGCCCCCTGCCGGCGGATGCGCTAGTAGCGCTTCGCGAAGGCCTACTCGGGTCGCAGTCGTGGAACGAGGCGGAGCCGCTGCTGCTCGACGGCTGCCGCGGCGTGAAGGAACGCGAGGCGAGCATCCCGCCGGAGGCAGCGAGCCGCATCTCCGAAGCGCTCGAGCGACTCGTGCAGTTGTACGAAGCCAAGGGGAACGCGAGCGAAGCCGCGCGAGCGGCCGTGCGCACGCCGAACGACAACGGAGGCCAGTGATGAGCCGCAAGCTAGAGGAGATCTTCCATGCGGCACGTGCGCTGTCCGCATCCACGCGCGAGACCTTTCTGAAGAGCGCTTGTGGGAAGGACGAGGCCCTGCGCGCGGAGGTCGAGGCCTTGCTGCGCGCCGATGCCGAGGCCGGCGGCTTCCTGGCCTCGCCAACGGGAGCCGCCATGGCGGCCTTCGAGGTCGCCTCCGCTCCCGCGATCGAGCAAGCCGGCAGCCAGATCGGCCGTTACAAGCTGCTGGAGCAGATCGGCGAAGGTGGCATGGGCACGATCTGGCTCGCGGAGCAACGCGAGCCGGTGAAGCGGCGTGTGGCGCTGAAGATCATCAAGCTCGGGATGGACACGAAGCAGGTGATCGCGCGCTTCGAAGCCGAGCGCCAGGCGCTGGCGATGATGGACCATCCGCACATCGCGAAGGTCTTCGACGCCGGCACGACGGATGGGGGCCGGCCGTACTTCGTGATGGAGTACATCCGG
>JAEUHW010000332.1 GCA_016793245.1 Planctomycetota bacterium
GACCTCAACAACATCGCGAACCTGCCGCCGGGCACGCCGCTCGCGGTGACGGCGCGCGACGTCGTGTCCTGGTGAGCGTGAAGCGCGCGACGGGCGCTACATGCCCGTCGCGTGATACCCGCAGTCGACGTGCAGCAGCTCGCCGGTGATCCCGCGCGAGAGATCGGAGAGGAGGAAGAGCGCGCTGTCGCCGACCTCCTCGACGGTCACGTTGCGCTTCAGGAACGAGCGCTCGGCGACGACGTCGAGCATGCTCGAGAAGCCGCTGATACCGGCCGCGGCGAGCGTGCGGATCGGCCCCGCTGAGATCGTGTTCACGCGGATCCCGCGGGGACCGAGATCGGCCGCGAGATAGCGCACGCTGCTCTCCAGCGCCGCCTTCGCGACCCCCATCACGTTGTAGTGCGGGATCACGCGCTCCCCGCCGAGATAGGAGAGCGTCACGATCGAGCCGCCCTCCTTCATGAGCGGGGCGGCCCGGCGCGCGAGGTCGGTCAGCGAATAGGCGCTGATCCGCATCGCGACGTCGAAGCCCTCGGGCGAAGTCTGCAGATACTCACCTTCCAGCTCCTCGCGCTTCGCGAAGGCGAGCGCGTGGACGAGGAAGTCGAGCTTCCCGAAGCCCTGCTCGAGCTCGCGGAAGAGCTGGTCCATGTGCGCGGGCTGCGAGACATCGCAGCGGAGCAGCAGCGCCGCGGGCAGCTCCTCGGCGAGCGGCTTCACCTTCTCGAGCAGGCGCTCGTCCTGGTAGGTCAGCGCCACCGAAGCGCCCGCGTCCGCGGCCTTCTTCGCGATGGCCCAGGCGATCGAACGCTTGTTGGCGACGCCGAGGACGATGCCCTTCTTGCCTTGCAGCATGGATGTCGTAGCTCTGGAGATGGAAGAAGCTCAGGAACGCGAGCCGAGGGCCGCGCGGCGAACGTTGGTGGCGCGAGCGCTGGCGAGGGAGCGATAGGCCGCGTCCACGACCTCGACCGCGCGCAAGCCGTCGATGCCGTCGACCTCGGGGATCTTCTCCTCGCGCAGCACGGCGACGAAGTCGGCGATCAAGCCGGCGTTGATGTCGTCGGCGAAGTCGACCTGGACGCCCTTCTTCGCGCGCTCGCTGTAGAGCATCGCGTGCTGGCGGAAGGCGTCGATGTGGAGGTTCCCCTGCTCGCCGATCAGGCTCAGCGTGACATCGCCCCAGGTCGGGAACGACTGACCCGGGCGCGACCACGAGCAATCGAGGCTGGCGCTGGTGCCCTGCTCGAAGCGGAAGAGCAGGAGGCCGTGATCCTCCACCTCGCCGCTCGCGCCCGTCGCCTCGGCGTAGACGCTCGCGACCTCGTCCTCGAGGATCCAGCGCAGCACGTCGACGACGTGCACGGTGTGGTCCATCACCGCGCCGCCGCCCGAGAGCTCGGGATCGACGAACCAGCCGCCGGGATTCATGCCGCGGTTCGTGCCCTGCGCCGCGAGCACCTTGCCGAGCGCGCCCTCGCGCACGAGGCGCCGCGCTTCGCGGAGCGGCGTCGAATAGCGGCACGGGAACGCGGTCATCAGCGGGCGACGCGCGCGCGCAGCGGCGCGCACCATCGCGAGCGCGTCAGCGGGCTTCGTCGCGAGCGGCTTCTCGCAGAGCACGCCGAGGCCGGCGGCCAACGCGCGCTCGGCATCGCCGCGATGATGCACGTTCTCGGAGCAGATGATCACGCCATCCAAGCCGAGGTCGAAGAGCTGCTCCGGCGACGCGGCGTAGCGCGCGCCGAAGGCCTTCGCCGCGGCCTTGCCGCGCTTCGCCTCGGGATCGCAGACGCCCGCGAACTCGACGCCGGGCAACGCGCGCAGCGCGGCGGCGTAAGCGCCGGCGTGGATATGAGCGCTCGAGTAGATGCCGATCCTGGTCACGAGCGCGCTCCCTTCCGCGCGCGAGGCGCGGCGTACACGGCGGGGCGACAAGGCTGGCCGCTCGCGATCGAGGCGCGTGCGGCCTCGGCGACCGCGACGGCCTCGAAGCCCGCGCGCGCGCCGACGGGCGCCGGCGCGCCGCAGAGCGCCGCGGCGAGGAAGGCCTCCATCTGCAGCTCGTAGGGCGAGCGACGGAACGGGCTCTCGGGGATCTCGGCGCCTTGCTTCTGTATTCGCTTCGATGCGAGCGGCACGAAGCGCAGCGGCTTCGTCTCGGGCATCTCGAAGCGCAGCAGACCTTCGGCGCCGGCGAGCTCGACGCGCGTCGCGAAGCCGTCGGGATGCAGCCACGAGCCTTCGACGTAGGAGAGGACGCCGCTCGTGTGGCGCAGCACGACCTGCGCGTACATCTCCGGGTGCGCGGCGTCGCGCGTCGTGGCCAGCGCGTGCACGCGCTCCACCGCGCCGAACCACCAGAGCAGGAGATCGAAGTCGTGCACCATGAGATCGAAGCAGATGCCGCCCGACTGCTGCTCGTCGATATACCAGCCGCCCGGGTTCCCGGCGACGCGCGACGCGCGCGCGACCCGCGGGCGGCCGATCTGCTCGAGCTTCCCGAGCAGCGCCTGCACTTCGTGGAACCAGCGCACGCAGTGCGCCACCATCACGACGCGATCCTGGGCCTCGGCCGCGCGCACGATCTCGCCGGCTTCGGCCGTGGAGAGTGCCAGCGGCTTCTCGACCAGCACGTGCTTCCCAGCGTCCAGCGCCGCGAGCACGAGCGAGCGATGCGTGAGCGTCGGGGTCGCGACGACCACGGCCTGCACGTGCGGATCGGAGAGCACCGCGGCGAGGTCGCTGGTGGCGCGCGCGCCGTGCGCCTTCGCGAGCTTCTTCGCCGCGGCGGCGTTGCGGCCCTGCACGGCGACGAGGCGGCCGAAGCGCGGGTTCGCCGCGAGGGACGCGGCATGGACTTCGGCCATGCGGCCGGAGCCCAGGATCGCGACCGCGAGCGGGCTCGCCGGCGGCGCGGGCGCGATCGGTTCGAGAAGTTCGGGAGTCATGTGCGGCGGCCTTCCTCGAGGGCGGCGAAGCGGGAGAGGCTACGAAATCCCGCGCGCGATTCCCACAGGCAGAGCAGTCGCGCCGCCGCACCCGACGGCAGACCGGCCGTGGGTCAGCCGTTGATCTGCCGGTCGAGGACCTCGGTGAAGCGCGTCGGGATCTCCGTGCTGCGGGTCCGCTTCACGCCGTTCGCGAGGTCGACGATCGTGAGCTGCAGCCGATAGGCATCGAAGGGCTTCACGAGGCGCACCGCGGCGAGGCGATTCGCGCCGCGGCGCTGGAAGAACGCCACCGAGGACTCCTCGACCGCGTCCTCCTCCTGGAACAGCGCGTCCTCGCTCTTGATCGTGTAGAGGATCGAGGACTGCACGAGGTCGTCGACCACCGCGCTGATCTTGCCGTCCGACGCCTTGCCGAACGCGGTCTCCGCCACGGCGGCGAGCGCCATCGCGGTCACCCCCGCCGGCGATTCGTAATAGCTCTTCGCGAGCTTCTCGGCGTGCTCGCGCGCATCGCCGAGCGTCGGGAAGATCGTGCCGGCGACCTTCACGCTGCCCTCGACCGTGTAGGGATCCTTGTCGGGGTTCGCCTTCTGGATCTTGTCGAGCTCGCGCCAGAACGCGCTGGCGAACGAGACCAGCTCGTTCCAACGCGACGCGCCGCTCGGGATCATCGCCGGCTCGAAGCGCATCGTCGCCGCCTCGTACCACGCGGGCTCGAGCTCGTACATGCCGCGCGCGAGGCGCTCCATCGCGACGGAGAGCTCTTCGGTGACGCTCGCGACCGCGGCCTCGCGACGGCCGAGCACGAGCTCCATCCGCCGCCGCGACGCGGAGAGCTCCGCGCCGAGATCGGCCTTCAGCTTCTCACGCAGCGCTTCGCTCTTCTCGCCGACGAGTCGGAACAGCGCCGCCTCGAGCTCGTGGCGCTTGCCGCGGAAGCGCAGGCGATAGGTCGAGCTCTGGCCGTCGGCGCTCTCCTGCTCGAGCTCGCTCACGCCGGGCAGATTCTCCAGCTCCGCGCCGGTGAAGACCGGCATGCCGAACCCGACCGCGCCGGTGTGGATGCTCAGGCGATAGAGCGGCCCGTGCTGCGCTTCCTGCGCATCGCGCTCCGCGAGCGCGCCCACGAACTGCTGCACCAGCGCGCCATCGGCTCCGAGCGCCTCCTCCAACGCCGCGGCGTGGGCTTCCGCGGGTCCGCGGAGCGCGCGCCCGTTGCCGGTCGCCGAGCGCTCGAAGAAGAGCTGCGCGTCATCGCTCGCCACCGCGGCGAGGCGCAGGCGATCGCGCACGATGTTGCGCCCCTGCGCGCTGCGCTCCTCCTCGATCGCGAGCTCTACGCGCAGCACGACGTCCGCGCCGCTCTCCTCGAGCCAGGTCGGCGGGAGCTCGCCCCCGCCGGTGAGCTTGCGGCGCTTCTCCTCCAAGAGCTGCGCCTGCGCCGCATCGACGAGTCGCAGCCCGCGCGCCAGCGCGAGCTCGCGCACGCGATCGACGGCGCGCTGGCGATAGACCTCGTGCTCCGCCTTCGCGGTGAAGCCGAGCACCAGCACGCGCGGCGCGTCGTGCGCAGCGGCAGCGGGGTCCTGGGCGGAGAGGGACGCAGCGAGCCCGAGGAGGCTCGAGCCCAACACGAGGCGCGATCGGAGCATGGCGGGACCGGGGTCGGGGATCCTGAGGACGCGGACGGAGACGGAGCGGAGGCGCTCCGGAGCGGCTGATCCTAGCACCGCGAACGCGCGATCCGTGGTCGAGGGCCACGACGGCCCCACCGCA
>JAEUHW010000016.1 GCA_016793245.1 Planctomycetota bacterium
GCTCAAACGCCGCGCGGGGCTCGAACGCGGGCGCGGGAGCGCCGTTGCGTTCGAGCCCCGCGCGGTTTCCGGAGGCAGCGGAACTCTGCTACCGCTCTCAGTGATCGTGGCCCTCGTGGGAGGCTTCCGGCAGCGGCATCTTGTCCTGCCAGACGATGTCCTTCTGGTACTGCGCCGTGTCCATGTACGCCAACGCGATGAAGAGCAGCGCGAAGGCGACACCGGACACGAACACCAAGGCGTGGAACGGCTTGTCGTACCAGAGGTGCATGAAGAACATGCAGACGAGCAGGACTTTGATCGTCGCGATCACCATCGCGAAGATGAAGTCCCATTCGCCGAGCCCGACCGACGCCACCGCCACGGTGACGATCGTGAGGAAGATCAGCGCGAGGAAGGTCGAGATCAGGACCTTCGGGCTCGCGACGTGCGCGAGATCCTCTTCCTGGCCGGTCGGAAGGTCCACTTTGGCCCCGTGATGCGAGGAGGACATGGTTCAGGACCTCAGTGGATGAGGTAGAGGAGAGGGAACAGGTAGATCCAGATCAGGTCGACCAAGTGCCAGTAGAGGCCCACGAAGTCGACGGCGCCGTAGTTCTGGCTGTGGAACTCGCCGCGCAGGGCGCGCTTCAAGAGCCAGCCGATGACGACGATGCCGCCGAGCACGTGGATGCCGTGCAGGCCGGTCATCCCGAAGTAGATGCCGAAGAAGATGTGCACGTTCTTCGGATCCGGACCGTGGTAGTCCTCGACCAGATGCGCGGGGTTGAAAGCGCGCCCCCAGACCAGGCCGTCGTGGATCTTGTGCGAGTACTCGATGTACTTGATCCCGAGGAAGCCGAAGGCGCAGGCCAGCGTGAGGATCAGCATCCACACGAGGACCTTCTTCTGGCCCAGCGCCGCGGCGCGCACGGCCCACGCCATCGTCAAGCTCGAGAAGAGCAGGACGATCGTGTTGATCGCCCCGAGCTTGGTGTCGAGGTAGTGGTGGGCGTAGATGAAGATCTCCGGGTGATGCGCGCGGTAGAGCAAGTACGCGCAGAAGAGGCCGCTGAAGAACAGCACCTCCGTCACCAGGAACATCCAGATCCCGAACTTGCCCGTGTCGAACTGCTGCTTCGCGGTATCGAAGTGGTGGGCGACGTAGGACGGATGACTGCCGTGACCACCGTGCGCGGACTCGTGGTCCGCGCCAGAGTGGCCGCCGCCGTGCCCGTGCGGATCGCCGTGCGCCGCGTGTGCGCTCGCCGTGCTGCTCACGAGTTCCGCGCCTCCTGGCGCACGTAACCGCCCGTCTTCGCGTCGAAGACCAGGTCGTCGAAGTCGTAGGGCTCACCCACCGTCGGCGTCACGTCGAAGTTGAAGTGCGGGGGCGGCGAGCTGGTCGTGAACTCGAGCGACGCGGCGCCCCAGGGGTTCACCGGCGCTTGCTTGCCCTTCACCAGGGACTGGATCAGGTAGACGAGGATCAGCATCAGCGAAGCGCCGAGCAGGTAGCTCCCCATCGTCGACCAGAAGTGCAGGGACTCGAAGCCCTCCCACTCCTCGTAGTTGTAGTAGCGGCGCGGCATGCCGCGCGTGCCGAGCACGAACTGCGGGAAGAAGGTCAGGTTGAAGCCGAGGAAGACGCCCCACGCGCCGATCGCGCCGAGCTTCTCGTTGTACATCTTCCCGAACATCTTCGGCCACCAGTAGTGCATGGCGCCGAGGAACGCGATCAGCGTCCCGCCCACCATCACGTAGTGGAAGTGCGCCACGACGAAGTAGGTGTCGTGCAGGTGGATGTCGGTCGACATCGTGCCGAGGAAGAGGCCGGTCAGACCGCCGATGCCGAAGAGGAAGAGGAAGGAGAGCGCGTACCACATCGGCGTCGTCAGCCAGATGACGCCCTTGTACATGGTCGCCAGCCAGTTGAAGACCTTGATCGCCGAGGGAATCGCGATGCTGAAGGTGATCGCCGAGAACACCATGCCGATCAGGCGCGACTGGCCCGAGACGAACATGTGGTGGCCCCACACGAGGAAGCCGAGCAGCGCGATCGCGACCGAGCTCATCGCGATGAAGCGGTAGCCGAACACGTGCTTCCGGCTGAAGGTCGCGAAGAGCTCCGACATCACGCCCATCGCAGGGAGGATCATGATGTACACGGCCGGGTGCGAGTAGAACCAGAAGAAGTGCTGGAACAGCACCGGGTCGCCGCCCATCGCCGGATCGAAGATGCCGACGCCGGCCAGGCGCTCGACGATGAGCAGCAGCAGCGTGATGCCGAGCACCGGCGTCGCCAGAACCTGGATCAGCGAGGTCGCGTAGAGACCCCAGAGGAAGAGCGGCATGCGGAACCAGCCCATGCCGGGCGGCCGCATCATGTGGATCGTCGCGATGAAGTTGAGGCCCGTGAAGATCGACGAGAAGCCGAGGATGAAGGCCCCCATCGTCGCGAAGACGACCGAGGTCCCCGTCGTCGTCGAGTAGGGCGTGTAGAAGGTCCAGCCCGTATCGAGGCCGCTGGTGAAGAGCACCGCGACGAAGAAGATCGCGCCCGTGACCCAGAGGTAGAAGCTCATCAAGTTGAGCTTCGGGAACGCGACGTCCTTCGCGCCGAGCATGACCGGCAGCACGAAGTTCCCGAACGAGGCCGGGATGCTCGGGATCAGGAACAGGAACACCATCACCGCTCCGTGGAGCGTGAACATCTGGTTGTAGGTGTCCGCGTCCATGATCGTGTAGCCCGGGGCGATCAGCTCCGTGCGCACCGCCAGGGCGAAGACGCCGCCCAGGAAGAACGCGAAGGTGACGCCGGCGAGGTACATGACCCCGATGCGCTTGTGGTCGAGCGTGAGCGCCCAGCTCCAGAAGCCGCGCGAGCAGTTCAGGTAGTTCTGCTCCGGCTCGGCCGCATGCACGCGCGGCGCGCTCGTGGTTGCGAGTTGTGAGTCCGACATCGGAGGCTGCCTACTGGTTGGGTCCGCTGAGGGACTTGATGTACTCGATGAGGCCGGCGATCTGCTTCTCGCGGATGCCGGGGATCACCGGCATCTGCGGCTGGTAGCCGGCGACGATCTTCTTCGCCGGCTCGAGGATCGACTCGCGGAGGTAGTTCTCGTCGACCGTGACTTCGCTGCCGTCAGAGAGCCCGCGGGCCTTGCCCCAGAGGCTCGCGGTCTCCTTGAAGCTGGGGCCGACCAGCTTCGTGCCGTCGAGCGAGTGGCACTGCGAGCAGCCGAGCTTCTTGAAGGAGAGCTCGCCCAGGGCCTTCGGCTCCATCGTGAGCAAGGCGCCTTCGGCTTGCTCGAGCCACTTCTCGTAGCCGCCGGCTTCGTGCACGACGACCTTCGCGCGCATCGCCGAGTGGCCGGTGCCGCAGTACTCGGTGCACTTCAACTGGAACTCGCCGGTGCGCGTCGGCTTGAACCAGAGGTAGGTGTAGCGCCCGGGGACCACGTCGAACTTGGTGCGGAACTCCGGCACCCAGAAGCTGTGCAGCACGTCCGCCGAGGACATGATCAGCTTCACCTCGCGATCCGTCGGGACGTGGAGCTCGGAGTCGGTGTGGCCGGACGGGTAGGTGAAGTTCCAGCCCCACTTGTAGGCGCCGACCTGGACCTCCATCGCATCGCGCGGCGGCGTCGCGATGACCAGGAACGAGGTCCAGCCCCAGTAGAAGAACGCCACCAGCAGGACCGCCGGCAGGATCGACCAGGTGAGCTCGAGCGCCGTGTTGTGGCTCGCCGAGCGCTCGGGCTGGGTGCGCGTCGCGGTGCGCCGGTAGCGCACCACGAACAGCACCATGAAGGCCACGATGCCGACGAAGAAGAACACGGACACCCAGTAGATGAAGTACCAGAGGGCGTCCATGTCCGCCGCGAAGCTCGAGGCCTGCGCGGGGAACCAGTACGTCGCATCGGCAGCGGAATCCGTTGCCGGCAGGGCGAAGCCCAGCAGGTTCGAGCTCGCGAGCGAGCTCGGATCGAAGAGGCTTTGGAGCATGGCAGTTCGAATCATGCCGGAACCTCGGCGCTCCGGCGCCGCCGGGTCTCGCGGCGCCACATGCCGAAGAGGCAGAGGCCCAGCGCGACGACCGTGACCCCGGCGCCCAGACGCATGATCTTCTTGGCCGCAGGGCCGTAGCGTCCGGTGGCGGGGTCGTAGTGGTAGCAGAGGAGGAGGAAGCGTTCGAATGCCGAGCCGACGCGCCCCTCGCCCGCTTCCACGAGCGAGGTGCGCAAGGTCTGCGGCAGGATCTGGACGCCGTAGATGTAGCGCGAGATGCGCCCGTCGGGTGTGCAGGCCAGGAAGACGGCGGCGTGCACGTAATCCTTGGCCTCGGGCCGGTAGCGGTAGCCGAAGCCCACCGCGCGAGCGAGCTTCTGGATCGAGGCCTCGTCGCCGGTGAGGAAGCGCCAGGCATCCTGCGCCGCAGGGCGCCCGTAGCTCAGCAGGTACTTCTGGCGGGTCTCCGCCGCGCGCTGGAAGCTCTCCAGCGGATCGATCGACACGGTGACGAGCTCGAACTCGTTCCCGGCCGTCTCCTCGATCGAGCGCAGCGCCTCGATCATCCCGTTCAACTGCAGGCTGCAGAGCATCGGGCAGGAGGAGTAGTTCAGCGTCAGGATCACCGGCTTCTCGCCGGTGAAGTAGTCCCCGAGCTTCACATGGACGCCGCGTTCGTTGGTGAAGCGGAGGTCCAGCGGCAGGCGATCATCGACGTGCTCGATCACCTCGACGCCTGCGGTCTCCTGGTACTCCGGGATCACCTGAGCGAGCCCAGGTGCGGCACCGAGCGCCAGCGCACCGAGAGCCGACGCGCGCACGGCCGCAAGCCGCGCACGAGCGAATCCCTGTCGCGGAGAACGAAGGCTGCTGGGACGCATGGAAGACTCGGGCTCGCGCGGCTCAGCGCGCGCGCAGCTCCTCGGCGACGGCCTTCATGGCGCGCTCGATCGGCACCTGGGCGACACCCTTCTCCTCGTTCGCCTTGCCGTAGGAAGAGAGCGCCGCCGACCACTTCGCCTTGGTCTCGACGACCTGGCGCGGAGTGACCTCGAGCTGGCGCTTCTCCTCGGCGCTCGCCTGCACGTAGTACATGGCCTGCAGCCAGGCCACGACCGCGATCGTCACCACGATCCCCAGGATCGCCGCGAGGATCAGCTTCGGCGTGTTGAGATCGTCGTAGGGCTGCGGAGTGTGTTCGCTCATCGTCGGATCGTCCGGAGAGTTCGAGTGCGGTTCGGCGCCCGGAGGCGGTTCGGGGCTAGAAGGCGCCGGCTGGCACTCAGATGTTCTGGAGCGAGAGGGACTCTTGGCGCCGCGGATCGAGCTTCGGCGTCAGCGCCACCGCGCGAGCGCGGCGAGCGAAGAAGAAGAGCGCCAGACCGGCGAGGCCGATCGGCGTGAGCAGGTCGGAGAGCGCGAACGGGAAGACCTCGTGCGCGTGATCCGCGGCATGGCTGGCCGCGTGAGCGGCGTCGCCATGCCCGTGGTCGGCGTGCCCGTGGTTCATCCACTGCTGGACCGAGGGCACCACGATGAAGAAGAGGTCGAGCCACTGCGCGAAGAGGAGCCAGCAAGCCCAGAAGGGCAGGCCGACCGGATGGCGCTTCACGTGCCGCGAGAGCAGCCCGAGGAAGGGGATCACGAAGTGGATGAAGATCAGCGCGATGGAGAAGTAGCCCATCGCCCCGTTCTGGCGCACGTCGTACCAGCCGGTCTCCTCGGGGTTGTTCGCGTACCAGATCAGCATGAACTGGGAGAACGCGATGTAGCTCCAGAAGACCACGAAGCCGAACATGAACTTGCCGAGGTCGTGGCGATGTTCCGTCGTGATCTCGCCGGCGCCGATCGCACCGCTCTTCTGTAGCCACTTCCCGAGCAAGATGCATGTGGCGAAGAAGCTCATCATGCAGCCGGCGAAGTAGTAGACGCCGAAGATGGTCGAGAACCAGTGCGGGTCGAGCGACATCAGGAGGTCGAACGCCGCGAACGAGAGCGAGAGGCCGAAGAGCAGCACCGAGGGCGCCGCCATCTTCTCCATCTTGATCGTGAGGCGCGGATCGCCGCTCTCGTCCTGCTTCAGCGAGGTCCCGAGGAAGAAGCGCGAGAGGCCGACCCAGACGGCGAAGTAGATCGCCCAGCGCACGAGGAAGAACCCCGTGTTCAGGTAGGACGCCTTCTTCGCGATCAGGGGATCGCTGTGCGCGAACTCGCTGTTCGCCCACGGGTGCACGGGGTGCGCCGAGACGAAGTGGTTCAGCACGATCGGGAGGAAGAGCAGCGCGAGGAGCGGCATCGTCGAGGCGATGAGCTCGGCGATGCGCCGATTCGTGACGCTCCAGCCCGCGCGGGTCAAGTGCTGGATGATCACGAAGCCGAGGGCGCCCAGGGCGATCGCCAGCACGAAGGCGTAGGCGATCACGTAGGAGCCCATGAAGCGCTGGAAGCCCCCCTCGCTGAGGAGGCCGAGCCCGAGACCGCCGATCAAGCCGGCGCCGCCGAGCAGGAGCCCGCGCTGCGCGAGGCGATCGAGGATCGGCGCGTGCCCACCGGAGCTTCCCAGGGGAGCCGTACTGGAGTGGTGTTCGTTCATCGCGGGACGCTCGCTACCTTCTGGCGCTCTTCGGGGCTGAGCTTGTCGACCGGGAACGCTTGGCTCTTCTGCAGCGCCTTCACGTAGGCCACGATCGCCCAGGAGTCCTCTACGGTGAGCTGCTGGGAGTAGGCCGGCATGGTGCGGATGCCGTTGCGGATGGTGTTGAAGGTCTGGCCGACGGGCTGGACGAGCAGGTTCTCCGCGTGCAGCGAGATCGGCGGGATCCAGCTCGGGTACTTGCCGGTCGCGCGCTGCGAGACCAGGCCGTCGCCGACGCCGGTCTGCCCATGGCAGGCGGCGCAGGTGATGTTGAAGCGCTCTTGGCCGCGCTTCAGCAGCGCCTCGTTCACCGCGATCGACGCGGGGAACTGGGTGGCCCAGTCGTTCTCGCCGGGGCCGGTCTTGCCGGTGTGGAGCTGCTGGTCCTCGCGGAGCAGGCCGCGCGGGATCGTGCCTTCGATGCGCGGGCGCTCGTTGCGCTGGTCGGCGAAGAAGGCGTTCCGCGTCTGGTTGCGGAACTTCAGCTGCTGATCCATGTCCGGGATGAGCTGCAGCCTGGTCTTCGGGCTCGTGCTGTGGCGCGCGGTCACGATCCACGCCAGCGGGACGAGGAGCAGGATCGGCATCACGATCGCGAAATTCTTCATCCAGTTCGGCAGCGCGCCCTTGTCGCCGTTGCCGTAGACCGGGACGACGTCCGCGCAGACGCCGGTGCTCGCGAGCAACGCCTTCGTGCTCTCGAGGCCGAACTTGGGATCTTGCGATTCGATGGCGAGGAAGAAGCGGTCGTCGGTGACGCGCTTGAAGGCCTCGTGCTCGAAGAGCGGGTGATGGAGCAGCGGCAGCCCATTCAACCCCCACATCCCGAAGAAGGTGCCGAGGGCGCTGAAGAGCACCGTCAGCTCGAACATGATCGGAACGGCCGGCGGCAGGGCGAAGAGCGGCTTACCCGAGATGAGGAACGGGTAGTCGACCGCGTTGGTCCACCACTGCAGGAGCACCGCGATGGAGAGTCCCGTCAGGCCGCAGCAGAGGACGAACCACGGGAGCCTCGTCATGCCGAAGCCCATCGCGCCTTCGATCCCGTGGACCGGGAAAGGCGTGTGGGTGTCCCAGCGCGTGTAGCCTGCGTCGCGCACCTTGCGGGCGGCGGCCATCAGGGAGTCGACGTCCTTGTACTCGGCGATCACGCCGTAGAGAGGACGGGCGCGCTCGGCGGGAGCGGCGGGCGAGTGAGCCTTGGCGTGCATGTGCGTAGGTTCTCCTCGGCGGCTCAGTGAGAGTGGGTACCGGCGCCGTGCGCATCATCCCCATGATGATGGGGATGCGCCTGCGGCATGACGCTCTTCACCTCGGCGATGGCGACCATCGGGAGGTAGCGGCAGAAGAGCAGGAAGAGGGTCATGAACAGGCCGAAGCTGCCGCAGAGCGTCAGGATGTCGAAGAGCGTGGGCGAGAAGTAGCCCCACGCCGACGGCAGGAAGTCGCGGTTCAGCGTCGAGATCGTGATCACGAAGCGCTCGAACCACATGCCGATGTTCACGAAGATGCACACCACCACCATCGCGAGCGGGTTCGTGCGGATCTTCTTGAACCAGAAGAACTGCGGCGCGATGACGTTGCAGCTCACCATGATCCAGTACGCCCAGGCGTAGGGGCCGAAGGCGCGGTTGATGAAGGCGAACTGCTCGTAGGTGCTGCCCGAGTACCAAGCGATGAAGAACTCCATCGCGTACGCGTAGCCGACCATCGTGCCGGTGGCGACGATGACCTTGTTCATGTTCTCCAGGTGCCGCATCGTGATGACGTGCTTCAGCCCGAAGAGGGCGCGCGCCGGCACCATGAGGGTCACCACCATCGCGAAGCCCGAGAAGATGGCGCCCGCGACGAAGTACGGGGGGAAGATCGTCGTGTGCCAGCCGGGCAGGATCGAGACGGCGAAGTCGAAGGACACCACCGAGTGCACGGAGAGCACGAGCGGCATCGCCAGAGCAGCGAGGAGTAGGTAGGCGCGCTCGTAGCGGTGCCACTGGCGCGAGGAGCCGCGCCAGCCGAGCGCGAAGATCCCGTACGCGACCTTCTTGATCTTGGTCGTGGCGCGGTCGCGGAAGGTCGCGAGGTCCGGCACCATGCCCATGTACCAGAAGAGCAGCGAGACCGTGGCGTAGGTGCTGACCGCGAAGACGTCCCAGAGCAGCGGGCTGCGGAACTGCGGCCACATCTCGAGGTCGTTCGGGACGGGAGCGAGGAACCACTCCATCCAGATGCGGCCGACGTGGATCGCCGGGAAGGTTCCGGCGCAGACGACCGCGAAGATCGTCATCGCCTCGGCGGCGCGGTTGATGCTCGTGCGCCACTTCTGACGGAAGAGGAACAGGATCGCCGAGATGAGCGTGCCCGCGTGCGCGATACCGACCCAGAACACGAAGTTCACGATCGGCCAGGCCCAGGAGACCGGCTGGCGATTGCCCCAGATCCCGACGCCCTTGAAGATCAGGTAGCCGATGATGCCGAACAGCGTGAGCGTGAGCGGCAGCGAGATCGCCATCGCCACGTACCACGCCTTCGGCGGCTTCGGGCGCTCCGCCACGTTGGCGATCGACGCCGTGATCGAAGTGAAGTCGTGGTCGCCTTCGACCAACGACTTCCTCTGGCGCGGATCGATGTCCGGATCGATGACGATCGCGGACGCGTTCCCCATCGCGCTCGAGGTCATGGTGCTTGCTTCCATGGTTGAGGGCTACGCCGTTGCGGGCTCGGTAGCGTCGGCCTAGGCCGTCAGGGCCGGATTGGGGTTGCGGATCTTCGCCAGGTAGCTGAGACGCGGGCGGATGTTGAGCTCCGAGAGCATCTCGTAGGAGCGCGGGTCGGCCTTCTTCTGCGAGACCTTCGAGCTCGGGTCTCCGAGATCGCCGAAGGTGATCGCCTCGGCGGGGCAGACCTGCTGGCACGCGGTCTTCACCTCGCCGTCGCGGACCTTCCGGCGTTCGTTGCCGGCTTCGATCTTGGCGGCCTGGATGCGCTGCGTGCAGAACGTGCACTTCTCCATCACGCCGCGCCAGCGGAGCGAGACCTCGGGGTTGTACACCATGTTCGAGATCTCGCTGCCCGGCTGCTCCGTGCGCTTGTTGTAGTCGAGGTAGTTGAAGCGCCGGACCTTGTACGGGCAGTTGTTCGCGCAGTACCGCGTGCCGATGCAGCGGTTGTAGACCATGTCGTTCAGGCCGTCCGTGGAGTGCACGGTGGCCGCGACCGGGCAGACCTGCTCGCACGGCGCGCTCTCGCACTGATGGCAGGTCACCGGCTGCGACGCGATCTGCGGATCCTCGGGGTCGCCCGCGAAGTAGCGATCGATGCGGATCCACTGCATGTGGCGGCCGCGCGCGACCTGATCCTTGCCGACCACCGGGATGTTGTTCTCGGCCTGGCAGGCGATCGTGCAGGCGTTGCAGCCCGTGCACTGGTTCAGGTCGATCGTCATCCCCCACTTCACGCCTTCGAACTGCAGCTCCGTGAAGAGCGACTTGATCGGCGGGACGTGGACGCGGTGCTTCGCGAAGTCCTTGTGCTCCTTCCACTCGGCGACGTCGGCTTCGCGGACCAGGCCGCCCAAGCGCTCGGCGATGCCCTGCAGACCGACTTCGTCGATCTGGTTGTGGTCCTGCGTGATCGCGAGCTGGTAGGTGCCGCCCGTCTTCGTGAGGCGCGCGCCGCGGCTGAACCACGGCGTGCCGCTCGCGCGGAGCTTGTACGTGTCGAATCCGGCGCTCGGAACTCCCGCGGTCTCGTCACCGCCGACGACGCCGGCCGCGGTGCGACCGTAGCCGAGGGCCACCGAGACCGTGCCCTTCGCCTGCCCCGGCAGCACGTAGGCCGCCATCTCCAGCGCGCGTCCGCCGAGCTCGACGCGCACCAGATCGCCGAAGGAGACCCCGAGGCGCTGCGCGTCCCCGTGGCCGAGGATCAGCGCGTTGTCCCAGGTGATCTTGGTGAGGAAGTCCGGCAGCTCCTGGAGCCAACCGTTGTTGGCGAAGCGGCCGTCGTAGGTCGCCGGGCTCTTCAGGAAGTTGAGCTCGAAGTCGTCGCCGGCATCGACGACGAGCGCCGCGGCGGCGAGCTCGCCTTCGTCGAACGCGACGGGGGTCGGGTTCACCACCGCTGCCGCCGAGCCCGCGACGAAGCCGTCGTGCACGGCGCGGCGGAACGCGGCGTCGTCGAGCTTCAGCGCGCGCTGCACGCGCTCGCGATCGGACGCGGCGCCGTCGGCGAGCAGCATGCCGAGCACGGCGAGCGGCGTCTTGCCTTCGTGCAGGGGGTCGATCAGCGGCTGGCGCAGCGTGATCGTGCCATCGAACGCGGCCGCGTCGCCCCACGACTCCAGAGCATGCGCGCGCGGCAGATGCCACGAGCAGAGCTTCGAGGTCTCGTCGGCGTAGAGCGAGAGGTGCACGCTCTGGCCGACCTTCGCGAGGGCGGAGGCGAAGTCGAGGTCGGCGGGCGCGTCGTACGCGGGATTGCCGCCCAGGATGAGCAGCGCCTCGACGGTGCCGGCCTTCATCTCCTGCGCGAGCTCGGCCAAGCTGCCCTCGGGGCCCACGGGGGCCGCGGTGAAGCGCAGGTGCTTGCCGATGTTCCCGAGCAGCGCGTTCAGGCGGAACGCGACGGCGTGAACCTCGGCCGGCTGGCGCGAGCCGACCGCGATCACCGAGGCGCCCTGGTTCGCGACGAGCTCGGCCGCGAGGACCTCGACGTAGCGCGCGACCTTGGCGTCGGCGAGGAAGCCCGTCTTCGCGACGCTTCGCTTCGGCGCGAGCGCGGGAGCCGGGGTGAGCTTCTTCCCGACCTCGGCTTCGAGCGCGAAGAGGAAGGGCTTCACCTGCTCGGAGCGGAGCTGCAGGCGGTGATCCGCCGACGAGCCCGTGATCGAGAAGCTGGCCTCGATCGCCCACAGGCGGTTCATCTCGCCTTCGGGCTTGCGACCGCGCGCGAAGCCGCGCGTCAGGCGCAGCGCATCGGGGTGCGAGCCGAAGAGGTCGGCGTCACAGCAGACGATCGTCTTCGCGCCTTCGAGCTCGTAGTGCGCCCGCGCTCGCGCGCCGAACGCCATCTCCGCGCCGCGCCACGCGTTCGTGCTCGCGACGGGCTCGTAGCTGATCCACTTCGCCTGGGGCAGCGCTTCCTGGATTCGCGCGCGCGCCGCGGCGAGCGCGGTCGAGCTCGAGACCTCGGAGAGGATGCGCAGACCCGCGCCGCGCTTCAGGCGCTGCGCGTCGATCATCGCGGTGAGCGCCGCTTGCGCGTCGGCCCACGTGCGCTCGGTCGCTTCGCCGCCCTGCATCGAGCGCGGGGCGCGGCTGCGCTCGGGATCGTAGAGCTCGAGGACGGCGCCCTGCGCGTAGGAGCTGGTCGACCCTTGGCAGGCGGGGTGCTCGGGGTTGCCCTCGACCTTCGTCGGGCGACCTTCGTAGCAGGTCACGAGCAGCGGGCTCGCGACGCCGGTGAGCTCGATCGACGTGGCGAAGAACTCGGGATTGCCCGGCACGCGCCCCTCGGGGCGGTTCTGGCTCGGGAGGATCTTCTCTTCCTTCCAGCGGCACGCCGTGGCGCTCGCGAGCGCGAGCGACGAGCCCATCACCTGGAGGAAGCGACGGCGCGAGGCCGGCGGCAGCTTGTCCGGATCCTGGTCGGGGAACTCGCGCTTCAGCGCCGCGCGGAACTCGTCCGAGCGCTCGAGCTCGGTCAGGCTGCGCCAGAAGCGCTTCTCGGGCTTGCCGAGGGCGAAGCCGATGCTGGAGGTCGCCGCCGAGCCGTGGCACGCGTCGCCGTGCTCGTGATCATGGTCGTGATCGTGGCCGTGCGCATGGTCATGGCCGTGCGCATGTCCGTGGTCGTGCGCGTGATCGTGCCCGTGCGCATGCACATGCCCGTGATCGTGAGTGTGGTTCCGGCTCATCGGTCTCATCGGTGGCAGGTGGAGCAGTTCTGGTTGGGCTTGATCCCGTTCTCGCGCGCGAAGTTGGCGCCGAAGTCGGCGCTGGGCGCGGTCCAGGTCATGTCGGTGATCTTGTCGAGCGGGCGCAGGTGCGGCGTCGGGTCGCGGTGGCAGGTGATGCACCAGCTCATGCTCAGCGGCTCGTGCTGGTAGACCGTTTCCATCGTGTCGATGCGACCGTGGCAGGTCATGCAGCCGACGCCGCGCCGCACGTGCGCGCTGTGGTCGAAGTAGACGAAGTCCGGCAGGTCGTGCACGCGCACCCACGGGACTGCCTCGCCGCTCAGCGTGACGTCGCGCAAGAGCTCCAGCTTCGGGCTCTCCGGCGCGATGCGCGCGTGGCAGTTCATGCACACGGACGACGGCGGGATCGCGGCCTCGGCGCTCACTTCCACGGTCGAGTGGCAGTAGCGGCAATCGATGGCCAGGTCGCCCGCGTGCAGCTTGTGCGAGAACGCGATCGGCTGCTCCGGCTGGTAGCCCCGGTACAGCGTCTTCGGCGACATGCCGTACGTGATGACGACGGTCACGTAGACGAGAGCACCGAGCGCGCCCAGCACCAGGTGCGGGCGGATGGTGTTCGTCCAAGCCGGGAAGATGTTCATTCCGCTTGGCCTGCCTGCGCGGGATTCGAAGTCGAGCTGGAAGGGCGTCACCCGCGGAGGGCCCGCGGGCAGTGACGGAGGACTCCGGAACGACCTCGCTCGGAGGCGCTCCGACGCCGAATTTCACCGGCACGACGAGCGCTCACCGCGAGGACTGGCGGGTCCTAGCGGCTCACGCGGGCCGAGTCCGGGGATCTTGCGGCCGGGCAGGATAGGGAGCGACCCGCAGCGCTGCGAGAGACAAATTGTCGCTCGGACACCTCGCTCGCGGCATGATGCGATCTGCGCCCGAACACCTCCGCCTGCGCCCCTCCGCCCCATGCCCTTTCGCCTCCCGACCCGCGTCGAGATCGCCCCCGGTTCCCTCTCTCGCCTCGAGCCGTTGGCGCGCGACTTCGCCGCAGCGCGCGCGCTCTTGGTTCACGACCCGGGCCTCCTCGCGACTCCGTGGCCGGCGCGCGCGCGCGCGGCACTCCAGTCGGCCGGCTGCGCCGTGGAGGTCGCCGACGACATCGAGGCGAACCCGCGCCACACCACCGTCAACGCCTGGGGCGAGCGCGCGCGCACGAGCGGCGTCGGCCTCGTCGTCGGCCTCGGCGGCGGCAGCGCGCTCGACGCGGCGAAGGCCATCGCGATGCTGGCGGCGAACCCCGGCGGCTGCGAGCGCTACGAGGGCAGGAACCTCTTCGCCGCGAAGCCGGTCCCCTTCGTCGCCGTGCCCACCACCTGCGGCACCGGCTCCGAGGTGACCTGGGTCTCGGTGATCACGCGCCTCGACCAACGCCGAAAGATCAGCGTGAAGGGCGACGGCATGTTCCCCGACCACGCGCTGATCGACGCGAACCTCCTCGCCACCCTCCCGCCCCACCTCGTCGCCTGGACCAGCGTCGACGCGCTGACCCACGCCGTCGAGGCCGCGACCTGCTCCGAGGCGAACCCGGTCTCCGACGCCCTGGCCGAGAAGGCCTGCACCCTGATCTTCCGCTACCTCCGCCGCGCCGCCGCCGACCCCAAGGGCGACGCCGAGGCCCGCGAGGCGATCCTCCGCGCCGCGACCCTGGCCGGCATGGCCTTCGGCAACGCCGACGTCGCCGGCGTTCACTGCCTCTCCGAGAGCCTGGGCGGCCTCTTCGACATCCCACACGGATTGGCGAACGCGATCCTCCTCGCCCCGGTCATGCGCTCCCACCGCGAAGCGGCCCGCGCGAAGCTCGAGGCGCTGCACGCGGCGGTGTTCCCCAACGACGCGCCGAAGGATCCCGCGGAGGCCTTCCTCCAGCGCATCGAGGAGCTCGTCTCCGACTTGAAGATCCCGAGCTTCGGGTCGCTGAAGATCCCGCGCGAGGCCTTCGCCGAAATCGCTAAGCAGTCAGAGGGCAACAACTCGAATCCCTCGAACCCGCGGCCGATGAAGGCGGCGGATTATCTCGAGCTGTTGGAGCGGCTGAGCTAAGCAATGCGGGGCTCTGCCCCGAGAACGAAGTCGACGTGGGCCATCAGGTCCCGCTTGACCGCGCCCTCGAGGTGATCCAGGTAGACGCGCACCCCCTCTCGTCGAGCGAACTTGAACGCGGGTACGATGTCGCTGTCGCCGGTGACGACGACAATGACGTCT
>JAEUHW010000023.1 GCA_016793245.1 Planctomycetota bacterium
TCGAGGGTGTAGAGGCGCGAGTAATAGGGCACGGCGCCGGCGGCGCCGACGCCGATGCGCGTGGTCGCGGGGAAGTGCTCGCGCAGCACGAGCCCCAAGCGCTTCTGCCGCGCATAGAACTGCGCCGTGAACTCGACGCGCTCGAACTCCGCGCCGAAAACGAAGGGCAGCTCGCGCAGCGCGTAGCCGCACGCCGCGGGCAAGACGACCCAGGCACAGGCGAACGCGCGCGCCGCGAGCACGAGCTCGGCACGCCGATGCAGCCAGCGCTCGAGCACGAGAGCGGCGCCGCCCGCCGCAGCGACATAGAGGAGCGGCAGCGCGGGATCGGCGAGGCGGAACTCGAAGCGCTCACCGCCGATGCAGACCAGCGCGCCGAGATAGCCGAGCGCCATCCAGAGCAGGAAGCGCAGCGGCACGGCGCGCCGCCGCGCCTGGCATGCACCCGCCAGCGCGAGCAGGAGCGTCAGCGGCAGCAGGTAGACCACGGCGAAGCGCAGGAGCCAGAGCGCGCCGTCGGCGAGCCAGAGGCCGGTGACCTTGGCGTGGGCGGTGTTCGGTAACCAATCGCGGAAGTACGTGATCTGGAAGCCGAGCTGCACCAACTTCAGCGCCGCGAACCCGAGCAGGAACTGCCCGAGCTGCGCGCGGCGCTCGGGCGCTAGGAGTCGCCAGGCCAGCACCAGCGCGGCGAAGAGGAAACCCTCGGGTCGCGCGATGGCGACCAGCCCCAGCAGCGCTCCTCCGATCCAACGCCGACGCGCGGGTTCCTGCTCTTCGCGCAGGACGCGCGCCAAGGCGAGCAGTATGAGCAGCGTGCCGAGACGCATGTCGAGGCCGCCGCTCGTCCACGCCGCCCACGAGTGATGCGCGGCGAGCGCGGCGAGCGACGCGCACGCGGCCCAGCCCGGCAATCCGGCGCGGCGCGCGAGCTGCCAGACGCCGAGATAGGCCAGCGGGGCCAGCGCGAACGCGAGCGCGAGGGAAGCGCTCTCCGCATCGAGGCCGCAGGCGAGCAAGAGCGCGAGCAGCGCGACATAGGGCAGGTTCGAGGCGCCTTCGACCGGCGCCTCCTCCAGGTTGTAACGCAGCCCCGCCCCGGCGCGGAGATGGTCCGCATAGCGCCAGAGGATCGCGCCGTCATCGGAGAAGAAGCGGAGCGCCCACGCGGCACCGAGACCCGCCCCGACGATCAGCGCGCAGACGAGGAGCAGGCGAGGAGTCGATGCGAGCGCAGGGCAGCTCCACGATTGGCGCCGAGGCGTCATGCGATACGAGAGGTTCCTAGAGGTCCGGGCCGAGGGCGCAGTATAGGAAGCCCGAGCTCGGCTCGCCCCCTCCCTACCTCAAGGAATCTCGGGCGGGCCTTCGTCATCGTTCGCCGGCGGCGGTGTCAGCGGGGAGCCGAGAAGCGCCGCGAAGCGCGCGAGCGTGCGCTCGAGTCCATCCTGCTCCGCGCGCTCCGCCCGTAGCGCGTGGGCGAGCCCGGGGTGATCGGTGATCACCCCATCCACGCCGAGGGCGAACGCGCGCGCGATCGCGACGGGCTCGTTCACGGTCCAGACGTACACCTCCTTGCCGCGTCGCTGCGCTTCGCGCACGAAGGCGCTACTGGCGCGGGACGCGCGCACCGCGACGAAGGCGGCGTCGACGCGTGCGAGGTTCCCCAGCGAGACCGCGGAGAGGGCGCCGACGCGCCAGCTCGGGCGCAGCGCGCGCAGCCGCCGCACCAGCTCGGCATCCATCGACATGCACGAGATCCCGTCCGCGAGACCCGCGGCCTCCACGCGCTCGACCACGAGCTCGGGCAAGCGCCCCCCCGGCGCGTAGCGCTTCAGCTCGATCAAGACGTGAATGCGACCGCGTGCGAGCTCGAGCACCTCGTCGAGCAGCGGCACGCGTTCGCCGGCGAAGCGCGCCTCGCGTCGCGCGCCGAGCTCCACTCCGCGCAGCTCCGCGGCCGACGAGCGCGCGACCTCGAGCGCGATACCGCCAACGCGCATGAGGTCGCGATCGTGCAGCACGACCACCGCGCCATCGCGCGTCTCCTGCACGTCGATCTCGACCATGTCGGCGCGCTCCGCGATCGCCGCGCGGATCGCCGCGAGCGTGTTCTCGGGCGCCGCATGCGAAGAGCCGCGATGGGCGATGATGCGACAGCGCTCGATCGGCACGTCATCGAGCAGCGCGAGCGCGCCGGAGAGCAGCGCGAAGAGCGCCGCCCCGAGCAAGGCGAGGGCGAACCACGCGCTGACGCGGCGCGGCGACGAGACGAGCTGGGGCTCGGAGATCGCGGGCTCGCCTCCGCGCGACGCGTGCCGCGTGCGATACCAGCTCTGCTGGAGCAAGGCGAAGCAGGCGCTGCGCAGCGCGCCGCCGCAGAGCTCGATCACCGCGGTGCCGAGGAGCCACAGCGCGGAGAGCAGGATCAAGCTCTCGAGCGAAGGGCCGAGCGCGGGCAACGCGGCGCGCGCGAGCGCGACCCAGAGCGCCGCGGCGAGCGCCTGCAACGCGAGCAGGCTCGCCGCAGCCCCCGCGATCTGCGCGAAGAGCGCGCGCCGCGAGCCGCGCGTCGCGCGCGCACTCGCGCGCAGCGCTTCGCGCGCGCTCGCGCCTTCGAACAGCAGGAGCGGCAACGCGATGCCCCACGCCGCGAGCTGCGCCGCGAGGAGGAACGCCGCCGCGAGCAGGAGCAGCGCGCCGATCGAGAGCGCGCTCCAGAGCTCTGATGGGCGCTCCGCGAGGTAGTAATTGATATCGTGCGCGCCAAGGTAATGCCGTACGACGAAGACGAGCGCCAGAGCGAAGGGCAGCACGAGGAGCCCGCAGCGCAGCACGACGCGCCAGGCGAGTTGGAAGCAGGCGCGCGAGCGCGCGCGCAGCGCGCGGAGGCCTGAGAGCGCGCTCTCGAAGGCCTTTCCGGGCGGCGCCGCGAGCACGAGGAGAGCCAGTGCCTGCCCCGCGAGCCCGAGCCCGAGCGCCAGCGAGGCCAGGAGCGCGAGCACGCAGGCGCCGTAGGGGCTCAGCGCGAACGCGGCGAGCTCGCCATCGGCCGCGACGGTGCGGCCGTCGAGCTCGAGCAAGCCGCGGACGATCCAGAGCCCGAGCGGCACGAGGAGCATTCCGACCAGACAGCGCCAGAGCAGCGTCGCGCAGACGAGCGCGGGCAGGCGTGGGCGGAGCGGCCCCAGGATCTCGGCGAGGGAGGTTCGTAGCGGTGGCATCGGCGTCCTCGTCGCGCGGCGCGCAGCTCGCCGCGGCGACCGCGAGAGCATGGCATCGCGAAGCGCGAACGCAACGCGCGCCGAGGTTCTCGATCCGCGCGGCATGCCGACCCGCAACTCGAGTGCTATGGTGTCGGAGCGCTCGTTCCTCCGCCTCGCCCTTACGCCATGCACCGACCGCCTTTCGCCGTCTCGCTCGCTCGGCACGCCGCGCTCGCGAGCGCTCTGCTCGCGGCGGCGCTCGGCGGCTGCCGCGGCGAGGACGAGGGCGCTCCCGAGGCACCCGTCGCGAAGCCGCGCCCGCGCCACGTCGTCTGGATCGTCCTCGATACGCTTCGCGCCGATGCCCTCGGCTGCTACGGCAACGCGCGCGCGACCTCGCCCGTGCTCGATGCGCTCGCCGCGCGCGGCGTGCTCGTCGAGGACGCGTTCGCGCACGCGCCGTGGACGCGGCCGAGCGCCGCGTCGATGCTCTGCTCGCTGCATCCGCCGGAGCACGGCATCCGCAGCGAGGACCCGCGCGATGTCCTGCCCGAAGCGGTGCTGACACTCGCGGAGCACTTGCGCGCACACGCGTTCCGCACCGCGGCGATCTCCGAGAACCCGCACGTCCAACAGGCCACCGGCTTCGCTCAAGGTTTCGAGCTCTTCCTCGGGAAGCCGCTCTGGCAGAGCGAGCCCGCGTGGATGCTCGAGCAGGCGCGAGCGGTGCTGGGTGCCGTGCGCGAGAGCAAGGAGCCGCTCTTCCTCTACGTGCACGCGCTCGATCCGCACGATCCGTATCAGCCCAGCGAAGAGGATCGACGCGCGATCCTCGGCAGCCAGCGCAGCAGCGACGGCGATGTCGATGCGGGGCGCGCGCTGCGCCGCACGGAGCGCTTGCTCGCAGGCGAAGCGCTGAGCTCGGAAGACTTGCAGGTGCTGCGCGGCCTCTACGAAGCCGAGGTGCGCGGCGCGGATCGCTTCGTGGGCGAGCTGCTTTCCCTCGTGCGCGAACACGGCTTGATCGACGACGCGCTCGTGCTCGTCACCTCCGATCACGGTGAGGAGTTCTTGGAGCACGGCATGCTGCGGCATGGCGACCAGCTCCATGACGAGAGCTTGCGCGTGCCGCTGCTCTTCGCCGGACCGGGGCTCGCGCCGCGGCGCGCGCGAGCGGCTCTGGCGCGCCACGTCGATCTCGCGCCGACGGTGCTCGAGCTGCTCGATCTGCCGCAGCCCGAGGGCTGGCGCGGACGCAGCCTCGCGCCGGCGTTGCGCGGAGACGCACAGAAGCCTGCGGCGCTGTACGCGGAGACGCGCTGGCGCGAGCTCGGGCGAGCGGCAATCCGCGACGCGCGTTGGAAGCTCGTGGAGGACGAGCGCACGGGCACGCGCTCGCTCTTCGATCTCGAGAGCGACGCCAGCGAGACGCGGGACACGTCCGCGGCGCACGTGCAGCGCATCGACGAGCTCGCGCGCGATCTCGACCTGCTGCGGCGCGCGTTCCGCGCAGTGGGCCAGGGCGAGCCGAAGGGCCTCTCCGATTACGATCGCGCGACGTGGGAGGCGCTGCAGAAGCTCGGCTACACTGGCGCGCCCGAGCCGCCCTCCAAGCAACGCTGAGGCGCCGATCCGCCATGAGCTCCGAAGTCGAAGAGTACGCCCTCACCACCGACACCGAGGAGCTGGAGCGTCTCGGCTTCCAACACCGCCTCTGGAGCTCCGAGACCCAAGCGCTCTGGCGCCGCGCGGGCATCGTCCGAGGGCAGCGCGTCCTCGACCTCGGCTGCGGTCCGGGCTACGCGAGCTTCGAGCTCGCCGAGCTCGTCGGCCCCGAAGGACGCGTGCTAGCCGTAGACGCAGCGGAGCGCTTCCTCGCGTTCCTGCGCGCACAGAAGGCGGCGCGCGAGCGCGGGGGGCAGGCGTGGCCGCAGCTCGAGATCTCGCAGGGCGATGCATGCGCGCTCGAGCTGCCACCCGCGAGCTTCGACTGCGTGTACTCGCGCTGGATGCTCTGCTGGGTCGCGCGTCCCGCGGAGGCGTTCCGCCGCGCGGCGCGCGCGCTGGCGCCGGGCGGCGTGCTCGCGCTGCAGGACTACTTCAACTACCGCGCGATGACGCTCGCGCCGCGGAGCCCTGCGTTCGATCGCCTGCTCGCGGGGATCCTCGCGAAGTGGAACGCGACGGCCGGAGACAGCGACGTCATCGGTCACGTACCCGATTGGTGTGAGCGCGAAGGGCTCGAGCTGCTGGAGCTTCGCGTCGCCGCGCATGCCATGCGACCGGGTGATCCGCTCTGGGATTGGCCCGCGAGCTTCTGGAAGAGCTTCGTGCCGACGCTCGTGGAGGGCGGGTTCCTCTCTCCCGACGACGCCGAGCGCTTCTTCGCGGAGTGGGCGCTGCGCGAGCGCGAGCGGCGCGGCTTCTTCTTCGCACCCCCCGTCTTCGAAGTCCTCGCGCGGAAGTGCCGCTGAACACGCCTCTTCACGTTTCCCCGCGACCCAGGAAAACCTCGCGATGCGACGATCCTCACCTCGATGGCTCGCCCTGCTGCCCCTCGCCCTCGTGTCCCTCGCCCCGGCGCAGGAGACGATGCGCGATCCGCTCGCGCCGCTCGCGGAGAAGCTGCAGCCCTATCTGCGCGAGCAGATGGAGCGCGCGTCCTCGAATGAACTCCTGCCCGCGTACTTCGTGATCGGAGCGAAGCTGGGCTACGAGCACTTCTTCCCGCGCGTGCGACGCCTGCCGCTCGCCGAGCGTCGTTCCACCGTGGTGCGCGAGCTCGAAGAGCACATGCTGCGCACGCAGGCCGAACTGATGGCGGTCCTCACGAGCGAGAGCGCCGCGGGCCGCGCGAAGATCGTGAGCCGGAACTTCCTCGGCAACTTCGTGCGCGTC
>JAEUHW010000048.1 GCA_016793245.1 Planctomycetota bacterium
TCAGAGGAAGTCCACGTCGCCCAGCGCCCACGCGCAGCCTTCGCGAAGTTCCGCCAAGGTGACGCGCGCATCGAAGCAGCGCGCGGTGTGGCGCAGGGCCGTGGCATGCTCGACGAAGCCTGCGCTCCGGAAGAACGCAGCTTCGGTGCGCCACGGCGCGCACCAGACGGCGAGGGCTCCACAGCCGAGGCGCCGCGCGCGGCGTGCGACTTGCTCGAGCAGCGACGCCGCGGCGTCGGTGTCCGCGGGATCTACCATCCATTCGAGCAGCGTCGCGGTGTCGTCGGCGAGGCCGCCGCGACGCAGGACCGCGAGCGCGCGCAGCGCGCCGTCGTCGGCGAGGAGCGTGACGAGCTCGTAGCGCTGCGTCGGATGCGTGGCGTAGCGCCAGCGCAGGAACGCCGCGTCGCGCTCGTGGGTGAGCGAGAGAGCGGCGCTGGAGCGGCGCCAGAGCTCGTCGACCGCGCGCGGATCCAACTGCGCCGCGCGCTCCGGCTCGGGCTCGGGTTCTCGATCCCTCGAGTGGCCGCGGAGCAGCGCGAAGAGATCGTTCTGCACGAGCACGCGCACCGGGCCCAAGCTCGCGTAGCCGAAGAAGCGCTCGCCGAGGCGGAAGTCGTCCGCCGAGGGAAAGCCCCAGCCGATGCCGTGGAGCTGCGGGTGACAGAAGCGCTCGACCCAGGCCCCCATCAAGCGTCGGAAGAGCTTCCCCGCGCGCAGACCGATCCGCCACGCAGGATCGACCATGTGATCCGTGGCCTGGATCGAGCGCGCGGTCGCGTGCGGGTGGCGCCAGCGGTAGGAGAGACCGCCGACGTGGGCGATGGGGCGGTCGTCGGCGCGCGCCGCGAGCGACGCGCAGCGAGCGCCGCCGTTGCCGTACTTCCAGGCCCAGCGGCGGCGGCTGCGAGGTTGGAAGACCTGCGCGATCGGCGCGTAGCTGCGCCGGAAGAGGGCGACCAAGGCCTCCACTTCCTCCGTGGAGCCGGCGCAGGTGTCGATCTCGATCGCAGGCTCGTCGCGGATCACGCGCGGAAGTGGGCAGAGGGGCCATGCCGGCAAGGCGATCGCCGCAGCGATCCATAACTCGGGTGCCGGCCGAGCTGCACGAACGGTAGCCGCACGGTGGAGCGGCGCCCACTCCGCGGCGCGATTTCGCGCGCGCGTGAGGACGCGCGCGCGAAGCTCGCGGCGGCGCCTGGACGACGGGCGCGGCTGCTCTGGTAGACTCCCGCCCGCTCGGTCGGCCCCGTCGCTCCGAGCCTCGTTCCTCTCGAACCGCGAGGCGCGCTCTCGTCGATGCCCGATTCGCTCCTGCTCCGCACTTTCCTCGGCGGCGCTTGTCTCGCCCTGCTCGCACCTCGGCTGGAGGCGCAGGAGCTGCCCGAAGTCCGCGTCGGCGGCGTGGCGCTGCCGGCCGTGCTCGTCCAGCGCGAGGCCCTGCGCCTCTTCGCCGGCGCGGCGATGGAAGACCTGGCGACGCGTTTCGAGCTCGAGCAGCTCGCGCAGGACCTGGCTCGCCTCGGCGTGAGTTCGCCCGCGAGCTCGATCGATGCTCCGCTCGGCACGCAGGAGTGGATCGACGCCTTGGCGATCCCTGCGCGCGTCGAGGACTTCTTGCCGCTCGAGAAGCTCGGCTGCGGCGATAGCGCCTACGCACAAGCCCTCGGCCAGCTCCGTCAGCGCTTCGCGCGCCTCGCCTCCGGCGATCCCGAAGTGCGCCCGATCAGCGACATCGAACGCGGCGTGGTGCGCGGTCTGTTCCAACGCACGCTGCTCCGCGATCCGTCGGAGCGCTGGGCCTGGTGCGAGCTCGAAGCGAGCACCGCGCTGGTCGCCGGCGGCGCGTGCATGGAGGTCGCCGAAGCGTGGCAGCGCTGCGCGGGTCGGATCGCCGAGCCGCCCCTCGATGCCGCCGCGGGGCCAGCTCCCGGCGGGGCGCTCGACCAGGTCGAGCTCCGCCGCCGCGCGATTCATGGCGCGGCGCTCTGGACCGGTGCGGTCACCGCGCTGGTGCAGGACCTCTCGTCCCGCGGCGCCTTGATGTCGGAAGAGGAGTGGCGCCGCTTCGCGGTGGAGACCCTCGGCCGCGGCGTCTCGCGCGATGCCAACCTCGCGTTCCAGGTGCTCCCCGGGCTCGGCATGCCTTCGGGGGCGGCCTTCGCCACCTACGCTTGGCTGCGCGAGAGCTATTCGCGCGGCGTCCTCGGCGAGTTCGGCCGCGCGGAAGCGGAGGCGACGCTGGCCGAGACCGATCGCGAACGAGCGACCGGCCAGATCGAGCTCGAGGTCCTGCTCTTCTCGGCTTACGACTTCGCCCACGGCTTTCCGCTGCCCGAGCGCCGCGCCGCCGCGCGCGAGCGCGCCGCGGCCTGCGCCCAGCGCATCGCTGCCGGCGAGGACTTCGACAAGCTCTTGGACGAGCTCAGCGAGTACGAGGACCTGCGGCTCCGCACGCGCCTCTTCGCGGGGGAGAACGCGTTCGCGAAGACGAAGCGCGGGCGCTTCGGCGAGCTCTCTCCGACGGCGCTGCGCTTGCTCCTCGGCTCGACGCCCTACGACCTCGTGACCGGCGGTGTCGATCTTGCGCGCAAGGCGCTCCATGAGCTCCCGGTCGGCGAAGTGAGCGGACCGCTCGAAAGCACCTTCGGCGTCTGCTTCGTACGCGTGAAGTCGCGGCGCCTCGGCGCGCCGCCTCTGCTTCTCACCCGTCCGGGCGATCTCGCGTTGGCGCGTGAGACGCTGCTCACGCTGCGCTTCGAGCGCTGGGTCTCCGAGGTCCTGGCGCGCGCCGGGATCGAGATCCGTTGAGCGCCCGCGACGCGCGCCGGGACGCTCCGGCGGAAACGGAAGTCGAGGTCGAAGTCGTGGAGGGCGCGCGCCGCGCGCGCCGCGAGCCGATCGCCGACGACGCGTTCTGGCCGACGCTGAAGCGCTTGATGCGCTACGTCTTCCGCTATCGCGGCCTGCTCGTCTCGGTGATTCTGCTGGGCTCGCTCACCGCGGCCTTCGAGAAGTCGATGCTGCTCGCCATCGGGCCCGTCGAGTTCGTGCTCTTCCCCGAGGAGGCGGCGGCGCGCGCGAAGAAGAAGGCCGAGGGGCAGGCGAACGACGTGGTCTCGCAGGCCGAGGAAGCGGGCGGCGCCGGCTGGCTCGCCGAGTTCTCGGAGGGCTTCAAGCAGAAGGCCTTCGCGTTCTTCGAGGTGCAGGGCTCGGACACCGAGGACCAGCGCTTCTGGCTGCTGATCGGCCTCGTGGTGACGATCATCTTCATCGCGCTGATCACCGGCGTAATGGAGTTCTTCTTCCACTACACCTCGCGGAAGCTCAACCTGCGGATCGCCGTGGACCTGCGGAACGACTTGGCGCGCCACCTCCTGCATCTGCCGATCTCCTTCCACGGCAAGAGCAAGCTCGGCGATCTCGTCTCGCGCATCAGCAACGACGTGCAGTCCTCGCTGAAGTCGCTGAACCTGATGACGAGCCACGTCATCCAGGAGCCCGCGGGCATCGCGATGAACCTGGCGATCGCGTTCGTCGTGAACCCGTGGATGACGCTGCTCATCATCGTGCTGATGCCGCTGATCGCCCTGCCGTTCCTCGTGCTGGGCAAGCGCGTGCGGCGCGGCTCGCGGCGCAGCCTCTCGGTGCTCGGCGAGAGCACGAAGATCTTCACCGAGATGCTCTCGGGGATCCGCGTGGTGAAGGCTTTCCGCCGCGAGGAGGCCGAGGCGCGCGCGTTCGCGCAGCAGAACCGCGGGTTCCTCCGCCGCTCGATGAGCATGGTCCGCGCGCGGGCGCTCAGCGAGTCCGCCCTGGTCGTCGTGGCCTACGGCGGGATCTCCTTGGTGATGCTCGCGATCGGCTACGCGCAGATCTACTCGGCCGATCTCAAGTTCAAGGACTTCCCGTCGTTCGCGCTCTATATCGGCGCGCTGACGACGACCTACACGCACATCAAGCGCATCTCCCGCGGGTACAACAGCCTCGAGGAGTCGGTGGGGGCGCTGAGCCGCCTCTTCGAGATCCAGGACCAGAAGAGCAACCTGCTCGAGGCGCCCGACGCCGTGGGCATCGAGCGGCTGCAGCGTTCGCTGTACCTGAAGGACGTGCACTTCGCGTACGACGGCAGCGGCGAAGGCGTGCTCCACGGCATCGACATCGAGATCCCGGTGGGCTCGCGCGTGGCGCTGGTGGGGCCCTCGGGGGCGGGCAAGTCGACGCTGCTCGACCTCGTCGCGCGCTTCTACGACCCGACTGGCGGCGCGATCTTGGCCGACGGGATCGACCTGCGGAAGCTCCGCATCGAAGCCTGGCTCGGGCGCATCGCGTTCGTGAACCAGGCGCCGTTCCTCTTCCACGCCTCGATCCGCGACAACCTCCGCTACGGCAAGGCCGACGCCACCGACGAGGAGATCATCGCCGCGGCGAAGGCCGCCGCGATCCACGACTTCGTGCAGTCGCTGCCCGAGGGCTACGACACGCTGGTCGGCGAGCGCGGCGCGCGCATCTCGGGCGGACAGATGCAGCGCATCACGATCGCGCGCGCGATCCTGCGCAACGCCGATCTGCTCCTGCTCGACGAGGCGACGAGCTCGCTCGACACCGAGGCGGAGAAGGCCGTGCAGGAGGCGCTGGATCACCTGATGGTGGGGCGCACCTCGATCATCGTGGCGCACCGCCTCTCGACGGTGCGGAACGCCGATCGCATCTTCGTGCTGGAACAAGGGCGCATCGTGGAGCAAGGGCGCCACGACGAGCTCTACGAGCGCGGCGGGGTCTACCGACGCTTGTACGACATGCAGTTCCGCGAGAGCTGATCGAACCGAGGAGCGAACGCGATGGATCCGCTGCTGCGAGAGCTCGAGCCACTGCTCGACGCGAAGCCCTTCGACCAAGGCGCCGTGCTTCGCGCTTGCGTGCGCGGCTTCGGTGCGGATCTCGGGACGCTCCACCTCTGGGATGCAGGGGCGCAGCTCCTGCGCCTCGCGGCCGAGCACGCGCTGCCGCCGCCCGTCCGTGAGAAGGTGCTCGCGATCCCGCTCGGGAAGGGCATGGCCGGGCTCGCCGCCGAGCGGAAGGAGCCCGTCAGCGTCTGCAACCTGCAGACGGACACCAGCGGCGTCGCGCGCCCCGGCGCGAAGGCCACCGGCATGGAGGGCTCGGTCGCGATCCCGCTGCTCGATGCGGCGGGAGAGCTCCGCGGCGTCCTCGGCATCGCGAGCGCAGAGCCGCGCCTCTGGACCAGCGAGGAGCTCGCGCGCTGCCTCGCGGTGGGGCGGCGGATCGCGGAGCGCTTGCGCGGCTGAGCTGCCGGCGGAGGGCTCTCTCGCTCAGTTGCGGCGCAAGAGCACCGTCGCCTGCGCGACGATGGCCTCGCCCGCGCCGATCGGCCCGAGCTTCTCGGCGGTCTTGCCCTTCAGGTTCACGCGCTCGACCTCGACCTCGAGCAGCGCGGCGATGCGCGCGCGGACCTCGGCGCGGCGCGGCGCGAGCTTCGGTCGCTCGGCGATGACCACGAGATCGCAGTTCTCGAGCGCGTAACCCTTCTCGCGCACGCGCGTCCAGGCTTCGCGCAGCAGGGCGGCGGAGTCGGCGCCCTGCCAGCGCGGATCCGTGTCGGGAAAGAAGGTCCCCAGGTCGTCGAGGCCCGCGGCGCCGAGCAGGGCATCCGTCAGCGCGTGCAGCAGCGCGTCGCCGTCCGAATGCCCGAGCGGCCCGCGGTCGTGCTCGAAGAGCACGCCGCCGAGGATGCAGGGGCGCCCCGGGACCATGCGGTGCAGATCGAAGCCGGAACCGACGCGGAAGCTCGGGCGGTCGGCGGGAGGAGCGGAGCTCATGGGACGCGTCTCGAGTCGGGCCGAGGGCAGATCGGCGGGCACGGTGATCTTGCGATTCGCGGGATCGCCGGCGACGGCGAACACCGCGGGTAGCGCGCCGTGCTCGACGGCGAGCTCGAGCACATGCACGTCGTCGGTCGTCGGCCAGCCTTCGGCGCAGGCGCGCCGATACGCCGGCAGGCCGAGCTCGCGGCGGAAGGCCTGCGGCGTCTGCGCGAAATGGATCTCGCGCCGATCGAGCGTCGCGAGCACGCGGCCCGCGGCATCGACGCGCTTCACCGTGTCGATCGCGGGCAGCGTGCAGAGCGCTGCACCTTGCGCGATGGCGGCGTCGATCACGCGCGCGAGCACCACAGCAGAGAGGAAGGGGCGCGCGCCGTCGTGCACGAGCAGGATCTCGCTCGCGGGATCCGCCGCCTCGAGCCCGTTCCGCACCGAGTCGCGGCGCTCGGCGCCGCCTTCGGTCCAGCGCAGCGCGACGCGCGGCGCGCACGCGGGTGCCGCGGCCTGGAGGAGCTCCTCGCGTTCGTTTCCCTTGCCGACGAGCACGATCTCGGCGACGCGCGGATCCGCGCCGAGAGCGCGCACGACGTGCGCGATCAGCGGCTCGCCCTCGAGGAGCAGCAAGGTCTTATTCCGTCCGGCGCCGAAGCGCGTGCCGCTCCCGGCGGCCGGGACGATGGCGGAGACCTGCGGCGTTCGATGCGGCGCGTGCATCGGCGCATTGGAATCCGGTGCGCGGCGCGGAGCAATGCTCTACGATGCGACGCGGGGTGGTTCGAAGCGCTCGAAGGCGCGGGGGCTCGCGGCGATGCGCGTGTTGGGAATCGATCCGGGGACGCGGATCCTCGGCTTCGGCTTCGTGGAGTCGCAGGGCTCGAAGCTCGTCCTGCTCGACGCCGGTGCGTTGGAGCTCGAGCGCGCGGCCCCCGATCTGCCCGGCCGACTCGCCGCGATCCACCGCGAGCTCGTTCGTCTGCTCGAGCGCATGCAGCCCGATGCGCTGGCGATCGAAGAGGCCTTTCACGGGCGCAGCGCCCAGGCGGCGCTGCGCATCGGCGAAGCCCGCGGCGCGGCGCTCGTCGTCGGAGCGCTGGCCGGAGTGCCCATCGCGCAGTATCCGCCCGCCACGATCAAGAAGGCGCTGACGGGCAACGGGCGCGCCGACAAGTCGCAGGTCGCGCACATGGTCGTGCGCTTGCTCGGTCTCTCCGCGTTGCCCGCGCGCGCCGACGTCTCCGATGCCCTCGGCATCGCGATCTGCCATTGCTTCCGCGCGCAGCGCCTCGCCGCCGGGCTCGGGGTCTAGATGGAGGCCCGGCAACCGACGCGGCGCGAGCGCGCGCTCGCCGCCGGATTGGTGGCGCTCGGGCTGGCGGCGCTCCTGCGCCTCGGCGCGCTCGTCGCCGCGCCGCCCGCCGCCGAGCTCGGCGGTTGGCGCTCCGTGCGCCTCGATCCGAACCGCGCGAGTGGAGCGGAGCTCGGCCTGCTGCCGGGACTGGGGCCGGCGCGCGTCGCCGCGCTGCTCGCGGAGCGCGAGCGGAGAGGGGGCTTTCGCCGCTTGGAAGAGCTCCTCGACGTGCCGGGGATCGGCTCGCGCACCCTGGAGCAGCTCGCGCCTTTGCTCGTGTTCCCCGGGCGGGAGCCCTGAGCGATGGGGCGCTGCGACGCCGGCCTTCGCACGAGACCGCGGCGCTCGGACTGGAGCCCGGCCGCGCGCCGTGTGCTATTCTCGGCCCCCCGCCGCCGAGGCTCCCCGCGCCCCGCGATGAACGCCGCTCCCTCTCCTTGCCCGCCCGTCGACGTCGAGCTCTCGGCGGAGTCTCTGGCGTTGATCGACCTCGCCCTCGCCGAGGATCTCGGACCGCACGGGCTCGCGGGCGATCTCAGCGTGCGCGCGCTCGGCAGCGAACGCGCGCGGCACCGCGCGAGAGCGAAGGTCGTCGCGAAGGCGCGCGGCGTGCTCGCGGGGACCGAGCTCTTCCGCGCCGTCTTCGAGCGCCTCGCGGCGCGCGTATCGGAGCGTGGCGCGAGCGGACGCGTGCACTTCGAGCTCGCCGCCAGCGATGGACGAGCGGTCGAGCCCGGGGACCTCTGCTTCGTCTTCTCCGGACCCGGCGATCTCGTGCTCGCCGGCGAGCGCACCGCGCTGAACTTCCTGCAGCGCCTCTCCGGCGTGGCGACGCGCACGCGCGAATTCGTGCGCGCCATCGAAGGCACGGGGGCGCGCATCCTCGACACGCGGAAGACGACGCCGGGCTGGCGGCTGCTCGAGAAGAGCGCCGTCCGCCACGGAGGCGGCACGAATCACCGCCTCGGTCTCTACGATCAGGTGCTCCTGAAGGAGAACCACTTCGCGCTGGCGGGCGGCGACATCGCGCGGATCACCGCCGCGGTGCGCGAGCGCGTCGGGGCGCAGGTGGTGCTGACCGCCGAGGCGCAGACCTTGGAAGAAGCGCTGGCCGCGGCCAGCTCCGGCGCCGATGTCGTGATGCTCGACAACTTCGACTTGGAGCGCGCGCGCGCGGGCGTCGCGCGACTGCGCGAAGGGCGCGCGCGAGGCGAGTTCCCGCGCTGGGTCGAGACCGAGATCAGCGGCGGAGTTCGTCTCGAGAACGTGCGCGCCTGGGCCGAGACCGGCGTCGATCGCATCTCCATCGGCGCGCTGACGCACAGCGCACCGGCTCTCGACACGAGCTTGCTGATCGACCTCGCAAGCGCCGACGCGAAGGACGCGACGTGAGCATGCCTGCCCGCCCGAACCTGCGTCTTTCGTTCGCCGCCGATCTGCGCATCGTTCCGAAGGTGCGCCGTCGCGTGGAGGAGTATCTCCGCGAGCACGGCATCGGCGAGCGCGCGCTGGAGGAGTTCATCCTCGCCCTCGACGAGCTCTGCAACAACGCGATCGAGCACGGCGGCGCCGACGCCGTCCCCGAGGGGAGCGACGAGAAGGTGGGCTGCCTGCTCCTGCTGCGCGCCGACGCGCAACGCTCGGAGGTCGTGGCGTCGCTGCGCTCGCGCGGGCATCTCGCGGCGAACGAGCTCGCCGCGATGATGGAGGCCACCGGATTGCCCGATCTCGAGTCCGAGCGCGGACGCGGGCTCTTCCTCTTCCGCGCGATGGTCGACGCCTTCGAGGTCGCCAATGTCGACGACGACAAGCTCGAGGTGCGCTTCAAGAAGCGCTGGTGAGACGCTCGCCGCTCTTCACCTGCGGGGCCTTCCTGCTGCGTTGGCCGCGCCTGCTCGGTGCCGCCCTGGCGTTGGTCTGGATCGCGGGACTGCATCTGGGCTCGCTCGTCGAGCGTCGCGGTCCCGACGAGGAGTCCCCGTCGGCGGTGATGCTCTTCTACAACTGGCTGCACTGCCCGGCGTACGCGGCGTTGGCCACTTGGATGCTCCTCGCGCTGCGAAGCGCGCCGCGGTCTGGAGCGTTCGCGCGACCTCTGCTCCTGCGCGCTTGGCTGCTCACGGCGCTGGTCGGCTTCAGCGACGAGGTCCATCAGGCGTGCGTGCCCTGGCGCGACGGCGATCCCTTCGACTTCGCGACCGATGCCCTCGCCGCCGGTGGCGCGCTCTGGGTTCTCGCCGGAGTCGCTGCCGCGCGCGACGAGGGGACGCTCTGGCGGCGGCTCTTCGCGACCATCGCGGCCACGCTGGGCACGGCCGCGCTCGCCGCGCGGCACTCGTTCTGAGGTTCCTGGATCAGCTCTCCACTCGATGCCCAACCGAACTCGTTCCCGCTCGCCGCGCTCGAGCGCGGCTCGCCGGAGGATCTCTTGAGCGACGCCCACGACTCCTTCCGCCATCCCCTGACGACGCGCTACGCCTCCGCCGAAATGCGCCGCCTCTTCTCGGAGCGGCATCGCTTCGGGCTCTGGCGACGGCTCTGGCTCGCGCTCGCCGAGACCCAAGCGGAGCTGGGCCTGAAAATCCGCGAAGACCAGCTCGCGGAGCTGCGCGCGCATCTCGACGACGTCGACTTCGCCGCGGCGGAGCGCTACGAGAAGGAGCTGCGTCATGACGTGATGGCGCACGTGCACGCCCTCGGCGATCAAGCGCCCCTCGCGCGGCCGATCGTGCACCTCGGCGCGACCTCGTGCTTCGTGACCGACAACGCCGATCTCGTGATCCTGCGCGAGGCTCTTTGCTTGCTGCAGGGCCAGCTCGCGACGCTGATCGAGAGCCTCGCTCACTTCGCGCGCGCGCACGCCGCGCTGCCCGCGCTCGGCTTCACGCACTTCCAAGCCGCGCAGCCGGTGACCGTCGGGAAGCGCGCGACGCTCTGGCTCCAGGACCTGCTCATGGACTGGGACGAGCTCGCGCGCCTGATCGATGAGGTGCCGCTGCGCGGCGCGAAGGGCACGACCGGCACGCAGGCGTCCTTCCTCGAGCTCTTCGGCGGCGATCACGAGAAGGTGCGCGAGCTCGACCGGCGCATCGCGCAGAAGATGGGCTTCGCGCGCACCTTCGCGGTGACGGGGCAGACCTATCCGCGCAAGTTCGACTACCGCGTGCTCGCGGTGCTCTCCGGCCTCGGACAATCGGCTTCGAAGTTCGCCGTCGATCTGCGTCTCCTCGCGCATCGCAAGGAGATGGAGGAGCCCTTCGAGTCGAAGCAGATCGGCTCCTCCGCGATGGCGTACAAGCGGAACCCGATGCGCTCCGAGCGCATGACCTCGCTCGCGCGCTACCTCCTCTCGTTGCCGGAGAACGCGGCCCACACCGCCGCCAATCAATGGCTCGAGCGCACGCTCGACGATTCGGCGAACCGGCGCATCGTGCTGGCCGAGGGCTTCCTCGCCGCGGACGCGATCCTCTCGCTCTACCGCAACGTCGCCTCGGGTCTCGTGGTCTACGATCAGGTGATCGCGCGCCACCTCGCGGCCGAGCTGCCCTTCATGGTGACGGAGAAGATCTTGATGGCGGCCGTGGAGCGCGGCGGCGATCGCCAGACCCTGCACGAGGTGATCCGCGCGCACTCGCAGGCCGCGGCCGCCGAGGTGAAGCTGCACGGCCGCGCGAACGACTTGATCGAGCGGCTGCGCGCCGATCCGGAGATCGAGCGCTTCGACTTGCCGTGGGAGACGCTGCTCGATGCCCACACGCTGACCGGGCGCGCGCACGAGCAGACCTTGGAGTTCCTCGCCGAGGAAGTGGAGCCGCGGCTCCTCGCCTACGCCGGACCGCGCGTGCGAGGCGACGAGGTCCGCGTGTGAGCGCCGATCCGCTCCTGTTGCGCTGGGCCGCCAGCTCGCGCTCGCGCTCGCTCGGCGAGCTCGTCTCCGCGCTGCGCAGCGGTGGCCGGATCCGCATCGAGACCGGCATCGCCGAAGCGCGCGACCTGCCGCTCGAGCTGCGCTTGCTGGTCGATCCCAAGATGAGCCGCGCCGCGCGCGGCGCGAGCGTGGGCCTCAGCGCCGTCGGCAGTCGACTCGCCCTCGCGGGCTTCGCGTTCTCGCGCCTCGTCGCGGGAGGAGCGGCGCTCGGCGCCGCGGTGGCCTCGGGGCTCCTCTCCGGCGTGCTCGATCGCTATGCGTTTCGCGTGGCCCTCGAGCGCGACGAGCGCGGCGGCCTCGTGCTCGAAGGCGAGCCGCGATCGAGCGGGGAGCTCGGCGCGCGGTCTCCCCGCTGAGCAGGCGAGCGAGGAGCGGCGGTCTGGCTCGTGCGGGAGCCTCATGCGCTCCGCTTCCGAGCGGCGAGGTCGGTACCCGAGCTCAGGCTCCGCTGCGGAAGCGCCGCATCTGCGCTCGGAGCTCCACGGCGAGTGAACGCGCGATGCGCTTGCAGTCGCGCGCATCGGCGGGGTTCACGCCGCCGACGGCCGGATGACCTCCGCCGCCGTGGCGCTCGCACATGCGCCCGACGTCGATGCCGGCGCGCGGGAGGTTCCAGGGGTTCTCGCCGGCCGTGACGTGCAGGCCGCCGCGCGTCGGGATCATGCCCACCGCGAAGTGGACCTCGGGATGGAAGTAGAACGCGGCGAAGCGCTCGCGGCGTATCTCGTTGCTCGTCGCGTCGTAGAGCAGCACGCCGTCCTCGATGTCGACGACGGTGGGGGGGAACTGCTCCAGCGCCTTCTCGCGGTTCTTGCACGCGCGCTCGTGGCGCTTCTCGATCTCGCCAAGCCCGGCGACCGACTCCAGGTCGTGATCGACGAGCTGGCGCACGATGAAGTCGCTCCAGTCCGGCGCGGGGGCGACCGTAAGAGCGCGCATGATGCGCAGTGCTGGGGCATTGCCGAAGAGCACCTCCTCGACCGAATCGAAGCGCGCGGCGTCGATCTTGTTCGACCAGTGCTTCAAGTCCTCGAAGCGCGCCGGCGGTTGGAAGTCCCAATGCTCGCGCGCGTGCTCCAGGATGACCGGCGGGCACGACGGCGAGGCCGTGTCCCAGCGATGGCGCGCGCTCGGCGCGTAGAGCTGCTTCCACTCCGGCACGACGAAGGTCGTCGGATGATGGTCGAACCAGTACTCCGCGCGCGGGTGATAGAAGAAGTCGACGACGGCGAAGCGCTCGTCCTCGGAGAAGGTGCGCCAGCGCGGCCGCACGTCGTGATTGACCCCCGACCAGCCGACGGAGATCTCGCCGCGCACCTCGCGGAGTATGTGGGCGAGGATCGCCGCGGAGGCGATGCCGTCGAAGTCGCGGTGGTAGTAGATCTTCAGCACTGGAGTCCTTGAGGCGCGAAAGTCGTTGTTCTCGAGTGGAGCTCCAAGCCCAAGGACTCCGGTCTCGACGGCGTCAGCCGTCGAACCAGCTCACATGCTAGCGGGGCTGGGGCGAAGCCCCGCTAGCTCTGCTCCGTTGCCGGGGCGGCGCTCGGGCGCTTCTCGGCGCGCACGCGCAGTTGGCCGCAGGCCGCATCGCCATCGACGCCCTTCGACCAGCGCACCGTCGCGGTGACGCCGGCGCGCTGGAGGGCGCTCGCGAAAGCGTCGACGTCCTCGCGGCGGGGACGGCGGAACGGAGCTTCGTCCACGGGGTTGAAGGGGATCAGATTCACGGTGGCGCGGAGACCTCTCATCCAGCGGGCCAAGTCCTGCGCCTGGAGCGCGGAGTCGTTCACTCCGCGGAGCAGTACGTACTCGAGGGTGATCTCGCGCCCGGTGCTCTCGAAGTACGCGCGCAAGGCGGAGTGCAGCTCTTCGAGCTTCACCGAGCGTGCGAGCGGGACCAGGTGGTCGCGGAGCTCTTGATTCGCCGCGTGCAGCGAGACCGCGAGCTGATAGCGCTGGGGGTGCTCGGCGAGGCGCGCGATCTTCGCCGGGAAGCCGATCGTGGAGATCGTGATCTTCCGCACGCCGAGGTCGAGACCGTTCGGGGCGTGCACCGCATCGAGGGCGCGCAGCGTGCTCTCGAGGTTCATCGAAGGCTCGCCGATGCCCATCACCACGGCGCGGCGGATCGGCCGCACCGCATTGCCTCGCACGAACTGCTCCAGGATCTCGCCGCTGGTCAAGTTGCGGCGCAGCCCGGCGAGGCCGCTCGCGCAGAAGAGGCAGCCCACGGCGCAGCCCACTTGCGTGGACACGCAGAGCGTCGGGCCCGAGGAGCCCGGCATGTTCACCGTCTCCACGCGCTCGCCGTCGGCGAGCTCGAGCAGGAGCTTCACGGTGCCGTCCGGCGCCTCGCGGCGTTCGATCTCACGCGAGGCGAGGAGCGGAGGACGCTCCATGCGCAAAGCCTCTCGCAGCGCGAGAGGGAGATCGCTCATGCGCTCCGGCTCGAGCTCCGCACGCTCGAAGATCCAGCGGCGAATGGAGCGCGCCCAGACCGACGCGAGCGCGGGGGCCCGCGCGATGCTCGCGCGCGTGGCGAGCTGCTCGACGCGCGTCGCGAAGCTCTCCTCGGACTCGTCGAGCCAGGACGGAGTCCGGACCTCGCTCATGGCTGCTTCCTCGGCCGCGTACCCGCGCGAGCGCCGCGCGTGCTGCGATCTACGCCGCTTCCTCGGGCTCGCCGCCCGCGTGAGACGCGGGCTCCTCGGCGGCGGGGGCAGCGGCGTGCTTCGCGCCGCGCTTGCGGACCGCCTTCGGCGTGAAGGCGAGGGTGCGTTCCGCAGCCGGCGCCTTCACGTAGTCCGCGGTGATCTTGTACGCGCCCTTCTCCTCGCGCGAGGGGAGCTCGAAGAGCGGCTCGCGCAGGAGATCCTCAAAGATGCTGCGCAGCGCACGGACGCCGGTCTCGCGGCGGCGCGCCTGACGCGCGATCTCGAGCAGCGCTTCCGACTCGATCTCGAGCTCGCAGCCCTCGAGGCGGAACATCGCTTGGTACTGCCGCGCGAGCGCGTTCTTGGGCTCGGTGAGCACGCGCACGAGCTCGTTCTCGCCGAGGCCGTGCAGCGTCGAGATCACCGGCAGGCGCCCGATGAACTCGGGGATCATCCCGAACTCGATCAAGTCGCGCGTATCGACCTGCTTCAGGTACTCCTCGCGGCGCTCCGCGGCATCCTTCGGCGCCGCGAGGCCCTGGCGCTCCCCGTAGCCGATCACCGAGCGCCCGATGCGGCGCGCGATCGTCTCCTCGATGCCGTGGAAGGTGCCACCGCAGATGAAGAGGATGTGGTCCGTGCGGACGGGGATGTAGGCCTGCTCGGGGTGCTTGCGGCCACCCTGCGGAGGCACGTTCGCGACCGTGCCCTCCAAGATCTTCAGGAGAGCCTGCTGCACGCCTTCGCCCGAGACGTCGCGCGTGATGGAGACGTTGTTCGTCGTGCGCGCGATCTTGTCGATCTCGTCGATGTAGACGATGCCCTGCTGCGCGCGCTCGACATCGAAGTTCGACGCCTGGAGCAGCTTCAGCAGGATGTTCTCGACGTCCTCGCCGACGTAGCCGGCTTCGGTGAGCGTCGTCGCGTCCGCGATGGCGAACGGCACCTCGAGGATCTTCGCCAGCGTGCGCGCGAGCAGCGTCTTCCCGGAGCCGGTGGGGCCGACCAGGAGGATGTTGCTCTTCTCGAGCTCGACGTCGTCGATCGTGCGCGTCGAGAGCAGGCGGTTGTAGTGGTTGTAGACCGCGACCGAGAGCACGCGCTTCGTCTCCTCCTGGGAGATCACGTACTCGTCGAGCCTGGCCTTCAGATCGCGGGGCTTCGGCAGCTTCTCACGCGTGAGCAGCGCGCCTTCCCCGCCACCGGCGCCAGCCGCGGCCGTCGCCGCCGCTGCGGCAGGCGTCGCGCGCGTTCGCGGAGCGGCGCCACCGCCCTCGGGGCGGTGGCGTTCCTCCTCGAGGAGGATCGAGTTGCAGATGTCGATGCACTCGTCGCAGATGTAGATCCCGGGCGGGCCGGCGATCAGGCTCTTCACATGGTGGCGGCTCTTCTCGCAGAAGGTGCACCGCTCCACGCTCTTGCCGCCGCGGTCCCGTCCCGTTCCTCTGGTCATCCAACCGTCTCCAGCTTGCGCGCCGGGCTACCCAGAACTTCGTCGACCAGGCCGTACTCCTTGGCCTGCGCCGCGGACATGAAGCGATCGCGATCGGTGTCGCGAGCGAGCTCGTCGACGTGCCGTCCGCTGTGCCGGGCGAGGATCTCGTTCAAGATGCGCTTCATCTTGAGGATCTCCTCGGCCTGGATCGAGATGTCGGAGGCCGTGCCCTGCGCGCCACCCCAGGGCTGGTGGATCATAACGCGCGAGTGGGGCAGGGCGAACCGCTTGCCCGGCGTACCGCCGGCGAGCAGCACGGCGCCCATCGAGGCGGCCTGGCCGACGCAGTAGGTCGCGACATCGCACGAGACGAGGTGCATCGTGTCGTAGATCGCGAGACCCGCCGTCACGGAGCCACCCGGCGAGTTGATGTAGAGGGAGATCGGCTGCTCCTTGTTGTCCTTCTCGAGGAACAGGAGCTGGCCGATGATGACGTTCGCCACCATGTCGTCGATCGGCGTGCCGAGGAACACGATCCGGTCCTCAAGCAAGCGCGAGAACAGGTCGTAGTGGCGCTCCCCGCGCCCGGTCTTCTCGATGATGAAGGGCACCCAGCCCGCGTGCGGATCGATCACGGCGAAGTCCTCGGCGCTCGGCAGCGATGCCGGGCGCATTCCTAGGTCTGAAGTGAGCTCGGCTGCGGGGTACGCCCCCCGGAGCCCTCGGCCCGCTCACCTCGATGACGCGTCGCTCGGACGACCGAGCCCGATCGACGGGCTCCGCCTCCGAGCGAGGGGCAGCAGACCCCACCTCGCATCGGCGCGAAGGTCGAACGGGTGGAGATTGTTCCCTGCCGCGCCGCGGATCTCCATGATCCAGGCGCAGGAGTTTCCGGAAAACGGACGCGGCCGCTGCGAAGCCGCCGCCACCGCCACCGTCGCCCCTGCCGCGCGGGCAGAGCCGTCGGAGCAATGCGGCAGACTCGCCAGGGAATCAACGACGCGGGCTGCGAGAGGCCGCACCCCGCTCCTGGTCCGAGTGATCCGTACGCCATGCAGCGCCGTCAGGCGCTGCGCCAGCAGGCATCTGAGAGGCTGTAGGCTCGACTTCTGCTCAGCTTCTCAGGCGCCCGGCGCGGGCGCGTTCGCCCCGGACGCCGTCGCCTTCTCGCGCAGGAGCTGGCGAACCTTGCGGTCGCGCAGATCGTGCTGGAGCACCCCGAGCAGGTTGTTCTCCCGGTAATACGTCTGGACCTCCTCCAAGGACGTGCGATTTCTCTGCGCGATCTGCTCGAGCTCGCGGCGGATCTCCTTCTCGCTGACGCCGATGCGCTCCTGGCGAGCGATCGACTCCTTCAGGAAGAGCGCGGTCCAGTACTCCCGCGCGCCCTGCTCGGTGGCGGGGAGCTGCTGCGCGACTTGTTCCTTCGCGGCCTGCTCGTCCATTCCTTGCTCGAGCAGCTCCTTCTCCGCCTTCTCGACGCGGCCCTTCACTTCTTCCTGGATCAGCTTCTCGGGGAGCTCGAAGTCGGCGTTCCGCAGCAGGTGCTCCAGGATCTGGCGATCGAGCTCCTGGTCGCGCATCTGCGCCTTCATGAGCTCGAGCTGGCGCTCGATCTCCGCGCGCACGGCTCCGACGTCGCTCATGTTCACTCGCTCCGCGAGCTGCTCGGGCGTCGGCACGATGGTGCGGAAGGTCTCCTTCACGTGCAGCTCGACGGCGCCCTGCTTGCCGACCGCGCTCTCGATCGGGAAGCCCTCTTGGAAGGTGATCTCGACCTTCGCGGTTTGGCCGGGCTTCGCGCCCGCGAGCGCGTTCTTGTAGGCGAGCTCTTCGCAGCCCTTGATCGGATGCGCCGCGGCGAGGTGCACCTCTTCGACCTCGTGGATCGTCTCGCCGTCGCAGGTGAAGACGACCCGCGCTTTGAAGGTGCCGGACTCGGGCAAGCCCTCGTTCTCGTCTTCGATCTTCTCGGGGAACGCGGCCTGCTGGCAGAGCTGGGTCAGCTGTTCCTCGATCTCCTCGGGCGCGACGGCGATCGAGGGCGGCTCCACGGCGAGGCCGGTGTAGTTCTCGACCACGGGCCGGGGACGGAGGTCGAGCTCGAAGCTGAACGTGTAATCCGCGCCGCGCTCGGGCAGCTTGTCCTGGAGATCCAGATCGATCTGCCCGAGCGGGACGAACTCGTTCGCGCGCAGCGCCTCATCGATCGCCGAGTTCACGACGTGCTCGACCAACTCCTTCCGGAGGCCGTCTCCGAAGCGCTTCTCGACGAGGCTCCTCGGCACGTGACCGGGGCGGAAGCCCGGCAAGCGGATCTGCTTCGCGGCCCGATCGAAGGTCTCGCGGTAGCGCCGGTCCACGACCGCGGCGGGCACCGTGAGATGGATCTTCTTGCGGGACGGTCCGGCGTGCTCGATCGTGGTCTGCACGGCGGCTTGCTTGGTCGCGCTCTCGGGCATGGTCGTCCTGGGCCCAGCGTGGTGTCCGTCCGTTCGGCTCGAGCGCTGCGCGGTCCGGTTCCGCTTGCGGCGAAGTGCCGCGTGCGGGATGCGCGGGCCATCGAGTGGGATCACCGGGGTGAACACCGCTGGTGAGGACCGCGCTCGGGGCTGCGCTCGGGCCGCGCTGCTCGTCTCGGAGACGGGGCAGGGCTGGGTGGCAGTGTTTTCTTAGGGGAAGTAGGGCGGAAGGATCTGTGTCGCTGAAATCGACGAGGAACCCGTGGCCGGAGGGCTTTGCGCTCCTCCGGACGGGCACTGGCGAATCGGCCTATCTAGAGCACCGGCGTACGAGCGTCAAGCGCGCCACTGCGCTCCCTCCGTACCGCGGGGAGGGCGTCGCATGGTTCGCGCGCTGAACCAGCTCGCCTTCTCGGTCGGCGTGCTGGCGGCCAGCTTCGCGGGGGTGTCGTGGATCATCGGCCTCCGGCCGGTGGACCCGCCGCTGCAGCGCGCGGAGGGCTTGCGCTTCGCGGTGCGGGCTCTGCGGCTCGAGGCCGCGCCTTCGGTCGTCTTGAAGCGGCGCCTGCCCGGCTCCACGGAGCCCTGGATCGCGCTCGCGCTGCGCGCCGAGGTCGCCGGAGCCGTCGAGCTCGTGCGCCCCGACCTGGAACCCGGAGCTCGCGTCGGGGCGCCGGCGGAGAAGGGCGCCTCCGCGCGCGAGGAGCTGCTGCGGATCGATCTGGCGACCTACCGGCTGCAGCGCGAGCTCGCCGAGGAGCGCGCGGCGCACGCGCGAGCGCAGGTGGCGTCGCAGGAGGCCGAGATCGCGCGCAGCGCGGAGTTGGTCGAGCTCGGCGAAACGAACTTGGCGCTCGCGCAGAACGCGCTCGATCGCCTGCAGGGGCGCCTCGGCGGCGGGGCGAGCGGAGCGGTCGCGATCTCCGATCAGCAGGTCGAGGACGCGGTGCGCCAGGTGGGGCAAGCGCGCAGCAACCTCGCGAACCAGCGCGCCGGGCTCGTGGTCGCGCGCCAGAACGCGCTGGCGCAAGCTTCGCTCATCGCCGTGGCCGAAGGCGAGCTCGCGCTGGCGCGGCTCCGCGAGCAGAAGGCCAGCGTGCGCGCGCCGTGGGAGGCCTACGTGCAGCGGCGCTCCGTCAGCGATGGGGCGGCGGTGATGATCGGCCAGGAGCTGCTCGAGCTGCGCGCCCTGGCGCAGCTCCGCGTCGCGGTGCACGTGCCGGTCGAGCTCTACGCGCGCTGCGGGCCGGCGACGCGCGCGGCCGTGCGCTTCCCGCAGCTCGCGGCGGTCTCGAGCGCGCCCTTCGAAGCGCGCCTCGGCACGGCGGCACCGGAAGTGGATGCCGCGACGCGCAGCGTGCGGGTCGAGTTCTGGATGGAGAACCCCGCGGGCACGCTGCCGAGTCCGCAGCTCGACGGACGTTTACCCGCGGGGCTCGCCTGCGACGTCGAGCTCGATCTGGGCGCGATCGAAGGGGCGCTCTGGATCCCGGAGGAGGCGCTGCGCTTCGGCGGCGCGAGCCCGAGCGTCGTGCGCATCGTCGGCGCGGAAGGCGCGGATCCGCGCGCCGAGATCCTCTCGGTCGCGCTCGGTACCTTCCAGGACGGACGCTACGTGCTGCGCGCCGATCCCGAGCCTGAGGATCCCTCCGCCGCCGATCGCGGGGAGCGCTCTCCGCGCCCGCTCGCCGCCGGCGATCGCATCGCGCTCGGAGACCTCGAAGCGCTGCGCGGCGGAGAAGCTCTGCGCGTCCTCGCCTCCGACGAGGCTTCGCGATGAGAGGGCTCGCGCGCTTCTCCGTCGAGAACTCGGTCGCGGTCAATCTCTTCGCCTGCGTGCTGCTCTGCGGCGGGCTCTTCTACTACTTCGCCCTGCCGCGCGAGATCTTCCCCGACGTCTCCTTCGACAAGGTCTCGGTCACGACCACGTGGCCCGGCGCGAGCCCGCAGGACATGGAGCGGCTCGTCACGCTGCACATCGAGAACGCCGCCGATGCGCTCTCGGGAGTGAAGGACTTGAGCTCCGAGTCGAGCGAAGGACGTTCGCTCGTCACGGCCGAGCTGCACGCCGGCGAGGACCTCGAGCGCTTCGTGAACGATCTGCGCGCGCGCGTCGATGCCCTGGAGGAGCTGCCCGAGGAAGTGCGCACGCGCTATCGGCCGATCGTCGAAGAGCGCGAGGGCCAATTCCCCGTGATCACGCTCTCGCTCTTCGGCAACGCACCCGAGGCGTTGATGCGCGACGTCGCCGAGGAGGTGAAGGACGATCTCCTCGCGCTCGACGGCGTCAACGCGGTCGGCGTCTCCGGCGTGCGCACGCCCGAGGTCTGGATCGAGATCGAGCCGCGCGCGTTGGAGGCCCATGGGCTGCTGCCTCGCGACATCGCGCGCCTCGTCGCGGCGAAGAACCTGCAGCAGCCCATCGCCACCATGCCGACGCCCACCGGCGAGCTGCTGCTGCGCATGGACGGCGAGGTGCGCTTCGCGCGCGAGCTGCTCGAGCTCCCGGTGCTCGACGATCCCCTGGGGCGGACGCTGACACTCCGCGACCTCGGCGCGCGCGTTCGCGACGGCTTCGAGCGCCCGCTGACGCTCGGGCGCTACAACGGCCGACCGGCGCTCACGCTGGCGGTCACGAAGGACGCCGAAGGCGACGCCATCGAGATCGCCGACGCGATCCGCGCCTACGCCGCGGACTTGCAGGCCGGTCGTCGCCGCGTGCTCCCCGCGGGGCTCTCGGTCGGGATCAGCTCCGACTTCTCGGTCTACATCCGCAATCGCCTGGAGGTGCTCGAGACCTCGGGGATCTGGGGGCTCGGCATCGTGCTGGTGGTGCTCTGCTTCTTCCTCGACGTGCGCATCGCGTTGATGACGGTGCTCGGGCTCCCGGTCGCGATCCTGGGCGCCGTCCTCGGCTGCGCACTGCTCGGGATCACGATGAACATGATCACGATGTTCGCGTTCATCCTGGTGCTCGGGATGCTCGTCGACGACGCGATCGTGGTCGTGGAGAACGTCTATCGCCACGCCGAGAGCGGCATGCCGCTTCGCGAGGCCGTGATCCAGGGCGTCGGCGAAGTGGGGTGGCCGGTCGTCGCGACGGTGACGACGACGATGGCCGCCTTCCTGCCGCTCGCCTTCATGGCGGGGACGATGGGCAAGTTCATCGCCGCGATCCCGGTGGTGGTCTCGCTGACGCTCTTCTTCTCGCTGATCGAGGCCCTCGTCGTGATGCCGGCGCATCTCGCCGAGTGGACCACGGTGAAGGTGCACGTGCCCGGCGCGCGCCGCGGTGGTCGCCGCTGGTACGAAGCGCTGCGGCGCGCCTATCGCCGAACGCTCGAGACCTGCTTGCGCTGGCGCTATGTGACGCTCTCGGCGTCCTTGGGGGTGCTCCTGCTGATCGGCGCGAGCGCGGCGGCGTTCCTCGAGGTCGAGCTGCTCGGCGAGATCGAGTCCAAGATCTTCCTCGTCGATCTCGAGACGGAGTCTTCTTCCACCATCGAGAGCACGCGCGCCGCGGTCGACGTGCTCGAGGCCGAGCTGCTCCGCCTCCCCGACGAGGATCTCGCCTCCGTGACCTCCGCGGCGGGCATCGCGTTCCTCGACGCGAACAAGTTCGATCTCGGCACGAACTTGGGCCAGCTCACGGTGGAGCTGCGCGAGGGCGTCGCGCGCACGCGCAGCAACCGCGAGGTGATGGACGCCGTTCGCGAGCAGCTCGCTCCGTTCGCGGCGGAGCTGGAGAAGCTCGTCGTGCGCCAGCCGCCCGCGGGGCCCGGCGGTCCGGCCCTCGAAGTCGAGGTGCGCGGTCCCGATCCCGCGGTGCTCGAAGCGATCAGCCTCGAGGTCGCGGCGTTCCTCGCCGCGCAGCCCGGCGTGCGCGACTTGCGCAGCGATCTGCAGCTCGGAAAGCGCGAGCTCGCGATCCAGCTCCTCGACGAGGGCCGTCGCTTGGGCCTGGCCGAAGCCGAGGTCGCGAGCCAGCTCCGCGGCGCGCTCGAGGGCGAGCGCGCTTCGCGCTTGCGCCGAGGACGCGACGACATCGATCTGCTCGTGCGCTTCCCCGAGCGCTATCGCGCTCGCCGCGAGACCTTGCGCGAGTTCCGCGTGAAGCTGCCGAGCGGTGGCTACGTGCCGCTCGAGCGCGTCGCGATCGTGCGCGAGGAGCGCTCGCCGCTGCGCATCCTGCGCACGGAGCGCGAGCGCACGGTGACGCTCTCGGCCGACGTCGATCGCACGCGCGGGAACGCGACCGACATCGCCGGCCGCGTGGAGCGCCGCTTCCAGGGGATCGAGGCGACGCACCGCGGCCACCGCGTGGAGCTCGGCGGCGACAAGAAGGAGTTCGAGGACTCGATGCGCGGAGTGCTCCCGCTCGCGGGCGTCGGCCTCTTTCTCATCTACTTCATCCTCGGCGCGTTGTTCCGCTCGTACACGCAGCCGTTCCTGGTGATGGCGGTGATCCCGTTCTCCTTGGGCGCCGTGCTCCTGGGCTTCCTCGTGAGCGGGGAGGCGCTGAGCTTCCTCGCCGTTCTAGGCGTCGTCGCGCTGAGCGGCGTCGTGGTGAACGACTCGCTCGTGCTCATCGACTTCGTGAATCAGGAGCGCCGAGCGGGCGCTTCGCTCGCCCTCGCGTTGCTGCGCGCGAGCACGACGCGCCTGCGGCCGATCCTGCTCACTTCGCTCACCACCGTCGGCGGTCTCGCGCCGCTCGCCTTCTTCGCCAGCGGCGAAGCGAAGTTCCTGGCTCCGATGGCGCGCGCGATGGTCTATGGGCTCACCGCGACGACGGTGCTCGTGCTGGTGATCGTGCCGTGCCTCTATCTCGTGCGCGAGGATCTCGCGTGCGCACTGGGTTACCTGCGCGCGCGATGGCGTCGCGCGCGCTCCGCTCAGCGATAGCCCGCGGCGCGCCGCGCCTCGAGCACGCGATCGGCGAGGCGAGAGGCGCTCTGGCCTTCCTCGACGCCGCGCGCCGCGCGCTCCTTGCCGAGGAACCCCAGCGCGAGCGCGGGGCCGGCCAGCTCGAGCGCGCGCTGCGGCGGCTCGCCGTGGAGCACTTGCACCGCTTGGTGGTAATCGCGGAGCGCGAGGGCGAGGAGCTGGTCGCGTTGCGCGCGGCGCGCGGGCAGCGCCGCGATCTGATCGTAGGTTCCGCCGCGGAAGTAGAGCGCCGGCCCGGTGAGCTCGCGCGCTTCGCGCTCGTCGCTCGGCACATGTCGGAGCGCCGCGTGCAGCGTCGTCAGCGCGCGATCGAGCGTCGCGGCGGGATCACCGCCGACTTGCGACTTCGCCAGCAGGTAGCCCAGGCGGAGATCGAGCGCGGCGCGCGCGCTCTCCTCGCGCGCTCCGCGCTGCAGCGCTTCGAGGAGCGCCAGCGCGGGCAGCGCGAGCAGCGGCTCTGCGGGCGCCGGTCCCGGTCCGCGCAGCGAGGCCTCGAGCCCTCCGGTGGCGTAGCGCGCGATCGACAGCCGCAGCGCATCGCTCAGCGCGTCGCCGCTCCGCGCCGGTAGCACGCGTGCGAGCTCGCGCACGGCGGCGTCGCGGGCCGCGGAATCTCCGCGCCGATCGGCGAGCTCGGCCGCGGCGGCGAGCAGCAGCTCGTTCTCCGCTTCGCTCGCGCGCAGCGCGTCCACGCGCGCGGCGAGCCGCGCGAGCTCGTGCTGTTCCGGTGGTGGTGTCGCGCGCGCACGGCGCAGCGCTTGCTCGACGTAGATCTTCGAGCGCCGCGTCGCGAGCAGCCCTTCCCAGTCCGGCCACGAGGCGACGAGCGCCGCCGCCGCGCAAGCACCGGCGCGCAGCGCGAACCGCGGCGCGCCCCGCGTCGCCGCGACGCCAGCGAGCGCGAAGAGCACGGGGAGCGTGGGCAGCCTCAGTCGGGAGTACGAGAAGAAGGCGAGGCCTACGAGCAGTCCGCAGGCCCACAGCAGCGCGGCCGGCAGCAGTCGTCGGCGCTCCTCGGGAGTGAGCTGGAACGCGCCGAGCACGGCGAGAGCTAGCAGCAGCGCGAACGGCAACGGCGCCACCCAGAGCGACGGAGCGAGCTCGCGTTCGATCTGCGGCAGGTCGAAGACTCCGGCTTCGACATCGGAGACGGCGGCGAGCAGCTTGCGACCGAGGAGCGCGAGCGTCGCCAGCGGATCGGCCGCGCGCTCTTCGAGCGCACGCGAAGCGAAATGCCGCGAGGTCTCGCTCGCGCTGGCGCTGTGTCCCAACGCCTCGCTCGCCTCCGCGCGCGCTTCTTCCTCCTGCGTCTCGATGCGCGTCCAGCGCGCGTCGGGGGCGCGGAAGAAGGGCGAGGCCTGCTCCGCGTTCGCGATCCAGAGGTTCACGCCGCCGTTGGCGCAGATCAGCACCGCGTCTCCTTGCGCGGCGTTGCGCGCTGCGCTCGCGCCGAGCGGCAGGGCGATGCCGAGCAGGACCGCGAGCAGCGCTCGACCGCGCGCGCATCCCTGCGGCGGACGCCACGCGCAGGCCAACGCGAGCGCGGGAGCGAAGGGCAGGAGATTCGGCCGCGCGAGAGCCGCGAGCCCGGCCGCCAGCCCCGCCGCCGCGAGCAGTCTCCGCGGATGGCGCGCGTCCCCGGCGCGCGCGGCGCACCAGAGCGCGACGCTCGTCAGCGCCGTCGCGAGCGGCGCCGGCAACAGCCTGGTCTCGAAGAAGACGCTCGGCAGATAGAGGACCGAGAAGAGCCCGGCGGCGAGCGCGGCTCGCGCTCCGAGCACGCGCCGCACCCAGAGATAGAGGAAGCCGAGCGCGAACAGCCCGCAGACGATCTGCAGCGCGAGCGCCGCTCGGGGATCGGGGCCGCAGAGCGCGTAGATGCGACCGAGGACGAGCGGGAAGAGCGGTGGATGCCACCACGCGACGCCGGCGTACGGATCGCGACCGGCCGCGAGCTCGGCGGCCCACGTGTGATAGAGCCGCGCATCGCCGCTCAGCTCCGCGGCGGCGAGCGGTGCCAGCGCATGCTCCGGCGCACAGACCGCGGAGAAGACGAGGATCCGCACCACCAGCGCCGCCAAGAGCAGCAGCGCGAGCGCGCGGAGCGGCGAAGGTGCACGCGGTGCGACGAACAAGAGAAGCCAGCGGGCTCTGAACTCGGGCTCATCCCGACCGGCGTTCCCCGCCGATAGGGAGAAAGAATGGTACCTGTGCGGCACGTATCGGGGCCAGGCGTACGCCTGGCCTTCCGACGGCTCCAGGCGGGGGACCGATGACGGACCGAAATCAGAGCGGCGTCGACTGGGAAGATGACGAGTTCCTCTTCGCGGTCGAAGGTCTGGACGAAGAAGAGGGGAGCAGCGCGCGGCCGGTCGCGGGAGAGCGCCCGGCGGCTGCGCGTCCACCGGAGGCCGGCTTGACCGCGTTCTTCGGTTCGACGCGCGGTGCGCCGAGCGAAGCGGAGGGAGATCCGCTCGAGCGCGAAGAAGCCTCGCTCTCGGGGCTCATGGCCGAGCGCGACGCGCTCGGTGCCGACGATCTGATGCAAGAGCTCAGCGTGCGGCCGGAGGAGCAGCTCCGCGGCCACTTCGAGGAGCCCGCGCATCCGCTCGCTCGAGACGAATCCTGGGAGGGCACTCCCGACGAGCAGCCGCTCGGCATCGGCTCCACGTTCCATCCGGCGGCCGAGGCCTCGGAGCTGGACGTGCAGGATGGCAGCGATGGTTGGGGCTTCGAGAGCGACGCCGGCGCTTCTGTAGCGGCCAGCGCCCCCGAAGAGACCTTCGCGTTCGTCGAGGAAGCCGCTCCGCAGCGCCCGGCGAAGATCGAGCACGGCTTCCAGCTCGGCGCGGATCGACACGCGTTCCCGCCGGCGGAGCGCCTGCGCACCGAGCCGTTGGCCGCGAGCGCCAATCCGGTCGCGAAGCGCGATGAGCTCCTCGACGACGACTTCGCCGGCGACGACTCGGAAGTCGTCTCCTGGTCGGACGCGAACGACGAGAGCGATGAGCTCGAAGAAGCCCAGGGCGGCTTCGACGATGAGATCGCCGACGAGAGCGAAGTCGCGCCCGTCGAAGGCTACGCGGCGAACGAGGAAGAGAGCGGCTTCGAAGGCGAGACCTTCGGCGAGGACGAGAGCGCGTTGGGCGAGGAGCTCGGAGAAGAGCTCGTCGCGGTGGAGAGCGCCCCTGCTCCGCGTCGCGAAGGATCGCCGCGCACGAGGCGCTTCCTGCTCATCGGTTCGGGCTTGCTGGCGGCCGCGCTCGCGGCGCTCGCCGTGCCGTACGCGCTCGAGTATCTCGGCTCCGAGGACTCCGCAGGCACCGCACAACCCGCGGCCGTGCGCTCGGCGAAGGCGACGCCTCCGCCGAAGGTGAAGCCGAAGCCCGCAGCGAAGGATGGCGCCGCGGATCCGCTCAGCACTCCTGCGGTCGCGGCGACGGCGGATCCGAACGCCGCGACGCCGGAAGGCAGCGCGCCGCAGATCGCGCGAACCGATGTGCCCGATCCGGTGCCTCCGCTCCAGATCGAGCCGCAGCCGGAGACGCCGGCGACGACGCCTGCGTCCGAAGGCAGCGGTGAGGTCGTCGCCGCGACGCCGCCGTCCGCTCTCCCGGTCTCCGAGGAGCTGCCCGCGATCGAGAATCGCCCCGACGGCTCGATCGGTCGTGCGGACATCGGCGGCGAGCTGGCGCTCGCGGAAGCCCTGCCCGAAGCGCAGGGATCGATCGGCGACTCCGAGACCTCGGAGAGCTTCACGCCGGGCGAGGATCGTCCGATCCCCGCGACCGCGTTCGCCGACATGGGCGGTGCCGTGCCCGCGGGCGACACGCTACTGCGTCAGAGCAAGGTGCGCGTGCAGCTCCGCAACGGCGCCGAGTTCGATGGTCAGCTCCGCAAGATCGACGACACGATGATCGAGCTGAAGCTCGAGCAAGGCACGGTGGTCTTCGTCTACGAAGACCTGCGCGAGATCCTGCCGCTCGAGACCGCGGCGTCGCGGCTCTCCGAGTATCCCGAGGGCTACGTCGAGTTCCGCTCCCAAGCGCGCCTCTGGGGCCGCATCATCGCGGACCTCCCAACGCACGTGACGCTCTCCTTCGGGCCGGCGAACTTCAGCATCCCGAAGCGCGCGGTGAAGTCCGTGCAGCAGCAGCCGATGAACACGATCCTGCTCGGCGGCAGCAAGGCGAAGAGCTGAGCGCTCTCCGCGGTTTCGACAGCGCGCAGGCCGCGTACCGCCGATCGGCGGCACGCGGCCTGCGCGTTTGAAGCGTGCGCGATTCGCTGCGCGGAGCGCTTGCCCGCGGCGCGAGTGCGCAGAACGCCGCTCAGCTCCGGAAGATCGGCAGGAGATCGGCGAGCGGTTCGCGGATCATCGCCAGGTCGTCGTTGCTCTGGCAGAGCTTGCGCAGGTTCTGCGTGAGCGCGTCGGTGACGTGCTTCAAGCCGGCCAGCTTCTCGGGAGCGAACACGGTGGCGATCCGGCCGAACTCGGCGAGGATGCGCTGGACGGCGACGCGTCCGAAGGCGCGGCTCAGCGCCTCCTCGTCCCACGCGGGAAGGAACTCCTTCCCTTCCTCGGTGTGCCGGCGCAGTAGGTCCTCGCGGCGCGAGGCCTCGGGCCCGCCCCAGCCGTCGTAGAGCAAGCTCGCCAAGTCGTAGTGCGGCGGCGCCATCAGCGCGCGATCGAAGCCGGTCATCACCAGGCGCTTCCCCGCCGTGACGTGCAAGTTGCGCCCCGTGAACGAGCGATGCGCGCAGAGGCGCGGCATCGAGGTGATGTCGCGCGCGAGACGCGCGAACTCGATGCGGATCGGCTCCACGTGCGCGCCGCGGCTCGGCACGCCGAAGATCTTCGGCAGCGCCTCGTCGACGAAGGCGTCGAGCTCGGCGATGAGCTCGGCCTCGTTCAGCGCGCGAGAGAACGGCGGATGATCGGTGTGCTTGCCGGGCACGAGCAGGCGCTGCATCTGCAAGATGAGCGAGAGGCTCTCCTCGTAGCGCCGCGCGGCTTCGGCCGGGGGCAGGTCGATCAGGCGGTTCTGGCCTAGGTCTTCGACGAGCAACTGGCCGCGCTCGCGCGAGCACGCGTAGAGCTCGGGGACGGTGAAGCCCGCGGCGCGCAGGGTGTCGCGCACGGCGAGCCAGTCCTCGACGGGGCCCGCGGCGAAGATCGCGGTGGGCGGCACGGTCTTCCCCTGCAGCTTCACGCGCGTGAGATGCCAGGCGCGCTGGCTGGTCTCGAGAGGCGTGCCGGGGCTCTTCTGCGCGGCGATGCGCTCCAAGACCTTCTCGAGATCGACCATGCCCTGCCCTTGCTCGGCGGCGAGCGGTTGCGACTCTTCGTCCGGCAACACCTCCCGCGGGTGCGACGTCGGGCGTGCCGGCGAAGAGGTGCTCTTCGGCCGGAGCTCCCGACTTTCCAAGCACATCGCCGGGCCGTCGCGAGTGCCGCGCGGAGGTCGAGCCGGTCATAATGATCGGCCGTTCGACGGTCAAGGCTGCAGGCTTTCGGCGGCGCGGGTCTAGCCTCGCCGGAGGGTTGTTGCGCGGAGGTTCCGATGGAGAGCGAATGCCCCGAGTGCGGATCCGATCTCCTCGTGGAAGTCGTCGGCAGCGCGGGGCGACTGCTCGAGTGCGGTCTTTGCGGTGAGCTCTGCGGGGACGACGCCCTCGTCGGCCCGGAGTTGCTGCGCCGCGAAGCGCGGGACCGCGGGCTCGATCCGCGGGTGCACGACTTCGCGCGCCGCTTGGAGATCGTGCCCGGCCTGCGCATCGATCGCGTGGTCGGCGGAGATGCGCGCGAAGGCACCTGGCCGACCGTGTTCTTCCACCTCGGTCCGGTGGGCTTTCCCTGGCTCGAGCCGCTGACGCAGTCGCTGGCGCTGGCGACGCATGGAGCCAAGCTCCGCTGGAGCCTCGAGCTGCAGTATCAGCATCGCTTGGAGCTGCTCTTCCGCCCCCGGCTCCTCGGCGAGCGACGGCGCTTCAGCGCCGAGGAGATCGAGGATGCCTATGCGGACCTCGATCGCTGCGCCAGAGCTCTCGAGCGCGATCGCCTCTCCTCGTGGTGGCGTCCGGCGTTCCGCGTGCGCGGCACCTGACGCGCCGCGCGGGTTGCGGAAAGGCCGGCCGGCGTGCGGAATGGACGCGCCGCCCGGACCGGCTCTCGCCGAGGTGATCGCCCGTGCACTTGGTTCTCCGCTTCGCCCTCGCTCTCTGGCTCTCCTCGCCCGCGCTCGTCGCGCAGCAGGACGAGATCGTCTCCGACTTCCAGAAGGCGTTCCCGCGCTTCAAGGAGCGGCCGGAGCGCATCGAGGCCGTCCGCACGCTCGATTCCGCGACTTCGCCGGGCGTGATCGACGTGCTCGCCGGCCTCTTCAAGGATCGCGATCCCGAGGTCGCGCGCGCGGCGGAGGAAGTCCTCGGCGCGATCAAGACCCCCGAGGTCCGCGCCGCCGTACGAGCTCGCATTCCCGACGAGAAGGACGCGCGGACCCTCGCGGGCTTGGTGAAGTCCCTCGGCGCCGCCAAGGACGCCGAAGGCGCTCCGCTCGCGCGCGCTCAACTCGCGCATAAGGACCTCGAGGTGCGCCTCGCCGCCGTGCGCACGGTCGCCTTGCTGCGCGACAAGGAAGCGCAGCCGCTCCTGCTCGCCCTCCTCGCCGAGAAGGACAACGCGCTGCGGATCTCCGCGCTCGACGCGCTCGGCGACCTCGCCGATCCCGCCGCAGGCAGCGCGATCGCCGGCGTCCTCGCGGATCCCGATTGGCAGGTGAAGGCCGCGGCCGTCGCCGCCGCGCGCAAGGTCCGTGCGAAAGAGCCGATCGGTCCGCTGGTGGCGCTCTTGCGCGACGAAGGGCGCATCGCCGCCGATGCGATGCAGGCTCTGGTCGCGATCACCGGCGACTCCTACGACCGCGCGGAGCTCTGGGAGCGCTGGTGGGAGAGGACCGGGGAGCGCTACGTCGTTCCCACCGCGGCCGAGCTGAAGGCGCGCGCCGAGGCGATGAAGGCCAGCCGCGCGCGCTACGGTCCCGTGCGCGAGGACGGCACGCAGTACCACGGCATCGAAACGCCCTCGAAGCGCATCCTGTTCATCATCGACGTCTCCGGTTCGATGGACGAGCTGATCATCGATCGCGCGGCGTTCGAGGGTCGCGGCTACAAGAACTACACCAAGATGGAGATCGCGAAGGGCGAGCTCTCGCGCACGCTGGAAGGGCTCGGTCCGAACGTGCGCTTCAACATCCTCGCGTTCGCCGCCGAGGTGATCCCGTGGAAGAAGGGCCTCGTGCAGGCCAACGTGGTGAACCGCTCGAATGCGCTGAAATGGGTCGAGCGCCTTCAGCCGATCGGCGGCACGAGCGCGCAGGCGCTCTCCTCGGCGCTGGGGGGCGGAGACTTGGAGAAGGGGCGCACGAACACCTACGGCGCCCTCACCGCCGGTCTCGACCTCGCCGGCCGCGGGACGCAGGACCGCTACTACGCCTCGGAGATCGACACGATCTTCTTCCTCTCCGACGGGCGACCGACGGCGGGCGAGTACGTCGAGACCGACGACATCGTGGTGCGCATCTGCGAGATGAATCGCCTGAAGAAGCTCGTGCTGCACACCATCGCGATCGGGCAGTTTCAGAAGGACTTCATGCGCGACCTGGCCGAGCGGAACGGCGGGGTCTTCGTCGATCTCGGCAAGTGAGCCCGAGACGCGTCTTGCCCGCCGGCCGATCAAAAGCCTGACTCGATCCTTGACCCTCTCGCGGCGGTGCCGTACAAACGCGCCCCGTCGCGCGAAGCTTCGCGCGACCGATGGGTATCCTTCCATGGACGCCCGGACCGACTCGCCCTGAGCGGGTGCACGAGGTGGAGCGGGGTTCGCCCCGAGCTATCGTGCGCTTCGGATGGTGGCGAGGGCACGCGCGAGAACGCCAGGGGCGGTGGGAAAACAGCCTCGGATTCGGCGCTCGAGTGCGGCAGGTCCTCCGGACCGAGAGTTCTGGAGTCGCGACTCTGCGCTTCTGGCGTAGGGACGTGAGTTCGGGGCGAATCGCCGTTCGGAGCGGAGCGCGCGCATCCCGATGCGCGATCCGAGTACCGCGGGACGGACGACCCGGTCGAGTTCGGCTGGCCACTCGCGCCACGCTGGATCTTCGGCCGGCCGAGGAAATCGGATTGGGAAACGGGGCGTGGCTCAGTTTGGCTAGAGCGCTGCGTTCGGGACGCAGAGGTCGGAGGTTCAAATCCTCTCGCCCCGACCACTCACCGCTTGCTTCGGTTGCTGGCGCTGCGGCCTTCGCCGCGCGAAGGCGACCGCTTCTGCAACGGCGTGCGAGGTAGTGGCGCTCGAGGTTGCAACCTAGGGTTCTGATTCCAGGCCGTGGAGCCTACGGAACGGTGCCCTGAGGGATTGCAAACTTCGAGCCTGCAACCTAAGCGAGCTTCGCCTACGAAGTTCGCAGCCCGAGAACGCCACAGCATCGGATGGCCCGGCCTCTGCTCCGCACCGCCGCTCGCCATTGCCATGCTGAAGCCGTGGGCGCTGCTTTCGCTCGGTCTCGTATCGAGTGACTTGGCGGCGTGCTTCGCGCTCTTTCGCGCGAGGCGCTGCGGAGTGTCGCGGGTCTCGCCTAGGCGGAGATCGTCGCCGTAGCGGAGCGTTCTGCCCTCGCAAATCGATGCGTCTGGGCGCCGTGTCGCGCCGTATCCCTCGCGCACTCCTCGCCGGAAACGCGTTCCCTCGCTGGGGCGCGAGAGCGGAAGAGGCGAGCGCGGAGCGGAAGACAGGATCGCGTTCCTGCATCGGCGCTAGTCGATCCCGTGTGTTGACCGAGTGGCGCGCGACCTCGCGCGTTCCGGTCCGTTCGAGAGATGCGCCCGCCGCGCGCGGGGCGCGCCGCCGTGCCTCGCCAGCACGTGCGAAGAAGGAACAGAGACGCGCGCCGAGTCGGTGGCCTCGTGGCTTCCGGATCGCAACGCTGCTTCATCGCGGCCTCGAGCCGCTTCGCTTCGAGCCCGGAGTCCACCGTGCCCCAAGACCTGCAAGCCTCCTCCTCCTACGCTGGCCCCGGCCATCCGCGCCGTCGGCGTGGACGTGGCGGTGCGCCGAAGAGAGGTGGAGGCCCGCCTGCGCATGGACATCCCGCGCCGGGAGGCGATCCCGGCGGCAGCTCCGGTGAAGGTGCCGGCTACGGCGGCGCGGGGAGCGGCTACGGAGCCGGTGGTCACGGCGCGGGCGGATACGGCGCCGGTGGCCAAGGGACCGGGGGCTACGGCGGCGGAGGCTATGAGGGTGGTGGCGGAGGCGGCGCCGAAGGCGGCGGCGATTGGGGCGGAGGACGCGGCGGGCGCCGGCGACGCGGGCGACGAGGCGGACGCGGAAGTGCACCGGGGCGCGGTGCGCGGCCTGCCGGAAGGCCGCCGGGAGACTTCGGCGCCGCGGCTCCGACGAACGAAGGCTTCGGCGCGGTCGGGGGCTACGACGGCCCTGGCTACGACAGCGGTGGAGACCGCGGGGACGGCGAGCGCGGTGCAGGGTATTCCGGCGCCGGTTACGACGGGCCCCACGACGCTCGCTCCGGCTACGCGGACGCCGGCTCCGACCCTCGAGGCGGCGCTGCGCCGCAAGATGGCGGGAACTACGGTGGCTACGGCGGCGCGGAAGGGGTCGCCCCGCGCGAGCGCCGCGGCGGACCAGGTCGCTCGGGAGGTTTTCCGGCGAAGGGGCCCGCGAAGCGCGGGCGCCGAGGACAGAAGCCGCGCGGCAAGTTCCGCGGCGAGGGCGGGGGACCGGGGATGCAGGCCGGTCCGGCGCATGCCGGACGAGCGCCCTCTCACGGCGGACCGGAGGTCCGCGGCGAGCTGGTCGAGATCACGGGTGTCCTGGAGCTCGAGAAGGGCGGCACCGGCTATCTCCGCCAAGCGGCCCGCAACTTCCATCGCCTCCCCGACGACACCTTCGTCGCGCAGCAGACGATCCATCGCTACGGCTTGCGCGACGGCTCCTTCATCGAAGGGCGGCAGACGCCCGCCGCCGGACCGGGCAAGAAGCCGATCCTGCGCGAGGTGATCCTCGTCGACGGCATGGATCCGCAGGAGGCGAAGCACCTCCCGCACTTCAAGCGCCTGGTCTCCGTCGATCCGGACTTCCAGTATCGCCTCGGCGAAGTGCCCATCGAGACGGGCATGGAGCAGGGCGACACCGCGCTGCGCATCATGGACATGCTGATGCCGCTCGGCCGCGGCCAGCGCGCGCTGATCGTGGCACCGCCGCGCGGCGGCAAGACGGTGCTGATGCAGAAGATGGCGAAGGCCATCGAGCTCAAGTACCCCGACGTGCACCTGATGGTGATGCTCATCGACGAGCGCCCCGAGGAAGGCACGCACTGGAAGCGCAGCGTGAAGGGCGAGGTGTACGTCTCGACCGCCGACGAGTCGGCGAAGGACCACATCCAGACCGCCGAAGGCGTCTGGCGCCGCGCCTGCCGCCTCTGCGAATGCGGCCAGGAGGTCGTGCTGCTGCTCGACTCCATCACGCGTCTCGCCCGTGCGTACAACCAGGAGATCGGGAACTCCGGTCGCATCCTCTCGGGAGGCATCGACTCCCGCACGATGGAGCGCCCGAAGAAGATCTTCGGATCCGCGCGTAACACGGAGGACGGAGGCAGCTTGACCATCATCGGCACCTGCCTCGTCGACACCGGCTCGAAGATGGACCAGGTCATCTTCGAGGAGTTCAAGGGCACGGGGAACATGGAGATCAACCTCTCGCGCTTGCTCGCCGAGAAGCGCATCTTCCCCGCGTTCGATCTCGCCGGCTCCGGCACGCGCAAGGAGGAGCGCCTGCTCGAGCGCTCCGAGCTCATGAAGGTTTCCTTGCTCCGCCGCGTGCTGAACAAGATGCGCCCGATGGAGGCGATGGAGCTGCTCTCGAAGAAGCTCGAGCAGTACCCGACCAACCGCGACTTCCTCGAGCAGTTCAACCTGGTCAATTATCAATGAGCCGGTCGGCGTGGCCCGCCGGCTGCGCCCCCGAGCCTTCCTCTCTCCGTCCTCGCGAACCCCGGTTGCCGAGATGATCCGCGTCCAAGATCTCAGCAAGAGCTTCGGTTCCCATCGCGCCGTCGATCACGTCTCGTTCGAGATCGAGACCGGCGAGATCGTGGGTTTCATCGGCCCGAACGGCGCCGGGAAGAGCACGACGATGCGCATGCTCACCGGCTACCTCGCGAGCGACCGCGGTCGCGCCGAGGTGCTGGGCTTCGACGTCTCGCGCCATCCGCTCGAAGTGCAGCGCCGCATCGGCTACCTGCCCGAGTCGAACCCGCTGTACGTCGACATGCGCGTGCGGCCCTTCTTGCGCTTCGTCGCCGAGGTGCGCGGCATCCCGCGCCGCGAGCGCGCCGCGGCCGTCGAGCGCGCGATCGAGCTCTGCGCGCTGCAGGAGGTCGCGCGGAAGCGCATCCGCGAGTGCTCGAAGGGCTACAAGCAGCGCGTCGGCCTGGCCCAGGCGGTGATCCATTCGCCGAAGGTGCTGATCCTCGACGAGCCCACCGAGGGCTTGGATCCCAACCAACGCGTCGTCATGCGCGACCTGATCCAGGGCTTCGCGAAGCAAGGCGCCACGGTGATCCTCTCGACGCACATCCTCCCCGAGGTCGAGCTCACCTGCCCGCGCGCGCTGATGATCTCGCGCGGGCGCATCGTCGCCGACGGGGCCCCGAAGAAGATCTCCGGTCCGCTCGGAACGCTCGAGCAGGCCTTCCGCCAGATCACGCAGACGAAGGAGTAGCAACGTGGCAGCTGCCCTCGCCATCGCGAAGCGCGAGTGGAAGGCGTACTTCGCCTCGCCGCTCGGCTTCGTCCTCTTGATCCTGTTCTCGCTGCTGCTCGGGCTCTTCGTGTACCTCTGGAGCCCGTTCGGCGTGCCGACCCTCTTCGCGCGCCAGAGCGCGGATCTCTCGGGCGTCTTCGCCGCGCGCCATCTGCCGCTGCTCTTCGTGCTCTTCGGTGCGGCGATCTCGATGCGCCTCTGGAGCGAGGAGCGGCGCCTGGGCACCGAGGAGCTCCTGCTCACCTTGCCCGTGCGGCCGATCGATGCGGTGCTCGGCAAGTTCCTCGGCGCGATGGGGATGCTCGTGCTCTGCCTCGCGACGACGCTGCCGACGGTCTACGTCGTCTGGTCGCTCTGCGACGATCCGCGCGGCCTGGAATGGGGGCCGATCCTCGGCGGCTACGCGGGGAGCCTCGTGCTGGGTGCGACCTGCATCGCGCTCGGTCAGCTCGCGAGCGCGTTCACGCGCGATCAGCTCGTGGCCTTCCTCGTCGGCTTCACGCTGCTGGCACTCTGGTTCTTCCTCGCCGATCTCGCGACGAACCTGGCGCCGCATCTGCCGGAGCGCTTCGCTGGGGCCGCGCTCGAGGTCCAGCAGTACGGCTTGACCGCGCTCTTCGACTCCGTCGACCGCGGCGTGATCTTGATGAAGAACCTGGTCTTCCTCGTCAGCGCCTGCGCGCTGCTCCTCGGTCTCAACGCCGCCGTGCTCACCTGGCGGAAGGCGGGCTAGCGCATGAGCCGCATCCGACTCAAGGTGCAGGCCGCCGTCGCGGTCCTGCTGCTCCTGCTGATCGCCGTCGAGCTGAACGTGCTCGCGCGCCGCTACGGTGCGAACGCGCGCGTCGACTTGAGCTCGTCGGGGCGTTGGACTCTGGCGCCGGCGACGCGCGACTCGCTCGCGGCGATGCAGCGGCGCTTCGAAGACACCGTCCGCCAAGACGAGGAAGGGCAGAAGCGCGCGCTCACGCAGCGCGAGCGCGATGACCTCCGCGTGCATCTCGAGCTCTACACGAGTGGAACGCCTCCGCCCGAGTACGCCGATTACTTCCGCGAGACGGAGAGCCGCGTCGAGGACTTGCGCGCGGCGGCCGGCGACTTCCTGCGCGTCGAGATCCATCGCCTGGACCCCGAGCGTTCGCGCCTCGAGATCGAGCGCGCCGAGCAAGAGGGGCTCTCCCCGATCCCGAACCTCGACGCGAAGGGCCGCGCGGAGCGCCTCTGGTGCGGCCTCGTGCTGCGCTATGCCGAGCGCAAGGAGTCGGCGAAGAACGCGATCGCGCCGTTCGACGTGGAAGCGTGGTTCGTGCGCCACCTCGACTCGTTCCTGGAGACGGAGCCGGCGCTGGTCTGCGTGCTGGTCGAGGAGGACCTGAAGAAGACTCCGCTCGCGCGTCCGGGCTTGGAGGACCTGCAGTCCTTCCAGCAGGAGCTCTCGCGCTGGATCCAGAAGCAGTATCCCGACGCGATGCAGGGCTCGCCGCGCGCGCAGGAAGCGCAGCAGGAAGCGCAGCGCCTGAGCCAGGCGCACGCACCCGAGGTGCTCGCGAAGGACCTGCGCTACTTGCTGCGCGGCTCCGTCACCGTCCGTCCGCTCGCGCGCATCGACGGCTACAACAAGCTGCCGGTGGAGTGCCGCTTGCTCGTGCTCATGCGTCCGTCGCCGACGACGCTCGGCGCCGAAGGCGTCGAGCAGATCGCGTCGTATCTGCGGCGCGGCGGCAACGTGCTCGCGTTCGTGCCGCGCTACGAGCCGACCGAGCTGCAGCAGCAGCAGTTCAAGCAGAACGACCTCGGCGAGCTCGGGCATTACTTGGAGGGCCTCGGCGTGCGCGTGCGCTCCGAGGTGGTCGCGCAGCAAGCACCCGCGATCGAGCTCCAGACGCAGCAGCAAGGCCAGTCGGCCGATACGGTGGGACGGCGCCGCGCGCGTTCGCAGCGCTTGCCGTTCCTGCTGCGCCTCGATCGCGCGGATCCCGCCGAGGAGTCGACGGGAGCCGCGGTCGAGATCGCGCTGCTGCGCGCGCTGCGCGAAGCGCTGATCGAGCTGCGGACCGGCGCGGAGCAGCGGAAGGCCGCTCCCGTCGCCGAGCGCGACGAACTCCTGGGTGAGCTCGGTGACACGGCGCGCGCGTGGGGCGAAGTGTGGGCCGCCGAGGAGCGCGGCGCGAAGGCGATCGAAGGCGAGCTCGGTCTCTGGCCGCCGGCGCAGGAGCAGCAGCGCTTGGATGCGCTGCGGCAGCGCCTGGAGCTTCGCCGCGAAGACGTCGAGAGCGCCGCGACTTCGCGCGAAGCCGCGGAGCTCGCGCTGCGCGACATCGAAGCGCAGATCGCGAGCGGTGAGCGCGGCGCGGCCTCCGGGCTCGCCGCCCTGCAGCAAGAGCGCGCGGCGCTCGCGACGGATCTCGCGCAGCGAGCGACCGAAGTCGAGACGCTGCGCGCGCTCGTTGCCGAGGCCGAGCGCGTACAGCGCGCGGCGAATCTCGTGCGCAAGGCCTATCTCACCTGGCGCTCGCGCTTCGAGCTCTCGGGCGAGGTGCAGCGCCAGGAGCAGATCTCGCGGCGCGCGTTCGTGCGGGAGCTGCGCGAGAGCCTAGGCGCCCTCGAGGCCGGTCGCGTTTTGTCGCCCGAAGCGCGCGACGCCGTCGACAACTTCCTCGGCTCCTTCGACTTGCTCTACTCGCTGGACGCCTATCGCGGCGGCGCGCGCGCCGTCGTGGACGCGATCGCGGCGCACTTGCCG
>JAEUHW010000055.1 GCA_016793245.1 Planctomycetota bacterium
TGATCGCCTTGGTGTGGTTCGGCAGCGGGCGCCTCGTGCGCTTCACGCAGCGGAAGAAGCAGCGCCGCTTCGACGCCGGCGTCGCCGCGCGCGAGGGCATCGACGACCGCAAGCGCGAGTGGATCTCCTGGACGAAGGAGCTCGAGCAACAGGGCATCGATCGCTACTCGCTGCCGTTCTACCTGCTGGTCGGCGAGCCGCAGTCGGGGAAGAGCGTCCTGCTCCAGAACTCGGACCTCACCTTCCCGTTCGGGCAGTCGCGGCTCTCGGGTGTCGGCGGCACGCGCGGCTGCGACTGGTGGTTCACCGAGGAGGCCGTGATCCTGGACTTGGCCGGGCGCCTCTTTACGCACGAAGGCGGCGCCAGCGACGAGTCCGAGTGGGCCGCGTTCCTGGAGCTGCTCGCCAACTATCGCCCGATCTGCCCCGCGAACGGTCTGATCCTCGTCATCCCCTGCGACAGCCTGCTGAAGGACGATCGCGAGGAGACGACGAGGAAGGCGAACAAGATCCAGAACGCGCTGCTCACGCTGACCGGCAAGCTGCAGGCGCAGGTGCCGATCTACGTCGTGCTGACGAAGGCCGACCGCATCTTCGGCTTCGCCGAGACGGTGCATCGCCTGGAGTCGGAGCAGCGCCAGCAGATGTTCGGCTGGTCGCGCCCGGCGGAGGCGTACGAGGCGCCCTTCGACATCGTCGAGGTACGGCGCGCGTTCGAGCAGTTCGTCGGCCGCGCGCGCACGCTGCGCGACACGATGGTCGCGACCGTGCGCCTGCCGGAAGGCCTGGGCGAAGTCGATCGCATGTACGCCTTCCCCGACGAGCTGGAGGCGCTCTTCCCGGCCCTCGAGCTCTACCTGAAGCGCGTCTTCTCCGACTCGAAGCTCGTCGATCACCTCTACTTCCGCGGCTTCTATCTCACCAGCGGTCTGCAGACCGGGACGCCGATCGCGAAAGTGTGCGCGGAGCTGCTCGGCACGACGGGCGAGGCGGATCTCCGCGATCTCGCGGCGCTGTTCACTAAGCAGCAGGCGTACTTCATCAAGGACCTCGTGCGCCGGCGTGTCTTCAGCGAGCGCGGTCTCGTCCGCCCGACGCGCGCGCGCGTCGCCGTCGCGAAGCGGAACGCCTGGATCGGCTACGGCGCCGCCGCATCGATCGCCGCGGTGAGCGTCGTCGCGAGCGCCTACTACGTCTTCACCGAGTACTCCTCCAGCGAGCTCGGCAAGTTCCGCGTCGCGCTGCGCGCGGCGGCCGAGAGCGCGAACGCGGAGGCGCCGAACGCCGGCGAGCTCCTGAAGTCGCTGGATGCCGTGTGGGAGGCGAAGCAGATCGCCCCGCGTTCGCTGGAGAGCGCGGGCGTCAATCGCTCCGAGTCCTTCGAGAAGCTCTACGCATCGCTCTGCGACCAGCGCTTCACGCCCGCGCTGCGGGTTCTGATGGAGGAGCGGCTGGAAGAGCACGGGAAGAGCGGCGCGATCGCCGCGGCGGATCACGAGGGCTTCCTGCGTCGCTCGCGCCAGTTGGCGCTGCTGCTCGGCGGCTTCGATCCCAGCGCGTCGGCTAACTTCGCGGCGCTCGAGGATCTCCTGCCCGCGAGCCTCGTCTCCGGTGCCCAGCGGGTCTACGCGCAGCGCGCGGAGCTCGCCGCCGATCTACCCGTGCCGCTCTCGCGCATCGACGCCGCGAAGACCGCACTCCTGACGACGCCGGAGCTGGTGGAGCGCCTGTGGGCGCGGACGCTCTGGCCGCAGGCCGCGAATCAAGTGACGGGTGCCGCTGGCTATCTCGTCGCGTGGGAAGCGCTCGTGCGCAGCCATCGCGCGATCTCCGCCGCGGCGACGCAGCCGCGCGAAGCGGAGCTGCCCGCGTTCTTGCTCGAAGCCGCGCGCTATCACCACGCGCATGGCGCGCTGCGCAGCGCGAGTCTCACGAAGGCGCTGAAGAGCTCCGGCGAGCGGCAATGGCTGCTCGTGAAGAAGGACGTGCAGGACGGCCTCGAGGCGCTGCGCGGCGAGCGCGCGCGCTTGCTCGCGGCGCGCGGTGCCGCGGACGCCGAGGCTTGGAAGGAGCTCGAGCTGCTGCGCACGTTCGTGGAGAACACGGCGTTCGCGCGCGCGGCGCTGCTGCCCGAAGGCCGCGGCGTCGGGGACGTGATCGGCGCGCTCGACGGACCGAGGACCCAAGTGCCGAGCGCGGAGCTCCAGGCGCTGCTCCTCGATCCGCTCGCCACGGTGAGTGCTCCCGCCGCGCTGCCCGCGCCGGAGGCGCTCGAGGAGAGGAGCCTCGCCGCGCTGCCCACGGACGCTCCGCGAGTCATCGAAGTCGCGCGCTTGGCGAACGACGGCGGGCTCGCGCGCAAGGTCGTGCGCTGGCGCCTCGCCGCGCTGCAAGGGCCGTATCTGCGGAGCTACGGCGATGAGGCGCGCCTCGGCGCGGCCCTGAGCGCAGGTGCGCCTCGACCGCAGCGCACCCTGCCGCCGCTGCTGGAGCACGCGTCCGCGCTCGAGCGCGCGCTGAAGAGCCTCGCCGAGGGCGACGCGACGGCGCAGAGCGATCTCGCACCTTGGGTCGAGGCGCTCACCAACGCGCGGACGAACGCGATCCGCGCCGCGCGACCGCTGATCCCGAGTTGGAGCGAGGATCCGGCCGCGGGTCTCGACGAGACCTTGATGCGCGCGCTCGGTCGCGACGGCAGCGCCGATGCGCAGGACCTGGCGCTGCTGCATCTCTCGGAAGTGCAGCGCGCGTGCAATCAGCGCTGGAGCACCGCCGAAGAAGGCGGAGCCGAGCGCACCATCGCGCTCGTGCGCGAGCTCGACGAGCACGTGCGCCGCGCATCGACCTACGGTCCGAGCGGCGCCGTGGAGCAAGCGCTCGGAGCTTGGCTCAGCAACGACGCGCGCCCCGTGCTCGTGCAGCGCGTCGCCCTCCACGAGCGAGACCTCCTCACGGCGAGCCCCGCGCTGCGCGAGATGACGACCTTGCTCGATGCGGTGCGCATCGTGAAGCAGGAGCTGAAGCCGAATCAGCTCCGCGCGTGGCACGACAAGCTCAGCAGCGTCGAGTGGAAGGTGCTGGACGGCGCGCAGATCGCGGATGCGCTCGCGCGCTTGGAGCGCCGCGCCGAGCTCGAGGCGCCGGCCGGAGAGCTCGCGCGCACGAGCGCGCGCATCGCCGACTTCGCGGACTTCGCGAAGGAGCGCGCGGCGTGGCTCGATGCGAGCGCGATCGCGTTCGAGCGCGCCACGGACGGCGGTCCGCTGGCGAAGGCGCTCGCGGACTTGCGCAGCGCGCGGCTCGGTCGACCCGCGGATCGCTCGACGATCAGCTCGGTCGCCGACTGGTACGTCGATCGCCTCTACGCGAACTTGGAGCGGCTCGCCGTGGAGCGCCTGCGCGTGCTCTATCAAGGCGACGTGGAGCGCAAGCTGACGACGAACCTGGAGCTCGTCTTCTTCGCGGGCGCGAGCCAGCTCGCCGAGCTCGCGGTGAAGCGCGATGCGATCGGAGCGGAGCTCGCCGCGTTCCTCGGCCCCGACGGCGAGTTCGAGAAGCTGCAGCGCCTCTACCTGCAGGAGCAGCGGCTCGCGTTCCGGCCTGCGCGCGAGGAGTCGCCGGCGACGGAGTTCTTCGCGTTCGACTACTTCCTGCGCGACCTGCGCCAGTTCCTGAGCGGGGAAGAGCAGCCGATGAAGGCGCTCGATCAGTGCGCGGTCGAGATCGCGCTCGCCCCGGTCGGCATCGACGAACCGGACTCGGTGTGGCGGCGCTGCAACTACCTCTTCACCTGCTTCCGCACCGGCGACGCCAACAACTTCTTCGACTTCGCCCAGTTGAACGAAGGCTCGCGCTTCGGTCCGCTCGCCTGGAGCTTCCGCCCGGGCAACGCCGAGCAGGTCTGGCTGCGCTGGAGCAAGTCCGCCGCGGCGCTGCCGGCCGGGCGCACGCAGCCCGATGACGCCGAGCTGCGCGTCGGCTCCGCCTTCGCGCCGCTCGCGCTGGCCTGGATCCTCGGCCGCCCGCTCGATGCGGGTGCCGCTTCGAAGCGCTGGGAGATCACGAGCAGCTTCGCGAAGCCCGCGAAGGACACTCGCGCGCGCTTCCTCCTCGATTTCGCGCGACCGGTGCCGCTCCGCCCGAGCTACCGCGTGCGCTCTTAGGCCCACCTCTCCATGGCTCTCTTCGAGCGTTTCCAGCGCGAAGCTCCTTACCTCCAGGCCTACGGCAAGCTGCCGCTCGCGAAGGACTACCTCCGCGTCGGCGCGAGCCAAGGGCACGGCCGCGCGCTGCGGGAATGGTTGGACCACGCGTACTCCGGCAGCGTCGCCGCGAAGGGCGGCGCACCTTCGTTGCCGTGGCCCGCGCGCTTCGTGATCGGCTGCGGCGCCGACGAGCCGCTGATGGGCAGCATCTGGGCGAGCAGCGATCGCGGCGGGGAGCGCCCGTTCCCCTTTACGCTCTTCGTGGAGCGGCGGCGGAAGGCGCTCGCGACCGAGCTCGCGGAGGACGAGACCGCTCTTGCCGCGATCTGGAGCGAGCTCGAGCGCGCCTACGAGGAACATCGCGGGATCGCCGACGGCGAGCGCTATCTCGCCTGGATGCGCGAGCGCTCGCTCGCGCCGAAGGAGCTCTCCTCGGCGCGGCTGGAGCGCCTCTCGTGGGAGACCTGGGTGCGCGCGCTCTGGCCCGAGGAGGGACAGGACGGGCTGCAGGAGATCCTGGTCTCGCTGATGCGCCTCGGCCGCGTCGCGTACCGCCGACCGCTGCGCTTGCCGCTGGTCCAGGACTTGGCGGCCTTTCCGCAAGTGCACGCGTGGTCGAGCGCGCTCGCCGCGGCGCAGCTCCTCGGCAAGGGCGAACTGCCGACGCTCTTCTTCCCGCAGGCGCCGCAGAGCGGGAGCGAGCCCTCGTTCTGCACCTTCTTCCTCGCGCCGCTCGGGCCCAACGACGCGGCGTGGATCGCGCCGAAGAGCGCGCACGGCGATCTCGGGGAAGGGGACTACACGCCTTCGCTGCCGCGGCGCGCGGGGGTAGAAGCGCCGACGCCGGAGAACGCGCCGTTGCTCGCGGAGTCGCTGCGCGGGGCGATCGCGAGTGCGCGGGCGCGGACGGCGCGCTGAGCGCGGCGCGGGCGCCCGCTCTCCTTGCACCGCTGCAGCTGGCTCCCTAGACTGCGCCCTCCCGTCCGACCCGTGACCCGCCACGGCGCGCTGCGCCGTGTCCGCTGCGGAGCCTCGCCTGCACCATGGGCTCACCCTCCGTCCTCGACTTCGAAGCGCTGCTCGCGCCGATCCCCGGCGAGAAGGCGACGGGCGTGGATCTCCGTCAGGACGTCTCCAGCTCCGCCGAGTACTACCGCATCAAGGATGCGCGGACCGCGGCGCGCGCCGCCGAGCGCCAAGGCGAGTTCGGCTCGGTGATCGGCATGGCCGAGGCGCAGATCTGGCGGCCGATCATCGAAGACGCGAGCCAGGCGCTCGCGCAGCGCACGAAGGACCTGGAGATCGTGGCCTGGCTGATCGAGGCGCTCGTGCGCGCCGAGGGCTTCGCCGGACTGCGCGATGGCTTCCGGCTCGCGCGCGAGCTCGTCGTGCGCCATTGGGACGGCCTCTATCCCACGCCGGACGAAGACGGCATCGCGACGCGCATCTCGCCCATCGCGGGGCTGAACGGATCCGGCGCCGAAGGCACGCTGGTGGCACCGCTCGCGCGCATCCCGATCACCGAGGGGCGGAGTCTCGAGCCGTTCTCGATGTGGACCGTGCGCAGCGCGCTGGCCGTCGAGAAGCTGCCTGCGAAGGAGAAGGAAGCGCGCTTGAAGGAAGGCGCGCTCGCCATGGACGCCGTGGCGAAGGCCGTGCGCGAGTCGGCTCCGTCGTTCTTCGTGAACCTGGTCGCCGACATCGAGGAAGCGCAGGCCGAGCTGAAGGCGCTGGGTGCCGAGCTCGATGCGCGCTGCAAGGCCGACGCGCCTTCGACCTCGGCCCTCGCCGATGCGCTGGTCTCGGCGCGCGATCTCGTGCGCGACATCGCGCGCGAGGTCCTGGCGGCCTCCGCGGCCCAGAGCGCGAAGGTCGAAGCGGCGGCGGCTGCCGCCGCGGAGGCCCCCGCGACCGGCGGAGCGGCCGCGGCGCCCGCGGCCTCTGCCGCGCCGGTGGTCCAGAACCAGGTGCACTCGCGCGAAGACGCCTTCCGCCTGGTCGGCCTCGTCGCCGAGTACTTCCGCGAGCACGAGCCGCATACTCCGATCACGATGTTGCTCGAGCGCGCGAGCCGCTGGGGACGCATGTCCCTGCCCGAGCTCCTCGCCGAGCTGATCCCGAACGACGCCGCGCGCGCCACCTTCGCCCAGATGACGGGACTCGAGTTCCCGAAGCCGCAGAAGTGAGCGCGCTCCGGTGAGTCCCCCCGGGTCGCTGCGCCGCGGCGACCTCTCCGCTCTCCAACACAACCGTACTCACGCAGGAAGCCAGAGGTTCCGATGGCCGGTATCCACGACAAGCTGAACCGCGTGCGCAAACCGCGCGTGCACATCTCCTACGAAGTCGAGACGGGCGGCGCGCAAGTGCAGCGCGAGCTGCCCTTCGTCGTCGGCGTCCTCGGCGACTTCTCGGGGAACCCCGAGCAGGCGCTGAAGCCCCTGAAGGATCGCAAGTTCGTCCAGATCGATCGCGACAACTTCGACGACGTGATGGCGAAGGTCGCGCCCGAGCTGAACATGAAGGTCGCGAACACGATCGCGGGCGACGGCAGCGAGATGGCCGTGAAGCTCAAGTTCAACAGCATGGCCGACTTCGATCCGGCGAAGATCGCCGAGCAGGTCGAGCCGCTGAAGAAGCTGCTCGAGACGCGCGCGAAGTTGAACGACCTGATGACCAAGGTCGATCGCTCCGAGGAGCTGGAAGGCATCCTCGAGAAGGTGCTGCAGAACCAGGGTGATCTCGACAAGTTGAAGAAGGAGCTCGGTCTCGGCGAAGGCGGAGCCCCGGCTGGAGGAGCGTCCTGAGATGGCAGATCAACAAGCAGAAGGCGCAGCCAAAGCTGCAGTGACCCAGGACGCCGCGACGTCGAGTCTCCTCGACCAGGCGATCGCCGCGACCAAGCAGACCGAGCGCTCGCGCGCCCAGGAGCTGCTGACCACGCTCGCCGAGGAGGCGATGCGCGGGACGGTCACCTGGTCGAAGAACCTGACCGTGACCTTCCGGGAGGCGATCCAGGGCCTGGATCGCGTCATCTCGAAGCAGCTCGCGGCGATCATGCACGCGGAGCCGTTCACGAAGCTCGAAGGCTCGTGGCGCGGCCTGCACCATCTGGTGATGAACTCGGAGACCGGCACCGGGCTCAAGATCCGGATGATGAACGTGAAGAAGAAGGAGCTCTTCAAGGATCTCAGCAAGGCGGTCGAGTTCGACCAGAGCGAGACCTGGAAGAAGCTCTACGAGAACGAGTTCGGGACCCCGGGCGGCGAGCCCTACGGCGCGCTGATCGGCGACTACGAGATCACGAATCACCCGGACGACATCGAGCTCTTGGCGAACATGTCGCACGTGGCGGCCGGCGCCTTCGCGCCGTTCATCACCTCGCCCGGGCCCGGCTTCTTCGGCTTCGACAACTGGGAGCAGCTCAGCAAGCCGCGCGATCTCGAGAAGATCTTCGAGTCGCAGGAGTACGCGAAGTGGCGCGCGTTCCGCGAGTCGGATGACGCGCGCTTCGTGACGCTCACGATGCCGCGGACGCTCGCGCGCCTGCCCTACGGCGCGACGACGAAGCCGGTCGAGGAGTTCGGCTTCGAAGAGCTGGACCCGGCCAAGAAGGGCGGGTTGGAGCACGACCAGTACTGCTGGATGAACGCGGCCTACGTCATGGGGACCACCATGACCAACGCGTTCGCTCAGTACGGCTTCTGCACCGCGATCCGCGGCGCCGAAGGCGGCGGCAAGGTCCAGGGCCTGCCGACGCACACCTTCACCACCGACGAAGGCGACACCGACACCAAGTGCCCGACGGAGATCGCGATCACCGACCGGCGCGAGGCGGAGCTCAGCAAGTGCGGGTTCCTCCCGCTCTGCCATTACAAGAACACCGACTACGCGGTGTTCTTCGGCGCGCAGACGTCGCAGAAGCCGAAGAAGTACGACAAGCCCGACGCGACCGCGAACGCGGCGATCTCGGCGCGCCTGCCGTACCTGATGGCCACCGCGCGCTTCGCGCACTACCTGAAGGTGATGGCGCGCGACAAGATCGGCTCCTTCATGGAGGCGAAGGACTGCGAGACCTGGCTGAACGGCTGGATCAAGAACTACGTGAACTCGAACCCCACGGGGGGCCAGGACACGCGTGCGAAGTACCCGCTCGCCGAGGCGCGCGTCGAGGTGAAGGAAGTCCCGGGCGCTCCGGGCTCCTACAACGCCGTCGCGTATCTCCGCCCGTGGCTGCAGATGGAAGAGCTCACCACTTCGATGCGCCTCGTCGCGCGCATCCCGAAGAAGGCCTGATCCTCTCGTCCCGCGCGGCGAGCCCTTCTCCGGCTCGTCGCGCGGCGCGACATCCCGATCCATGCCAGCGCGCGATGGGAGCGAGCTCAGCGTCGCAGGTGCGCGCGTCGGGCGGACCGAGGGCGACCTCGCGCGCCTCGTGCGCAGCGACGCCGCGGAAGCGCTCCGGCGGTTCCTCGCTCGCGGAAATCCCGCCCTCCCTCCGACGCGCGCGAACCTGATCGCCCATCTGGCGCAGGAGATCGGCGCGATCGATCGGCTGCTCTCCGCGCAGATGGACGCGCTGCTCCATCACCCGCTGCTGCAAGCGCTGGAGGCGCGCTGGCGCGGCTTGCTGCGCCTCGTCTCGCGCGCGGCGGAAGAGGACGACGAGCTGCTGAAGATCCGCGTGCTCGACGCTTCGTGGCGCGATCTCGTGCGCGACGGCGAGCGCGCGATCGAGTTCGACCAGAGCCAGCTCTTCCAGAAGGTCTACAGCGAGGAGTTCGGCTCTCCCGGGGGCGAGCCGTTCGCGGTGTTGATCGGCGACTACGAGATCCGCCTGCGACGCACGAAGGATCACCCCGAGGACGATGTCGGAGCGCTGCGCAGCATCGCGCAGGTCGCGGCCGCGGCGTTCGCGCCGTTCATCGCGGCGGCACATCCCTCGCTCTTCGAGCTCGAGAGCTACCGCGATCTCGAGCGTTCGCTCGACTTGGGGCAACCTCTGCGCCGTGCGGAGAACAGCGCCTGGTCGACGCTGCGCCGTCTCGACGACGCGCGCTTCGTCGGCCTCTGCCTGCCGCGGATCCTGATGCGCGCGCCGTATCGCGACGACCCCGCGCGCGCGGATGGCTGGCTCTACCGCGAGAACGCGAGCGCCCTGGACGGCTCGGGTTACCTCTGGGGCTCGGCGGCGTGGGCCTTCGGCGAAGTGCTGCTGCGCGCCTTCGCGACGAACGGCTGGCTCGCGCAGATCCGCGGCGTCGAGCGCGACCAGGATGCGGGCGGGCTCGTGCCCGATCTGCCGCAGGACTGGTTCCTCACCGAGCGCGCGAGGCTCGTGACCAAGGGGCCGCTCGAAGTGCGGCTCTCCGCGGATCAGGAGCGCGAGCTGATCGAGCTCGGGTTCCTGGCGCTCTCGCCGTGCCAGGGCACGGGCTACGCGGCCTTCCTCGGCGCGCCTTCGCTGCGTCAGCCGATCCAGGCGGCGGGCGGCGCGCAGCAGGGCGCGCCCGTCGTGGTGAACGACAAGCTCTCGTCCATGCTGCACTACATGTTCTGCGTGGCGCGCTTCGCGCACTACGTGAAGGTGCTGGGGCGCGAGAAGGTCGGCAGCTACACGCAGGCCGCCGAGATCCAGGCCCAGCTCCAGAAGTGGCTGAGCCAGTACGCGATCTCCAACGAAGCCGCTTCGCCCGAGCTGCAGGCCAAGTACCCGCTCCGCGAAGCGCGCGTCGAAGTGCGCGAGCTCCCCGGGCGGCCGGGTATCTTCCAGACCATCGTGCACCTGCGACCGCACTACCAGATCGATCAGATGACCACCTCCGTGAAGCTCGTGACCGAGCTCTTCGCGGCGCGCGAGGTCTGATCAGGAGACCGTGATGAACGCCCAGGATCTCTACCGCGCCGGAAAGCTCGACGAGGCCATCGAGGCCTCCAATGCCGACGTGCGCAAGGACCCGTCGAACCCCGATGCGCGCGCCTTCCTCGCCGACCTGCTCTGCCTCGTCGGCAACTTCGAGCGCGCCGACGTGCAGCTCGACGCCCTCTCGAAGATCCTGCCCGGCGCGATGGCCGCGGTGGCGCTCGTGCGCCAGCTCGTGCGCGGCGAGCAGTGGCGCCAGCAGTGCTTCCTCGAAGGGCGCATTCCGGAGCTGCTCGGCGTTCCCGACGAGCGCATGAAGCTGCACTTGAAGGCGCTCGCGCTGCTCCGCAGCGGCGATCCCGCCGCGGCGAGCGGCGAGCTCGAGCGCGCCGAGGAGCTGCGCGGAGCTCTGCGCGGCAGCGGCGCGAGCGGCGCCTTCGAGGACTTCCGCGACGCGGACGATCTCACCGCGAGCTTCTTCGAAGTGCTGACCAGCACCGGCAAGTACTACTGGATCCCGATGGAGCGCGTCGCGCGCCTCGAGCTGCGGCCGCTCGAGCGCCCGCGCGACCTGCTCTGGCGGCGCGCGGCGATGGAGGTGCGCTCCGGTCCGGAAGGCGAGGTCTATCTCCCTGCGATCTACGCGCCGGCGCCGAAGGATGCCGCCTCACGACTCGGGCGCACGACGGAGTGGACCGAGAGCGCACCGGTCCGCGGGGTCGGCGCGCGTTGCTTCCTGGTCGGAGAGGAGCTCCGCACCTTGCACGAGCTCGCCAGCCACGGCGAGATGACCTTCGGGGCCTAGCGGGGCTTCGCCCCGCTAGGATGTTGGCTGGTTCAACGGCTGACGCCGTTGAGACCGCGGAGCCCTTCGGCTCGACCCGTGCATCGAATTCCCCTGCCTTCGCTCCCCAAGGACTCCAGCGCAGAGCACGGCATGCCCAACGAACGCGAGCTGGCGCTGCGGATGCCTCTGCTGCACGCGCTGATCGACGAGGAGCCGGAGAAGAGCGTCGAGCTCCGACCGAGCTCGAAGCAGCAGCTCCGCGAGCTGCGGGAATCCGTGCGCCTCGATCTCCAGAACCTGCTGAACACGCGCCACCGCTGCCGCTCGTGGCCGAAGGAGCTCCTGGAGCTCGAGCGCTCGGTGTTCGACTACGGCATCCCGGATCTCAGCGGCGCGCACTTGACCTCGGCGGCGCGCCGGAAGGTCTTCCTCGAGCAATTGGGGACGACGATCCGCCGCCACGACGCGCGCTTCCAGTCGGTGAAGGTGGAGTCGCTCGACAACCCCGATCCGCAGGACCGCACGCTGCGCTTCCGCGTCGAGGCCATGATGCGCGTCGAGACCGAGAGCGAGACGGCGGTGTTCGACTTCCAGATCGAGCCGGTGAGTCGTCAGGTCGAGTCGTTCGGCAAGCGGAGCGAATGAGGCGGAGGCCATGAGCGACGAGCTGCTCGAGTACTACAACCAGGAGCTGGCGTTCCTCCGCAAGATGGGCGCGGAGTTCGCGCGCGCACATCCCAAGGTCGCCGGGCGCATTCGCCTCGGCGCGGACACCGTCGAGGATCCGCACGTCGCGCGCCTCGTCGAGTCGACGGCGTTCCTCAGCGCGCGCATCCGGCGGAAGATCGACGACGACTTCCCCGAGATCAGCGACGCGCTGCTCGGCGTGCTCTATCCGCACTACCAAGCGCCGATCCCCTCGCTCGCGATCGTGCAGATGGAGCCGCCGAAGGACTTGGCGGCCCCGCAGCTCGTACCGCGCGGCGTCGCGATCGAGACCGACCGAGCGCATGGCGAGCCCTGTCGCTATCGCACGTGCTATCCCACCGTGCTGCACGGGCTCGCGCCGAGCGGATGCTCCTTGGTCGGCGTGCCGTTCGAGGCCCCGCGCACGCCGCGCGCGGGCGAAGCGAAGGCGTTGCTCCGGCTCACCCTGCGCGCGCGCGGCACGGCGGCACCGCTGCGCGAGCTCACCCCGCCGACGCTGCGCTTCTATCTCGGAGGCCAGACCCCGCACGCGATGGCGCTCTACGAGCTGCTCACGAACGACGTGCTCGAGGTCGCCCTGGCGCTCGGCCCCGACGACGCTCGCCCGCAGGTCTTGCCCGCGGACTGCATCCGCCCCGTCGGCTTCGGCGCCGATGAGGGCCTGCTGCCGTACTCGCCGCGCTCGTTCCTCGGCTATCGCCTGCTCAGCGAGTACTTCGCGTTCCCGCAGAAGTTCCTCTTCCTCGACGTGCACGGGATCCAGGGGCAGGTGCTGGACCGCGCGAAGGAGAAGATCGAGCTCTTCTTCTATCTGCGCCGATCGTCGGTCGAGCTGCAGCGCCATCTCGGACCGGAGAGCTTCGCCTGCGGCTGCACGCCGATGGTGAACTTGTTCCCGAAGCGCGCCGAGCCCGTGCGCTTGACGCAGCGCGAGCCCGAGGTGCGCCTCGTCCCCGACGCGCGGCGCGCGCAGGCTTTCGAGGTCTACTCCGTGGAGCGCGTGAACGTCGCGGCCTCCGACGGCAAGCAGCGCGACGTTCGCCCCTTCTATGGCTTCGATCACGGACCGCGCGCCGAAGAGTCGAAGGCGATCTTCTTCCACGCCGCGCGTCGCGCGGCGGAGAATGTCGCGGGGCGCGTCGATGCGGGTACCGAGGTCTATCTGCAATTCGTGGATCTGCACTTCGATCCCGCGTTGCCGGCGGATCACGTGCTCACCGCCGAGCTGCTCTGCACCAACCGCGATCTGCCGAGCCGCTTGCCCTTCGGCGTCGATCAGCCGCGTCTCGCGCTCGCCGATGGAGAAGTGCCGCTCGAGAAGCTGCGCTGCTTGACGCCGCCGACACCGACGCGGCGAGCGAGTCTCGGCCACGGCGCGCGCTGGCGCCTCCTCTCGCATCTCGCGCTGAACCACCTCTCGCTCACGAGCGACGCCGAAGGGCTGCGCGCGCTGAAGGAGCTCCTGCGGCTCTACGACTGCCTCGGCAGCGAGTCGAGCCTGGCCGTGGTCGATTCGCTCCTCGGCGTCGCGTCGGGGCCGGCCACGATGCGCGTCTCCGCAGGGCTGCAGATGGCCTTCGCGCACGGCACCGAAGTGCGCTTGCATCTCGATGAGAGCCGCTTCGCCGACAAGGGCCTCTATCTCTTCGCCAGCGTGCTCGAGCGCTTCCTCGCGCTGTACAGCACGGTGAATGGCTTCGTCCGTCTGGCCGTCACCACCAATCAACGGGAAGGAGTCGCTTACCGATGGCCGCCGCGCACGGGCACGCGAGCCCTGCTCTGATCGAAGAGCTCTTCGCGCACCCGGAAGCGTTCGACTTCTTCCAGGCGGTGCGCGTGTTGGAGCACCACGGGGCGCGGCAGGGCCGCTCCGCGGTGGGTGGTGAGCATCTGCCCGAACGCGAGAGCGTGCGCTTCCGCGTGCGCGCCGGCCTCGCCTTCGCGACGAGCGAGGTCCAGGGCCTCTCGGTTCCGGACGAGGCCCGTGCTCCCGAGCTCTGGGTCAGCTTCTTCGGCTACATCGGTCCCGCCGGTGTGCTGCCGCAGCATTACACCGAGCTCGCGATCGCGCGCCTGCAGCAGCGCGACGCGACGCTGCGCGACTTCCTCGACGTCTTCCATCACCGCATGATCGCGCTCTTCCACCGCGCGTGGTCGCGCTCGCGTCTCGCGCCGAGCTACGAGCGGCAGCGCTTGGAAGGGAAGGGCGAAGACGCGTTCTCGTGCGCGCTGGCGAGCTTGGTCGGGATCGGCTTGCCCTCGCTGAGCGGTCGGCGCGCGCTCGACGACGCCTTCTTGCTCTACGCGAGCGGCCAATTCAGCTCGTCGCGCAGGACGGCCCTCGGCTTGGCTCAGGTGATCGCGGACCTCTGCGCCGTGCCGGCGGCGGTGGAGGAGTTGGTCGGTCGCTGGCTCGAGATCCCGCCCGAAGAGCGCACGCTCCTCGGCCCGCGAGATGCGCGCAGCCTCCTCGGCGGCGGAGCGACGCTCGGCGCGCGCGTCTGGGATGTGCAGCGCAGCGTGCGCTTGGTCCTCGGACCGCTCTCCCGGCGCGACTTCGAGCATCTGCGTCCTGGAGGCGCCGGACATCCCGCCCTGGCGAGCGCGATCGATGCTTATCTCGGGGCCGAACGGAGCTGCGATCTGCGCTTCGTGCTGGCCGAGCGCGAGTCGCCGGGCATCGAGTTGAACGGAAGATCGCGGCTCGGCGCGAACGCTTGGCTCGAGCACAGGACTCGACCGGAGCAGCAGCGCCGGGCTGATTTCCGGCGTGGACAGGGTTCCGGGGTTAAGCCATGATCCGACGCCTCTCGCGGACGCGGTCCTTCCATCGACCGTGCGCCAGGCTACCCCCGTCCCCTGCCCGGCCCGAGACCTTCTCGGCGCGAGGCAGCGCTACCCCCAGGCATCCGTGAACCTGAAGTCCCTGATCGGGCGCCAGAGCGCCGAGAGCCGTCGTGCGCTCGAAGGCGCCGCTGGACTCTGCCTCTCGCGCTCGCATTACAACGTCGAGATCGAGCACTGGCTCCTCAAGATCCTGGAGACTCCGGGCTCGGCGATGGAAGCGGCGCTGCGGCGCTTCGAGATCGATGTCGCGCAGATCGCGCGCGATCTCAACAAGTGCTTGGAACGCCTGAAGACGGGGAACTCGCGGCCGCCGGCGCTCGCACCGAGCATCGTCGACCTCGCGCGCGAAGGTTGGCTCGTGGCTTCGCTGGACTTCGAAGCCGGCGAGGCGAGCTCCGGGCATCTGCTGATCGCCTTGCTCAGCAACGACACGCTGGCGCGTCAAGCGCGCGAGATCTCGCCGCTCTTCGACAAGGTCGTCGTCGAGACGCTGCGTAAGGAATTCCCCTCGATCGCCGCGAACGCGAGCGAGTCGCAGCGCGCCGCGGCTCCCGCGGGCGGCGCGAGCAGCGACGCGCGGCCGCGCGGCTCCGGCAAGACGCCGAACCTCGATCAGTTCACGGTCGATCTCACCGAGCGCGCGCGAGCCGGCGCCGTCGACCCCGTGCTCGGGCGCGACGACGAGATCCGGCAGGTGATCGACATCCTGACCCGCCGGCGCCAGAACAATCCGATCCTGACGGGTGAGCCCGGCGTGGGTAAGACCGCCGTCGCCGAGGGCTTCGCGCTGAAGGTCGCGCAGGGCGAAGTGCCGCCCGCGCTGAAGAACGTCGCCGTGCGCACGCTCGACTTGGCGCTGCTGCAAGCCGGCGCCGGCGTGAAGGGCGAGTTCGAGAATCGCCTGAAGGGCGTCATCGAAGAGGTGAAGGCCTCCGCCACGCCGATCATCCTCTTCATCGACGAAGCGCACACGATGATCGGCGCAGGTGGCGCGGCCGGGCAGGGCGATGCCGCGAACCTGCTGAAGCCCGCGCTCGCGCGCGGCGAGCTGCGCACGATCGCCGCCACGACCTGGGCCGAATACAAGAAGTACTTCGAGCGCGACGCGGCGCTCGCGAGGCGCTTCCAGGTCGTGAAGGTCGAGGAGCCCTCCGAGGCCGTCGCGATCGAGATCATGCGCGGGCTCGCGAAGGTGATGGAGAAGCACCACGGCGTCCGCGTGCTCGACGAAGCGCTGCAGGAATCCGTGCGACTCTCGATGCGCTATCTCGCCGGACGCCAGCTCCCCGACAAGTCGGTGAGCTTGCTCGACACGGCTTGCGCTCGTGTGGCGCTCTCGCAGGCCGCGACGCCCGCGGCGCTGGAAGACTGCCGGACCCAGCTCGCGCGTCTCGACACCGAGGAGCGCGCGCTGCAGCGCGAGCACGCGGTGCAGGCGCGGCACGGCGAGCGCTTGGCCGAGATCGCGAAGGAGAAGGCCGCGGCGCAGGAGCGCTTGGCGGGTCTCGAGAAGCGCTGGACCGAGGAGAAGCGCTTGGTCGGCGAGCTCATGGTCGCGCGCGCGGCGCTCGAGGCCGATGCGCTCGCGCGCATGGACGTCGCGGCGGCCGCGAAGGGCGCTGCGCCCGCGGGACTGCTCCCCGATGCCGATCGCGACGCGAAGCGCGCCATGCTCGATCGCCTGGAGCACGAGCTCCAAGCGCTGCAGGGCGATGCGCCTCTGATCCACCCGCACGTCCGCGCGCAGGCCATCGCGGAGGTGATCTCGAACTGGACCGGCATCCCCGTCGGGCGCATGTTGGCGGACCAGATCCGCTCGGTGCTCGAGCTGAAGGATCGACTCGAGAAGCGCGTCGTCGGGCAGTCGCACGCCCTCGACATCATCGCGCGCAACATCCGCATCAGCCGCGCCAATCTGAAGGACCCGCAGCGCCCGATCGGCGTGTTCATGCTCGCGGGGCCGAGCGGTGTCGGGAAGACGGAGACGGCCATCGCGCTCGCCGAGGAGCTCTACGGCGGCGAGCAGAACATGACCGTGATCAACATGAGCGAGTTCAAGGAGGAGCATAAGGTCTCGCTCCTCATGGGCTCGCCGCCCGGCTACGTGGGCTACGGCGAAGGCGGGGTGCTCACCGAGGCCGTGCGGCGCCGACCGTACTCGGTCGTGCTGCTCGACGAGCTCGAGAAGGCGCACCCCGGCGTGCAGGAGATCTTCTATCAGGTCTTCGACAAGGGCACGCTGAAGGACGGCGAAGGGCGCGACATCGACTTCCGCAACACGGTGATCATCATGACCACCAACGCGGGGACCGACGCCGTGATGTCGCTCTGCGCCGATCCCGAGACGCGCCCCGACGCCGACGCCTTCGCCTCCGCGCTCCATCCGGAGCTCCTGAAGACCTTCAAGCCCGCGTTCCTCGGGCGCTGCCAGGTGCTGCCGTACTACCCGCTCACCGACGACGTGAAGCGCGGCATCATCGAGCTGAAGCTGAAGAAGATCGCGAAGCGCATCGCCGCGAGCTACCAAGCGACCTTCACCTGGTCGAAGGAGTTCGTGGAGGGCGTCCTCGCGCGCTGCACCGAAGTCGAGAGCGGTGCGCGCAACGTCGATCACATCCTCTCGCGGACGCTCCTGCCGGAGCTCGCCGCGGAGTTCCTCGCTCGTCTGGCCGATGGCCAGACGATTCGCACGGCACACGCGACGCTCGCTCCGGAAGGACACTTCCGCTACGAGCTCGGTTGATCTCGGTCCGCGCCGGCGAGGTCGGCCTCGCGGCGTCTTCCACACGCACATCCAGCAGGAGACGATCCCATGCCCATCTACATGAACTTCAACAACCTCGGCATCAAGGGCAACGTGACCGCCGAGGGACACCAGGACTGGATCGAGCTCAACTCGTGCCAGTGGGGCGTCGGGCGCGGCATCAGCAGCCCGACCGGAGCCTCGGCCGATCGCGAGTCCTCGGCGCCGAGCGTCAGCGAGGTCGTGGTCACGAAGCAGTGGGAATTCTCGAGCCCGCTGCTGATCCAGGAAGCCCTCCAAGGAGAAGGCGTCGTCGTCGTGATCCACTTCACGAAGACCGCCCAAGGCAAGCTCGAGAACTACATCGAGTTTACGCTCACCAACACCATGATCTCGGGCTACTCGGCCTCGAGCGGCGGGGACGCGCCCAGCGAGTCGCTCTCGCTGAACTTCACCAAGGTCGAGGTGAAGCACGTGGGCTCGGACATCCAGGGCAAGGCCGGCGGCGAGCCCGTCGTGGTGAACTACGACCTCGCGTTGGCGAAGATCGTCTAGCAGCCTGTTGAAAAAGTGCTTCGAGGCTGGGAACGATGCATCGGGCGACTCGCCGAGGCGCAGGAACCGGCGCTGAAGCGGGTGTTTCAGCTAGGTTCCGGCAACGAAGGCGAGGCGACCGAGGCGCGTTCTCCAGTCCGAATGACTTTTTCAACAGGCTTCTAGGCTTCGAATCTCGTTCGAAGGCAGACGAGCCCAGAGCGTGACTCACGCTCTGGGCTCGTTCTGATTCGGGGCGAGGAGGTGGTCACGGAGCGCGCGATTCCGCGTCGCGGTTTCTCCGGATCCAATCCACTGCTTTGCGAACGCTTCGAAACGGTATGGGACTCTCTGCTTCGTCCACCGCGCCTTCGGCGCGGCGAACGAACGCCGGGAGCGGCGCGATTGTTGAGGCTTCGCTCTGCGAGTGACGCGCGGCTCCTGATTCCCGTGGATCGAGTCGGGAGGAAGCGAATCCATGCCCATCTACATGAACTTCGACAAGCTGCGCATCAAGGGGAACGTAACCGCCGACGGATACAAGGGCTGGATCGAGCTCCTCACGGTCCAGTTTGGCGTCGGACGCGGGATCAGCGCTCCTGTCGGCCAGAGCCAGGATCGGGAAACCTCGGCGCCGAGCCTCAGTGAAGTCGTCGTCAGCAAGCACAACGACGTCTCCAGTGCGTTGCTGTTCGCGGAGAGCTTGCAAGGCGAAGGGGTTCCGGTCGAGATCCACCTCCTGAGGACCGCCGTCGGCAAGCTCGAGGTCTATCTCCAATTCTTGCTCTCGAACACCCTGATCTCGGGATACTCGGTGTCGAGCGGTGGAGACCTCCCGACCGAGTCACTGAGCTTCAACTTCACCAAGATCGAGACGAAGCACGTCGGCTCGGACGCCCAGGGCAAGGCGGGGGCGAGCCCGCTCGCGGTGAGCTACGACCTCGCCTTGGCGAAGGTGGTCTAGCGGCATCGGCTTGCCTGGCTCACGAGCCCGTCGGCGCGCAGCGCCCCGGGCTCGGCCCGTTTCCGAGGGGCGCTCGCCACTCTCCCGCGCCGAAACACCCGCCGACCGTCTTTCCCGAATGCCTCGGAGATGGCACCCTGCTCGGCCGCGCGCTTCGCGCGCCCTCCCCGTTCCGCTGCCGCCTTCGCGCCGGTCCTCCGCCGCCATGAACGATCCGCACGAGAACCCCTCGTCCGCGCCCGACGACTTCGATCGCACGCACGCCCGCCCGGGACAGCCGGGTGCGCAACCGCCGCGGCGCGACAGCGAAGAAGACGAGGACGGGCTCGAACGCACGCTCCCCGGAGGGGCTCGCCCGCAGGCGCCGCAAGACTTCGAGTCGACGCGTCCGCATGGCCGAGGCGACACTCAGCGCCCGCCCGCGCCCAAGGTTCCGCCCGCGTCGGGGGAGACGCCCCAGGAGGATCTCGGACGCACGGTGAAGCGCGAGGGCGGCGTCGCGCCCGAGCTGCCCGATGAGCCGGGGATCGAGGCCACCTACGCGCGTCCGGCCGATGTGCTGAAGACGCGCGCCAGCTCCGCGCCGCGCGGCGAGAAGACCGAGGGCGGGAAGGTGCCGCTGCGGCGCACCGGCATTGGGAAGACCGGAGCGAGGACCGGCGGAGCGGCGAGCTCGAAGCCTCCGGAGACGGCGCCCGTCACCGGGAGCTCGGACGACCCGCTGATCGGGAAGGTCCTCGGCGGCTGCCGCATCGACGCGCGTCTCGGCGCGGGCGGCATGGGCACGGTCTATCGCGCGCGCCAGCTCGAGCTCGATCGCGACGTCGCGCTGAAGATGATCAAGCCGGAGTTCGCCGCGGACTCCGACTCGCTGAAGCGCTTCCAGCGCGAGGCGAAGGCGGTGGGCAAGTTCCGCACGCCGCACGTGATGCAGATCTATCAGGTCGGCAGCGAGAACGGGGTGCCGTTCCTCGTGCTCGAGCTCTTGCTCGGAGGGAATCTCCGCGAGCTCGCGGAGAAGCAGCCGAATGGGCGTCTCGCCGTACCCGATGCGATCCGCTACCTGAAGCAGACGGCGCTGGCGCTCGCCGACGCCGCGGAGAAGGGGCTGATCCACCGCGACATCAAGCCCGACAACTTGATGCTCGACGACAAGGGCGTGCTGAAGGTCACCGACTTCGGCATCTCGAAGGCGACGCAGGCCGATGTCTCGATGACGCTCACCGCGGGCGGCATCGTCGGGACGCCGATGTACATGAGCCCCGAGCAGTGCCGCGGCGAGGAGATCGACTTCCGCAGCGACATGTGGTCGCTCGGCGCCACCTTCTTCTTCTTGCTCACCGGCAAGCCGCCGGCGAAGGGCTCGTCCTTGCTCGAGCTGATCCGCACGAAGAACGAGGTGCGGAACCTCGACCCCGCGAAGATCCTGCCCGACGCGATCCCGGGGCCGCTCAGCGACGTCATCCGCAAGCTCACCATGCTCTCGCGCGATGATCGCTATCCCAGCTACGACGCGCTGATCGACGACCTCGACAAGATCAGCGAAGGCCGGGTCACGCCGCGCTGGCTGCGCCAGCTCGTGCGTTGGTCCGCGGCGGTGATCGTGATCGGCGGCGCGGGTCTCGTCGTGCGCGCGTACTGGGAGCCGATCGAGGAGCTCGGACGCTCCACCTACGAGCGCTTCTTCGGCGGCAACGCGAAGCCTCCGGAGAAGCCGCCGGAGATCGTCGTCGTCTCGCCCGATCCAACGATCGATCTCGTCGGCATCCGCGAGACCGTGCGTTCGCTCTCCGCGCGAGTCGTCGCCGCGCGCGATCTCGAGGAGCTGCGCGCGATCGGCACGGATCTCGAGGCCGCGCATCCCACGCTCGAGAAGCTGCCCGCCGATTCGCCCGATGCGAACCTCGTGCGCGAGGAGCTGAAGGCGGTCGAAGGCGCGCTGGCTGCGAAGCGCGAGGAGCTCGCGCGCGCCAGCGAGTCGCGCGACCGTCAGATCCGACTGACCACGCTCACGGCGCAGGTCGCCGAGAACCAGGACCTGCCGCAGCGCATCCGCGACATCGAGGAGCTGCTGCGCGCGCTGCCCCAGGACAAGTACTGGGAGCAGCTGCGCACCGGCGCCTCGAACCTCCTCGTCGAAGCGAAGCTGAAGCTGCTCTCGGGTCGCTTGGCCGAGCTCGAGGAGAAGTTCCGCACCGAAGGTCCGAAGACCGTCGAGACCTTGGCGAGCGAGCTCGTCGTGAAGCTCGAGGAAGAGAGCACGGCCGCGCCGTTCGAGACGCTGCGCACGCGCGCACGCGACATCGATCACGACGTGAAGGCCGCGCGCGATCTCGAGGTCGCGTTCCCCTCGCGTCCCGCGGTGCGCTCGCCCTTCGAGGAGATCGCAGTGTTCGTCCGCGAGGTCGAGCGCGAGGCCGCGGAGACGCGGCAGTCGGCGAAGACCGAGATCCTCGAGCGCTGGGTCGCGAGCTCGCGCTCGAAGGTGCTCGAGAATCCCGAGCTGATCACGGCCGTGAACACGGAGCTCGTGCGCGTCTTCGGAGTCTGCGATGCCGCGCGTCAGGCGGGCGACGTGAAGGCGGTGATCCAAGCGCACCGCGAGCTCGAGCAGGGTCTGCGGAACTTGGAGGGCCTCGGCAGCTTCGACCCGCACACCGTCGTCTCGCGTCAGGCGCACGACGAGCTCGAGCAGTGGATCGCGCAGAACTCGGCCGTCGAGGATCTGCTGAGCGACATCGAAGCCGAGATCGCGGTGCAGCGCGCGCTCGAGAAGGTGGGCGCCTGGCTGCGGCACAAGGCGACGGCGGAGAGTGTCGCGAAGGAGCTCAGCACGCGCGCCGGCGCGGAGAACGTGCGCGGCGACGAGCGGGCCGAAGCGGCCCTGACGCGGCTGAGGAACGAGATGCGCTTCTGGACGGCGCTCGCCGAGCGCAGCGAGAAGGCGCTCTCGTCGCTCGCGAAGGGCGAGCTCGGCGCGGCCGAGAAGGCGCTCGCGCTCACCGAGCCCGAGTTCGCCGGCCGAGACGTGGCGAAGGTCGAGGAGATCGCGGTCCTGCGCGGCGCGCTGGCCGAGCTTCGAGCCGCCTTCGCGAAGGCCCTGGGCGAGCTCGACCCGGCCGCGGCGAACGAGCTCTTCGATGCGGCGCGGCGCGGCCTCAGCGGCTTGCCCGATGCGCTCGCCGGTCGTTCGGCGGCGCGCATCTACGCCGAGCAGTGCGCGGAGAAGTGCAAGAAGCTCGAGGAGTCCTCGCGCGGCATGCTGCGCGTCCGCGGAGGCGAGGTCGTGATTGCGACCGGCCAAGGTGCCGCGATCGACGGCACGCATGCCGTGGAGTCGTTCTTCCTCGATCGCCGCGAGCTCGATCGCGCGACCTTCAAGGCGCAGCTCGATGCGAACGCCTTGCGCGGTCTCGCCGAGGCCGAGCTCCAGGAGCTCCGCATGCGCGACTTCTCCGCTCGTCCCGATCTGCCGGCGCTCGAGCTGAGCCGCGCCGCGGCGTCCGCGTGCCTCCAGGCGCTCGGCCGCGAGCTGCCGACGCACGCCGAGTGGTGGCTCGCGACGAAGGGGCCGGGCGCGAACGACGCGTTCCCGTGGGGCAATAACTTCAAGGACGGCGGCATCGAGGTGCGCACCGAGCCCGTCGAGGTGCGGAACGACGCCCATCCGCTCAGCGTCGGCGGCGAGGAGGCCTATCACTTGATCGGCAACGCCGCCGAGTGGGTCTCCAACGAAGCGAAGCAGCCCGACGGAGTGCGCGGCATGGTGGTCGGCGGCAGCTTCGGAGCTTCGCTGCAGGAGCTCTCGAGCGCCGCGCGCGGCCGCGTGCGCGTCGTGCGTCTCACGGGCGCCATCGAGAAGTCGATCGGCTGCCGCGGCGTCGTGCGCCCGCGCGCCGTGTTCGGGAATCTCGTGCCGAAGAGCTGACCACCGTTGCACAGTAAAGGTGCCAGGCACCTTTACTGTGCAACGACGGCTCACTAGCCGCCGACACCTAGCGGGGATAGTTCCCCGCTAGCCGCCCACGAAGTCGGGATTCGTGCGCAGCACGAAGAGATGCTGGCGCGGGTCGGTGTACTGCAGCTCGCGCATCTCGGCGTAGTAGGCGCCGGTCGCCGCGGGGTCCGGCGGGACCACCTTGCCTTGCGCGTCATAGCGCGTGGGATAGAGCTTCAAGTTCACGCGCTCCTTCTCGAACTCGAGCTTCACCTCGCAGTCCGTGTAGCGCTTCGCGTCGAGCGCTTCCTTGAAGTCGCGGTCCACGACGACCAGGCAGGGCACCGAGTTGCCGTCGAAGTTGATGGCCTTCACGTCGAAGGACTTCGTCGGCGTCGAGCCGCACGAGGTGACCAGCGCCGCGAGTCCGAAGAGAGCGAGGTTGCGGAGAGGGGCGTTCATGATCACCTCAGATCGAACGTGACTTCGCCGCTGCGCGGCACGTTGTCGTGGGTAAAGACCTGCGTGCCGACTTGCTTGCCGGCGGGATGCACGACCTGGACATAGACGCGATCGCCTTCGTCGAAGGGCAGCGCGACGTCGGTCGGCGTGTTCCCCATGAGCTGACCGTTCACATAGATGCGGGCGGTCTCGGGCTGCGAGGAGACGTGCACGACGGGCTTGCTGCCGCACGAGGCGAGCAGCAGCGCGGGCACCAGCAGGAGGGCGGGCGCCATGCGCCCGAGAGAACGGTGGTTTGGTTTCATGCGGAGAGGGGGCGTCGCGCCGAGGAAGAGGAAAGCTCGTCCCGGCTCGTTCGCTCGGCCGTTCACGGACGCCGCAACCTACAGAACCCCGGCAGGGCGGCGCAAGCGCGGGGCGCCGTCGTTCTCAGGAAGCGCCGAGCTCGTCGCCCAAGCCGGAGGAGATGAGGAGCAGGCAGCCCTCCTCGGTGTCCTGCACTCCGTGGGCGCTGCCGCGGAGCGCGATCTGGTAGTCCCCGCGCCGCAGGATCTCGCCGCCGACGCGCAGCGAGCCCTCGAGGACCAGGCACTCCTCGTCGTCGCCGTGGCGGTGGCGCGGATACGCCGCGCCCGCTGCCATGCGGACGAGCATGGTCACGCGGCGCGCCGCCGGATCGACGTGGAGGCGCTTCACCTCGACGCCGGGCTGCTCGGTGCGCTCCCAGAGATCCGTGCGCGACGCGCGGACCGTGAGGATGCCGGGCTCGTTCTCCTCGGCCGGAACGGCGCCCCACGATTTCCAGACCTGCACGCCTTCGGGACTCGCGGGGCGCGGGGCGGTTGCGGGGAACGACTCCGCGATCCGGCGCTCGATCGCGCCGAAGAGCCCCGGCGGGGGCGGTACGGACGGAGCAAGAGCGGCCGCGAGCTCGCCGGCCAAGGCGTCGCTCTCGGGCAGGCCGAGCTCCGCCGCGTCGAGCGGGTCGTTCGGTCCAGGGTCGGTCACGGGTGCATCCTCGGGCTCGCGGGGCCGCGCGCGCCGGAGTGGAGAGCAGTACGCATCAGGCCGGCTCCACGGATCTCAGGACTTGGGCGAGTCGGGTCAGAGCGAGGCGGATCCTCGTCTTCACCGTACCGAGCGGGATCCCGAGGCGCTCGGCGATCGCGGTGTGCGGGAGCCCTTCCCAGAAGGACAGCGCGAGGACCGCGGCTTGCTCGGGCGGCAGCGAACGCGTCGCCGCGCGCACGCGTTCGCGGCGCTCGGCCAACTCGGCGCCAGCCGAAGCCGCCGTCCCCGCATCGGCGGGAAGTGCTTCGAGGGCGAAGGGCGGTTCGGGGGCGGTTGCGGCGCTCCGCCGCGCGGCGCGCAAGCCGTCCAATGCGGCGGAGCGCGCCAACGCGAGCAGCCAGGCCAACGCGTCGCCGCGCGCGGGATCGTAGGTCGCGGCGCGTCGCCAAGCGCGGACGAAGGTCTCCACCGTGGCCTCTTCCGCGAGCCGCGCGTCGCCGGTGATCCGCAGCGCGAGACCGTGAACGCGCGGCGAGGCCGCGTCGTAGATCGCGCGCAACGACTCCGAGCGCCCCGCGCGCAGCGCGAGCATCTCGGCGTGCAGCGGATCGCCGACGCGGGCCTTGGCGGAGGGACAGGTGGGGCTCGGTTCCATCACGGAGAGCATGCAGCTCGCTCGGCATTAGAGCGCGCGCGATGCGAATCGAGAAGCTGAGATCCGGCGCGTTCGAGGGCGACGTAGGTCGAGTCGCAGCTCTCCTCCGTGGATCCATCGATGTCTCATCGCTCGCTCGCCTTCGCTCTGCTCGGTCTCGCGGCACTCCTCCTCGCCTCTGCATGTCGCGAGGAACCTGCCTCGCGCTCGGTCATGACGGGTTCCACGAACGCGACGCCGCGGAACCTCGGCGCGCGCGAGCTCGCGCTGGCGCGCGTCGGCGGCGGGGGCGAGGTCGCGGAAGAGATCGCGCGATTGCAGAACGAGCTGCGCCTGCGCCCGGCGCAGGGGCCGCGTTGGGAGCGCTTGGGCTGGCTCTTCGTCGCGCACGCGCGCCGCACGCGCGACGAGGGCTTCTACGCGCAGGCCGAAGCGTGTGCGCGTTGCCTCGCGGAGATCGCCGAGCACGCGCCCGATGCGTTGCTGCTGCGCGGTCATGTCGCGTTCGCACGGCATGAATTCGCGGGCGCGCTCGCTCTGGCCGACGAGCTCTGCGCGCAGCGCGGGCGCGCGTTCGATCACGGCTTGCGCGGGGATTCACTGCTCGAGCTCGGGCGCCTCGACGAAGCGGCGTCGGCGTATCAGCGCATGCTCGACGAGAAGCCCTGCCTGCAGTCGTACGCGCGCGCCGGCATCCTCTGCGCGCAGCGCGGTGAGATGGCGCGCGCGCTGGAGCTGCTCGAGATGGCGTGCAAGGCGGCGAGCCCGCGCGACGCGGAGGCCGCGGCGTGGGCTTACGGCGAATGGGCGCGCCATCTCGCGTGGAACGGCGAGAACGAGCGCGCACTGCGCACGCTCGAGATCGCCGACTCCTATCTCGCGGGCCATGCGCCGAACGCGCTGCTGCGCGCGCGCTTGCTCGCGGCTCGTGGCGATGCCGAGCTCGCGCTCTCGCAAGTGCGTCGCGCGCTCGCGAGCGAGGAGAGCGTCGAGGCGCGCTGGCTGCTCGCGGATCTCTTGCGCGCGCGCGGCGACGAAGCTGCGGCGCGCGCGGAGGAAGCGAAGCTGATCGCACCCGCGAGCGCGCATCTCGACAAGCGCGCTCTCGCGTTCTTCCTCGCGACGCGCGGGAGCGATCACGAGCGCGCGATCGAGCTCGCGCGAGCGGAGCTCGCGACACGCGACGGCGCGCTCGCGCGCGCCGCGCTGCAGCTCGCGCTGCGCCGATCCGGCCGCGCAGCCGAGCTCGCCGCAGAGCTGGCGCAAGAGTCCGTGAGCGAAGCCTGCGATCCGCGCGTGCAGCTCGTGCAGGCGCTCGTGCAGCCCGATCCCGAGCGCCGCGCCGCACATCTCGTGTGCGCCGAGCGCGGCGCCTCGGTTCTCCAATCTTCCGAGCGCGCGCTGCTCCTCTCGGCGCGCGCTGCCCTTCCCCCGAGCCAACTCTCCGGAGCTCTCCGATGAAGATGCATCGACTCAGTTCTCCTGCGCTCGCGAGCGCCGTGCTCGCCCTGCTCGGCGCGCCGCGCGCGCAGGCCTCGAGCCACATGGACGCGCCGCTGATCACCATCGACGACGCCGCGAACACGACCGATGTCTACGCGTTCGTCTCGAGCATCGATGGTGCGAAGTACCTGACCACGGCCGTCTCGGTCTATCCCTTCGAGGATCCGGGCATCGGGCCGAACAAGTACAACTTCGACGACAACGTGAGCTACCGGCTCCACGTCTGCCTCGGCGACGATCTCGCCGCCGGGCGGCCGACGCTCACCTACGAGCTCCGCTTCCGCACGACCTATCGCACGCAGGCGACGGTGCTGCAGAGCTACCTCGGCGTCATCCAGGACGTCGGCGACAGCGCGCAGAACCTGATCCAGAGCTACACGGTGACGTGCACGGATGCGCGTGCGCGCGGCCGCGCGGCGACGTTCTCGCTCGTGCCGACGGAGCAGACGCTGCTGGTGCCGCCGAACAACCAGGGCATCGCGACGCCGCGCTACAACACGGGCGACAGCGGAGCCAATCCCGCGAAGGATGGCGTTCCGCCCGGTGGCACGCTCGACGCCTACACGGCGCAGACGGTCTACACGCTGAACCGCGGCTACCGCGTCTTCGCCGGCCAACGCGAGGACGGCTTCTACGGCGACATCCAGGCCATCTTCGATCTGCTCGCGCTGCGCTCGCCGGCGAAGGATTCGCAGAAGGGCTTCAACGTGCACACGATCGCGCTCGCGATCCCGATGAGCGAGCTCGGCGGCGACCAGCAGCAGGTCGGCGTCTTCGTGACGACGCATCGCCCGAGCAAGAGCCTGCTGCGCGATGGCGCCGCCAGCCGCGATGCGCGGGGTGACGAGCGCGGTCTCAGCACGAGCGGCAAGCTCGTCCAGGTCGGCCGCCAAGGGAACCCGCTCTTCTGCGAAGGCCTGATCGCGATCCAGGACAAGGACTTCTACAACCGCACGCTGCCCACGCAGGACGCGATCACCTTCCGCCGCTACGCCGAGGAGCCCGAGCTCGCCTCACTCCTGAACGCGCTCGTCGTTCCGGGCAGCGGACTCACCCCCGCGATCACCACGGGCCGCACCGACATCGGCGGCATCTTCATCCCCGACGTGATCAAGGTGGATCTCTCGACGAGCGCCGCGCGCCTCGCGGGTGGCGGTCCGAGCCACCCCACGACGCCGGATGAGCCAGGCTTCTCGCGCCTCTCGATCTTCGGTGGCGACACGCTGCAGAGCGCGCTGAGTGGCGGCGCGGTTCCGGGCGGCTGGCCGAACGGTCGGCGCTTCGGCGACGACGTCGTCGACATCGCCGTGAGCGCGCTGCTCAGCGATCTCCGCATGCAGCCGCTCTTCATCCAGGTCGCGGGCGACGGCGCGAGTGCCAACGACGCGGTCTACCACCAGGTGTTCCCATACGCGGGCACGCCTCACAACGGCCGCAATCACAGCCACGACGGCTAGCGCACCCGCGTGCGTTCTCACGATCCCGGCCTCAGCACCGCCGAGCTGCGCTCCTCGAGCGCTTCCGCGCTCGAGCTCACCTGGACGCTCGCGTGGAGCGATCTCGGCGGAACGCTCGGCCTCGACGAGGCACCGCTCGGCGTGCTGGACCCCCATGAGCTCGCCGCGTCGCGCGAGCTCCTCGCGCGCTTCGCGCGCGAGGCCGCGCGCCTCGGCGCGGACGAAGCTCCGACCACCGTGTCGGTGGAGTCCGGTCCCGAGCCCAATGACCTCGTGCTGCGCCTGACCTGGCACGAGCTCCGCCCCACGCAGCTCGAGCTCAGCGCCCTGCTCGAGCTGCCGCGCGGCCACCGCGTCGCGTTCCGCGATCTCCGCGCTCCCGACGCGGAGCTCCAGCTCCTGCACGCCAACGCCGCACGAGCCCATCTCTCCGTACCAACCGCACCAACCGAGCCCCCCGCGACCTGGCAACCCGCACTCCTCTTCTCCGCCGGCCTCCTCCTCCTCCTGGTCCTTTCCCACCTCCGTCGATAAAATAGGGGTCAGACCCCTATTTGATCGACGGTGGATGACCAAACTGCGTCGTGGTGCTCTCGGGCAGCTACGCGTCCCTTACGATCGATCGTCCGCTGCGCGTCCTCGCGAGCAGCGCGGATCGCACGTAGGGTAGGGCGCGGTTCCGCCCGCGTCCGCACGTTCGGCGCTTCGCCGCCGAGGAGAGCCTCCATGAGAACGCAGCACGTCCCGAGCCGTCGGCAGTTCCTGAGTGGCGTCGGCACCGCGTGCGCCGGCACGGCGATCGGCGTCGGCTTCGCGCGTGGAGCGGGGCTCGGCGCCTGGCTCGGGCTCGCCGAGCCGGAGCGGCTCCGCTTCGGCGCGCTCGATCCACTCGTCGATCTCGTGCAAGCGACCGAGGCCGATGCGCTGCTGCCGCTGCTCGTGGCGAAGCTGCGGGCGGGGCTCACGCTGCAGGAGCTCGTCGCGGCGACGGCGCTGGCGAACGCGCGCGCGTTCGGAGGCACGCATTACGACGGCTATCACTGCTTGATGGCGCTCCCCCCGAGCCTCGCGATGAGCATGCGGCTGCCGGCGCCGATGGCGGCGTTGCCGGTGCTGAAGGTGGTCCATCGCACGGCGCGGACCTTCGGCAGCGCCGACAAGCACGACGCGGATGCGCTGACGCCGGCCGAGAGCGCGGACGCGGGAGAGCGAACGCTCGCGCAGCACGCCGCGGCTTCTGCCGTGCGCGCGCATCGCGAGCTGCAAGAGCTCGTGCGCGCGCACGCCGACGTGCATCGCGTCGTGCTCGCGTGGCGCGCGTACGACTTGCTGCGCCTCACGGGGGAAGCGCATGCCTCGACGCTGCTGCGTCTGCCGCTCCGCTTCTGCCTCGACGCCGATGCGAAGCAAGCGCAGCAGGGAAGGCCACCGCACGCGATCCGCGCGGCGGTTCCCGCGGCGATGGAGCGGCACGGGCTCACCGAGCGCGCGCGCGGCACGCGTGCGGCGGAGGACGCGTGGATCGAACGCACGGCGGAAGGGATCTACGCCGCGGACGCGAGCGCTGGTGCCGAGCTCGCGGCCGGTGCGCTCGCCGAAGGCTTCGATCCCGAGGACGTCGGCCGCGCGATCTCGCTCGCCGCGACCTTCCTCCTGCTGCGCGATGCGGGGCGCACGCGCGCCGAGGACGGGAAGCCGCTCGGCAGCGTGCACGGCGCGTCCGTGGGTGTGCACGCGTCGGATGCCGCGAACGCGTGGCGGAACCTCGCGCGCGCCGCGGACGATCGCCTCGCGTTCGAAACCTTGCTCGCCGGCGCCGCGCACACGGCGGGTCAATCCGCCGGTCGCTTGCCCGCGGCGTTCGATCACGAAGCTCCCGCGACGCAGCTCGCGTCACCCGACGAGCTCCTCCAGCACTTGGATCGCTGCGTGCAGGAGAAGGATCAAGTCGGCGCGGCCGCCACGGCGCGCCGCTACGACGCCCTCGGCCACGAGCCCGACCGCCTCTTCGCCGCGCTGCTGCCGCGCTTCGTCGCGCACGACGGCGCGCTGCACGCCGAGAAGATCTTCGGCACCGCGCTGGAGGAGCACGCCTCCGCGCGCCGCGCGCATCGCGGCCACCACCTCGCCGCGCTCGCGCGCGTCGCCGCGAGCTCCGAAGGCTTCCCCGCGCCCGGCGTCGCCGCCGCCCGCGAGCTGCTGTCGATCAGATAGGGGCCAGGCCCCGATCTGATCGACAGAGCAGAGTTGCCGTGGAGAAGATCGATCTCGATGCTCTCATCGTTCCGGGTGCGATGGCCGCCGGACTGCGCCTGGGTGCATCCATTTCTGAGCATCTCGCGGCGCAGAGCACGGCGATCACGGCTCTCCTCGACGGAGCGCGCCTCCTCGAGTTCGGACCGGTGCAGGTCTGGGAGGGCGCCGGGGTCATCCAGCAGATCGGCGTCCATGACGGCTATCGCGGGTGCATCGACGGATCGCGGATCCAGGTAGGCTCGACGCTTCGCGAGGTCGTCGAGCGATGGGGCCCGATCCAAGTCGGAGATTCCGATGAGCTCACGCTGGAGAGCCTGCCAGGGCTGTGCTTCGAAGCACCGTGGGGGTGGGCTCTCGAGCCGCACTCGCGTCCCGAGGACAACCTCGACGCGAGGATCACGGGGATCTTCGTTCATGCGCCGCGTTCCTGATCGATCAAATAGGGGCCAGGCCCCAAACCGATCGACAGCGCCGTCGATCAGTTCGGGGCCTGGCCCCTATTTGATCGACGGAGGGGGGGGGCGGCAAGATCGGTGCATGGGACGGATCGTCGGCATCGATCTGGGAACGACGAACTCGCTCTGCGCCGTGTTCGAGGACGGCTCTCCGAGGCTCTTGCCGAACGCGCTCGGCGAAGTGCTGACGCCTTCGGTGGTCGGGGTCCTCGAGGACGGGAGCGTCGTCGTTGGCAAGGTGGCGCAGGAGCTCGGCGTCCGCGCGCCGGAGCGCGTCGCCGCTAGCTTCAAGCGCTGGATGGGAACCGATCGCGAGCTCGTGCTCGCGGGACGGGGCTTCTCGCCGCAGGAGCTCTCGAGTCTCGTGCTGCGCGCGCTGAAGCGCGACGCGGAGACGGCGCTCGGCGAGGAGGTCACCGAAGCGGTGATCACGGTGCCGGCGTACTTCAACGAGCACCAGCGCGCGGCGACGCGCATGGCCGGCGAGCTCGCCGGGTTCCGCGTGCGGCGCATCCTGAACGAGCCGACGGCCGCGGCTCTGGCCTACGGTCTCCTCGAGGGCGGCGGGAACCGGAGCCTCCTGGTCTTCGATCTCGGCGGAGGAACCTTCGATGTGACCGTGATGGAGGTCTTCGAAGGAACCTTCGAGATCCGCGCGACGGCCGGCGAGAGCCAGCTCGGCGGAGAGGACTTCACCGCGTTGGTCGTGGCGTGGGTGCTCGAGCAGGCCGGCCTGCATTACGAGCGCATCGAAGTCGCGGAGCCGCTGCGTCTCGCGCGCCTCCGCCTCCTCGCGGAGAGCGCGAAGCGACGCTTGGGAGTCGAGCCCGAGATCGAGATCGCGTTGCCGCGAGCCGATGGCACTCTCGACGAGTCCTGCCCGCGCCATCGCCTCCTCGCGAGCGAGCTGCCGCGGCGCGCCGAGCGCCTGCTCGAGCGGCTGCGCCTGCCGCTAGCGCGCGCGCTGCGCGACGCGCGTCTCGCCGCGTCCGGCATCGACGAGGTCCTGCTCGCCGGTGGCGCGACGCGCATGCCCTGGGTGCAGGAGCTCGTGCGCGAGCACTTCGGACGCGAGCCGCGTTGCACGCTCGATCCCGACCTCGTGGTGGCTCGCGGGGCGGCGATCCAGGCCGCGCTGATCGCGAGCGATGCCGCGGTCGAGGACCTGGTGCTGACGGACGTCTGCCCCTTCACGCTCGGCGTCGAGGTGATGAAGCAGTTCGGCAGCGTGCAGCGCGCGGGCTACTACCTGCCGGTGATCCACCGCAACACGACGATCCCCGTCGCGAAGGAGCAGTTCGTCGCGACGGTGGAGCCGAACCAGCGCCAGGTGACGGTGCACGTCTATCAAGGCGAATCGCGCCGCGTCGAGGAGAACCTCCTGCTCGGGACCCTCGAGGTGCGCGGCATCCCGCCCGGTCCGTCGGGTCAGTCGATCGCGATCCGCTTCTCCTACGACATCAACGGTCTCCTCGAGGTGGAAGCGCGCATCGAGCGCACGGGGCAGAAGTTCTCCGCGCTGTTCACGCAGAACGTGAAGAACCTCTCGAAGGACGAGCTCGCGCGCGCCGCGGCGAAGCTCCAGCGCTTGAAGTTCTTCCCCCGCGAAGACGAGCGGAACCAGCATCTGCTGCGCTTCGCCGAGCGAGTCGTCGGCCAGGTCGGGACGTTCCAGCGGACCGCTCTCGACGAAGCGATCGATGCCTACGAGACGGCGCTGCACGATACGGATCGTGCGCACTTCGAGGCGGCGCGGAGCCACCTTCTGCAAGTGCTCTCGCACCTCGATCACCCCTTCCCCGGAGCCACGCGGGACTCGTGAGCGGGACGCGAACGGAGGACTATCTGCGGCGCGCGCGGGAGCTCGATCCGGAGGTCGATGCCGAGCGCCTGATCGAGCTGCGCGAACGCTTTCACGCCGGGGTGGAGCTCGCCGCGGAAAGCTCGAGCTGCCCTTCGAATTGGCGGGAGCGCTACGAGCGAGCACGGTGGGCGCTCCTGCTCGTCCAGCGGAGCTTCTACGACCGCGACTCGGCGGCGGTCGCGCAGGATCTCGCGCAGATCGAAGCGCGCGAGTTCCCGAACCTCCGACGCTGGCACGAGCGGCTCATGCGCGCGGCGTCCGCCCGCGTGAACCCGGCGGAGCTCGCGCAGGATCCCGAGCTCCCGGAGGGCTTCGGCGCCGAGCTCGCCGCCTTGGCCATCGCGGCTCCGCCCGAGGCTCGCGAGCTGCGGTCGCAAGGCGCGCGTCGCGCTTCGGGCCCGCGAGCGTTGGCCTTGGTTCGGCATCTGCGCGAACACCATCCGCGCTTCGCCGAGCTCGAGCCCGAGCTCCTGCGGGCGCTCGAGCAGCGCGGCCGACTCGATGCGCTCGATCGGCGACCGTGGATCGTCCTGGCACTCTTGGTGTCCTTGCTCTTCGCCGTGGCGCTCGTCGTAGGCCTGGCCTGGTTGCGCGGTTGGTTCGCATGAGCGAAGAGCCGCCTTGGGAGCGCCTGCCGGGAGATCCTCTCGGCTTCTTCGGCCTCGCGCCGGGAGCTGCTCTCGAAGAGCTCCGGCGCCGCTACACCGCGTTGCTACGGCGCTTCCGTCCCGAGCGCCATCCGCAGGAATTCCAACGGCTGCGCGCGGCCTATGAAGCGGCGGAGGCGCGCTTGCGCGCTAGCCCGCCCGCCCGCGCCGTATCGCCGAGCTCCGAGCTCTCTGCGGCAGAACCCGCACGCGCGATGTCCGCATCCGAGAGCGCGCCGCAGCTCGCCGCTCCGCTCGATCTCCTGCACGCCGCGCTGCGAGCCGATGCGCGGAGCGCGGATGCCCTCGAGATGGAGGCGCGCGATGAGCGCTTCGTGCGCGCGCTCTTGGCGGCGCTCGCGGCGCATCCGGAGTCGTTCGAGCTCTCCACGGTTCTCGGTGCGTTCCTCGCTCTGCCGCGCGTGCGACTTGCACCGCTGCGCTGGCTGCAAGTGCTCGAGGTCCTCGCGCACGAGGATCTCTACGTCGAGCACGCGCTCCCGCTGTGGCTGCTCTGGATGCGCAGCGTTCCGTTCGAGCAGTTCCGAGCGGACTACGAGCCGCAGCGGCGCCGCTGCGCACGCGGCGGTCTCGAGCTGCATGGCCTGCGCTTGCGCCTGCTGCGCGCGGCCGTGTTCGTGGCCGACTCCGCCTGGCTCGCGCGAGAGTACGAGGAGATCTGCGCGGTGCCGTTGCCGCGCGAGAGGGCTCTCTTCGACGTGGAGATGGAGTTGATCGAGGCGCTGCTCGAACATCGCGCCGAGCGCGAACACTTCCTCGTCGGGTCTCCGCTGCGCGCGAGGATCGACGACACTCTCGCTGTCATCGCCGATGCCGATCTGGAGGAGGCCGATCCCGCGATGCTCGGGTTGCTCGAGGAGCTCGCCCTCGCGGGTCCGGAGGTGCTGCGCGCGTTCCCCGAGGAAGACGGCCCCGGTCTCCCCGCGCTGCGCGCGTTCGAGCTCTTCCTTCGATCGCAGTCCAGCGTTCTTCCGACGCGGTGGAAGTCCGATCCTCGCCTGGAGGAGACGCGCGCCATCGCGTTGCTCCGGCGACTCGAGAACGCGGCTCTCAGCGACAAGTGGGTCGCCTGCGGCGCCGTCTTTTCGCTCTCGGGGCTGATCTTCGGATCCTTGGGCCTCGTCCTGTTGGTGCTCCTTCCCTTGGTAGCTCTCCGCGATGGCACGGTCCTCGCTCCTCGCCTACTGCTCACCGGCGTTCTCCTCCTCGCGGGATTGGTCGAAGCGCTGCGACGCGCGTTGCCCGAGGTCTGCGGGCGCATCGCGCGGCGCCGCTACGAGCAGCTCTGGAGACCGCTCTGCTACACGCTTCTGCGCGAGATGGACCTCTCGCTCGAGGCGGTGCTGCGACGCGCTGCAGCGCCGCAGAGTCGCGGGGGCGTGCTCCATCTCGCGAGCACCTGGCGCGAGCGCGCGACGTTGGATCGCGGGATGGCGTTCGCGGAGCTGGCGCGACGCTTGGGTTGAGCGAAGATCGAAGGGCACCACCGAGCGCACGCCTCCACCATGACCGGCCGTGATCCCGAGCCCTATTTGCAGCGAGCCCTGGAGCTCGCGGGCGATCCTCGCGAGCTGCTCGACCTGCGTCGGCGTTGGTTCGCCGGCGAGTCCATCGAAGCCCTCGCTCCGTCCGAGAGTTCGATGTTCGCGCGCCTCTGTTGGAGAGAGCGGCGCGAGATCGCGCGGCTCGAGTTGCGTTGCTTGGGCGAGGAGATCCTGAGCCAACCGTCACCCGGTCTCGCGGTGCAGCTCGATGCGCTCGCGCTCGAAGACCAACCGGACCTCGCGGACGAAGCCGCGCGCTTGCGCCGCGTTCTCGAGGCGCGGGAGGAGCTCTTGGCTCTGCGGAGCGACGCCGCTCTACCCCCGGTGTTCGTCGAGGCCGTTGGCGAGGAATTGCGCGCGCCCACGCCACGCGGCGAGGGACTTCCTCCGAAGCTCCGGCGCCTCGGCGAGCAGCGGGGCCTCGAGCTGGCGATGGACACGCGACGGCGCTTCCCGCGAGTCGCTGCGCTCTGCGCCGAGCTCCTCGTGCGGCTCGAGGAGCGTCATCGGCTCTTCGCGCCACCGCTGCGCAGCAAGCTGATGAGTGTCTTCTGGTTCCTGATCCTGTTCGCTCTCGGCGCGGCGCTCTATGAGTGGATCGTGATCGGCGGGCTGCTCTCGACGGACGAGATCCTGGGGCGGCGATGAGCGAGGAGTCGGAACCGGACTGGGAGCTCTTGGCGCGCGATCCGCTGGCCTTCTTCGCTCTCGACGCAGGCTTCGAGCGCGACGATCTTCGGCGCGCGTATGGGAAGTGGATCCGGCGCTTCCGACCCGAGACGCATCCCACCGAGTTCCAGCGGTTGCGCGCCGCGTACGAGAAGCTCGAGACCCCGCGCGTCGCGGATCTCCGTGGAGAGCTCGGCGAAGACGACTTGTTGCGGCAGCTGAACTCGATGTTGGAGCGGGTCCGCGACGTGGAAGCGAGCGCCGACGAAGGGGTTGCCGACCGAAGCTGGCTGCGCCGTGCGCTGCAGGCAGATCATGCCGCGGGCGGATCCGATCTCGTCCTCGTGCGCGCTCTGCTGCACGAGCTCGAGATGCAGCCCGGAGCGCATGAGATCGTCGAGCTCCTGCGCGAGCTGCTCGCGACGGAAGACGCGCGGCGCGAAGTTCCGGAGCTCCTGGACGAGCTCGCGCGCAGCCGCACGTGGGCGCGGAGCTCTCTCGCGTGGCCCTTGTGGGCGTCCTGGCTCGCCGCAGCAGACATGGGACTCGTGCCGCGTGCGTACGAGCGCTGGGTCGCGCGCGCCGATCTCTCGCGCGACCCAGGTGAGCTGCTCCTCCGCGCGCGCATCCTAGGTGCGGTGGCATGGCAGGCCGAGCTGCCGTGGATCTCCGAGCAGCGGCGGGCGCTGAACGAACTCGATACCACGCAGGAGTTCCCGGAGCTCGAGCAAGCGCTCGAGCTGCTCGAGCTCGCGCTCGCGCATCGACGCGAGCGCGAGCGCTTCCTCGATCGAAGAGCGCGGGGACTGGAGCTCCGCGAGCTCATCGATGCGGCCATGGCGAAGCTCCTGTTGGCGGAAGATGACGATGCGGCGGCGCGCGAGCTGTTGCATCTGCGTCATACGTGCTCCGCGCGCGGAGAGGAGCTGTTGGCCGCGTTCGCTCCGCGCGAGAAGGTCGGCCACGCTGCGCTGGCGTTCTTGGAGCTCGCGTTCGCGACGCGCGGGATCCTGAACTTCGAGCCACGGGGCGCGGCCCCGACGGTTGCCGAGAAGCTGAGTGCAGCGGCGCTGCTGCAGCGCATCGAGCGCGAGGCGAACCGCAACCCCTTGCTCCAGCTCTGGGCGCTCTCGTTCCACATCGGCATTCGCGGCGCGCTCTTCGTCTCCGGGATCCTGGGGCTGCGCCTCATCCTGTCGATGCCGCAGCACTGGATCCTCGTGAGCCTGGCGGTCCTGATCGCGATCCTCGGCCTGCGCCTCCTGCTGCGCGCCGTCCTGCGTCCCGACGGAGCGCTCTTCGAACATCTCGCCTATCGAAGCCGATGGCGACCGCTCGCCTTCGAGCACCTGAGAGCCTCGCGGCACTCCTGGTGGGAGATGCTCCAGCTCTTCGAGTGGCAGAAGTCGCGGTGGAGCCTCTCCTGGGTGGACGTCTTCCTCCTCTTGCGCGCGCGCGACCTCGGCCTGCGCTACGTGGCACTCCTCGCCCGTCGATCCAATGGCTTCCAAGCCCCGAACTGATCGCCGACCCCACTGTACAGTAAAGGTGCCTGGCACCTTTACTGTACAGTGGGTCAGCGGGCGGCGGAGCGGAGAGTGATGAGGCGTGAGCGGAGGGCGGTGAGCTCGGCGGCGTGGGCGGGGTCGGCGGCGAGGTTCCGCTCTTCGCGGGGGTCGCGCTCGAGGTCGAAGAGCTCTTCCACGTCGTAGGCGGGCCAGCGGATGAACTTCCGGGTGCGGGTCACGAGGGCCTCCGAGCTCGGGATGCGCTGCTCGCTCGTGATCGCGGGATGCTCGTAGAAGAACTCCGTTCTCCAGGGCGGCGGCTCGGGGGCGAGGTAGAGCGGTGCCAGGTCGCGGCCTTGCATCGTCGGAGGAGCGGCGACGCCCAGTGCGGCGAGGATCGTCGGCGCGAGGTCGACGTTCAGCGTGAGCGCATCGTTCGTGCGACCGCGGCGCTCCGCGGCGAGGCGCGGGTCGCGCACGATCAGCGGGACGCGCAGGCTCTCTTCGTACGGATACCACTTGTCGGCGAGGCCGTGCTCGCCGTGGAAGTAGCCGTTGTCGGTCGTGAAGAGGACGAGGGTCTCCTCGAAGAGGCCTTGGCGCTCGAGCTCGGCGAGGACCGCGCCGCACGCGGCATCGACCTCGGTGATGAGGCGGAAGTAACGGCGCATCATCGCGAGGCGCTTCTCCTCGGTGTCGAAGCGCCAGCGGAAGCGCACGCGGCCCTCGTTGCGCTCGTCCTGCAGGAAGGGCGGCAAGCGGCGCAGGTGCTCCTCGGTTGCGGTCGGGGGAGCGGGGATCTCTGCATCTGCGTAGAGCGCGTCGCTCGCGGGCTGCGCGAGATACTGCTCGGGATGGCCGTCTTCGGCGTGCGGGGCGAAGAAGGCGAGGGTGAGCGCGAACGGCTGCTCCTGCGGACGCTCGCGGAGGAACGCGAGCGCATCGCGCTCGTTGCGCCAGGTCACGTGCTCGCGCGTCTTGTCTCGTCCCGGGAACCAGTAGCGCCCGCCGTAGGAGCGAGCGAAGTCGAAGCGCTCCGGTGGGAAGGCACCGTTGTGCCACTTGCCGACGTGCCCGGTGAAGCGACCGCTCGCGCGCAGCAGCCCCGGATAGGTCTGCTCCCACGGCGTCGCGAAGGCGTCGAACCCGCGGCACCCGTGGCGCGACATCCATTGCCCGGTGAAGAGGCACGCGCGGCTGACGCCGCAGATCGAGGTCGTCACCGCGTGGCGCGTGAAGCGCGTGCCCTCGCGCGCGAGGCGATCGAGATGCGGTGTGCGGATGACCGGATGCCCAGCGCACCCGAGCACGTCGTGGCGCCAGTCGTCGGCGAGGAGCACGACGACGTTTCGAACGGGCAGTCCGCGGTCTTGCTCTTGAGCAGGCGCTACCGCGCTCACGCAGAGGATGAAGAACTCCGTGAGTACGAGGCGCCCGAGAATCGACATCAACGCATCTCGCGAGGGGAAGGCGGAGCGGACGGATCGACCTGCGGAATCTGATCCCTGGAGCGGCGCTTGGCAAGTCGCGAGCCGCTCCCGTCGCGCTCAATCCCACTTGGCGAGCGCTCGCGCCAGCCCGTCGGCCGGCGGCGTGCGCGAGAGCGTCGGAGCTGCGCCCCCGAGCTCGATCGCTTCCGGGACCTCGGCGATGAGCTCTTGACGGTTGTCGAGCTTCGAGCGGAGATACCAGCGCAGCAAATACGTGCCGCTCTTCGGCACATGGAGCTGCGCCCGGCCTTGGGGATCGAAGGCGACCTCGCGGTAGGTGATGCGACGCCGTTCCAGCACGCTGAGCTCCGCCTCTCGCGGTGCGCTGATGCGCACCTCGAGGACGAACCCCTCAGGGATCTGGAACGACGGCGGGAGCTCCACGAAGAAGGAGTGCTCCGGGCGCGGCTTCACGATCTGTACCTCCGCCGAGTAGCGCAGGCGCAGGGGCTCGCATCGATCGCAATGGAGGTCGATCTCGTCGGCGCTCGTGGGGATCCACACCGCGGCCTCGCCCTTGGCATCGAAGTCCATCCAGGTCGCGTTCCTGGCGTCCGACGCATCGAAGGCGAAGGAAGTACGTCGCGCCCCGCTCCCGGCATCGCCGTCGAGGCGGAGCTTCCAGAGCCGCCACGCTCCGCGAAGATCGATCGAAGTGCAGCGCGCGTCGTTCACTTCTGCGCCATCCTCCGGAATCGAGACGCCTTCGATGATCTTCGCAGGCCAGCCTCGGACGCCGACGCGGAGCGCACCCGATCCTGGCCGCAGCCCGCGCAGCTCGAAGCTGCCGTCGGCATCGGGAGCGCGCTGCGCTTGGATGCGCTTCTCATCGGCGAACGAGATCTCGATCGCCTGCCGCTCGATCTCGGGATCGAGGAGCAGCTTGCCGCGCAGCACGGCGCCGCGCCGCATCACGAGCTCCATGTTCTCTCGCCCTGGCTCGCAGAGCAGCGAGCTCTGCAGGTAGTAACCCTCGAGCCGAGCATCCACGCGCACGCCTCGCGGCAGCTTGGGCACGTAGGCGACGAAGCGACCTTGCTCGTCGCTCTGGCTCGGTAGCTCTCCCGAGAGGGAATCGTGCTCCTCCCACGGGCCTTGGCGCACGAGCGGCCAGATCGCATAGAAGCTGAGGCTCGCGCGCGGCAGCGGCTGGCCAGCGCCGTCGACGACGCGACCGGAGACGAGCAACGCCTGCGCAGCGCTCGATGGGGCGCGGAGCACGATCGTGCCGAGCTCGACGCGGCCCGTGGCAGGGATGGGCGGACAGAGGATGCGCGCAACGTGTGCTTCTCCAGGAGTCGGCACGCCCTCTTCCCAGCGGAACTCGAGCGCCTCGGTCGTCGCTGGAGAGCCGAAGGCCTCCGCCCAAGGGCGTTCGAAGTTCCCTTCGGCGTCGGTCTGTAGGCCCGTACCGTTCCTTCCGTTGCCGCGCACGGCGAAGATGGTCACGCCGCGCTTCGCGATCGGGAGATTCGCCGCATCGACCAAGCGGCCGACCAGCACGGGGTTCGTCTGGCCGAGCACGACCTGCGCCACGACTTCGCTCTGCGGTTCGAGCGGTCCTTCGAGGACGACCTTCTCGGTGCGCAGCAGGCCGGCTCGATCGTTGACTTCGATCTGGAGGAGTTGGCGCACGCCGACGTAGGGGAACAGGGCCACGCCATCCTTCACGGAGGCATGCGTGATCTTGCCCGCGGCGACCGCTCGCTCCGCTTCTTCCCGAGGCAGCGTCGCGGGGACACTGCGCATCATCGCCGAGAGTGGCTGCTTCACGATCTCACCGGCGCCGTCGCGGATCTCGACGCGCACGCGGCCGGCCGGAGCGAGCTTCAAGCGGATCGTCTCCGTGGGCGGCTCGGCGTTCGCGAGCACGTGGCGCGTCGCCTCGACGGCCGAGACCTGAGTTTCGATCGCGATCTCGACGCTGGGCTTCTCCGCGGCCTTCGACAGGAGCTGCTGCGCTTGCGCGAACGCCTGCTCGACGTCGCGGCGCGGGATAGGGAAGAGGGCGTCGGAGGTGTCACGGGGTTGGCGATAGGTCGAGCTGCCGGAGCTCATGTTCCCGAAGCTCCCTCCGCGATAGAGAATCGTCACGGCGATGGGGACATCGCGCAGCGGCTTCTCCTCGTGATCCACCACCTGGACGAGGAACTCCGCCGGCGGCGTCGGCGCGCTCGGCGCGACCTTCGCTGCCGGCGCGGTGGTCTCGACGCGCGCGACGTTCGATCGCGCATCCGTCGCGAGTGCCGGTGGTGCGGTGAGCCTCTCCTGCGTAGAAACGCTCTCCGAGCGCTCGGTGAGATCCGGAGCCTCGGTGTGCTCGCGCGGGTTGAGCAGGCCGAGCCAGAAGACCAGACCGAGAGCGAGAGCAAGCGCGAGGAGACCGAGGAGCAGGACGCTCCGACGGGCATCGAAGGACATAGATCCCTCCGTGGTAGGTCGAACCCGGGGCCGCGAGGCTAACAGCCCCCTCGATGCGCGCCTACCGCTCGTGACTCGAAGGATCGAGCGCAATTCGTGCGCTGGAGCGGGTGCGTGCTCGGCTGAGAGGAGCTAGGCTCTGGATTGCGCTTCCCCCGTCCCCCAACCCTCACCCCGGATCCGCCATGCGCAAGATCGCCCTCCTTCCGCTGGTGCTGAGCGCGCTCTTCCCCGTCGGAAGCGCTGCCCTCGCTGCTCCCCAAGACAGCGCTCCCATCGTTCATCCCGTGGCCGGCAGCTCCGCGTGGTCTGCGACCTGGCGCGGGCGCGACGAGCGCGGCGTCGAGCGGACCTTCGCGACGTGGACGCCGGATGGCGTGCGCGTGGCGCCGCCGCAGGTGATCGAGCAAGACCTCTGCTTGCGCTACGCGCGCTTCGATCCGCTGGCCGGGGTGCCGTCCGTGCCGGGCGAGCTCGACGGCAGCCACGGGCGTCTCTTCATCGTGCAGTTCCAGACGCCGGCGATGGAGCCGTATCGCGCGGCGCTGCGCGCGGAAGGGGTGAAGCTCGCGTTCTACCTCGCGTACAACGCGCAGGTGGTCGAAGGCGAGGCCGCGCAGGTGGCCTCGCTCGCGAAGCTGCCGTTCGTGCGCTGGGTGGGGCCGTTCCATCCCGCGTACAAGCTCGAGGAGGGCCTGCTCGATCAGGCCGCGGGCGCCGAGATGCTGCGCTTGAACATCCTCTCGACCTACCGCGGACCCGAAGGACTGCGCGCGGTGCACGAGCTCGTGCGCGGGCTCGGCGGCGAGGTCTCGAGCCCGCTCGATCCGAGCTTCCTCACCATCGCGAGCGTGCGCGCGGATCGCTTGGTCGAACTTGCGCTGTCGTCCGCGGTGCAGTGGATCGACCGCTGGAGCGCGCCCGAGGAGGACATGGACATCGCGCGCAACTTCCACGGCGCGAACTACGTGGAGAGCGTCGCGGGCTACAACGGCAGCGGCGTCCGCGTCGAGGTCATGGACGGCGGCTGCGACACCACGCACCCCGACCTCCAGAACTTCGTCGTGCATACGACGACGGTCGCCGGAGCGCACGGCACCTGCACCTCCGGCATCGTGGCCGGCTCCGGTGCGGGGAACGCCGCGGCGCGCGGCGTCCTGCCGAACGCGTTCCTCACCATCGGCTACTACAACAACTTCGCCGGCGGCAGCCGCTACAACCACACCGCGGAGCTGCAGAGCCCGAGCCTCGTCTACAAGGCGGTGCTGCAGAGCAACTCGTGGGGCAGCTCGCTCACCACGGCCTACAACAGCACCTCGCAGAACCTGGATCTCATCCTCTTCGATCAGCAGAGGATCTCGATCCTGCAGTCGCAGAGCAACGCAGGGACGCAGAGCTCGCGCCCGGAAGCCTGGGCGAAGAACATCATCTCGGTCGGCGGCATCAAGCACCAGAACACCGAGACGAAGACCGATGACAACTGGACCAACGGCGCCAGCATCGGCCCGGCAGCCGACGGGCGCATCAAGCCGGACATCGCGAGCTTCTACGACGCGACCTTCTGCACCGACGTGGTCGGCGCCGGGGGCTATGCCTCGGGCAACTACTACTCGTCGTTCGGCGGCACGAGCGGCGCGACCCCGATCACGGCCGGGCACACGGGCCTGCTCTACCAGATGTGGGCCGACGGGGTCTTCGGCAACGCGGCGCCCGCGGCGACCGTGTTCGAGGATCGCCCGTACAACACGACGATGAAGGCGCTGCTGATCAATACGGCGACCCAGTGGAGCTTCACCGGCACGACGAGCGATCTCACGCGCACGCACCAAGGCTGGGGGCACGCCGACGTCCGCAACGCGTGGAACCTCCGCGGCTCGATGTACCTCGTGGACGAGAGCGACGTGCTCGCCGAGCTCGCCTCGACGACGCATGCCGTGAACGTGACCGCCGGCACGCCGGCGCTGAAGGCGACGCTCGTCTTCCGCGACTATCCGGGCACGACCTCCTCGACCGTGCACCGCGTGAACAACCTGGACCTCCGCGTCACCTCCCCGAGCGGCGCGATCTACCACGGCAACGTCGGCCTGAACGCGGGCGTCTGGTCCACGACGGGCGGCGCGCCGAACACCCTCGATACGGTGGAGAACGTGTTCGTGCAGAGCCCTGAGGCGGGCACCTGGCAGATCACGATCACCGCGGCCGAGCTGAACCAGGACGCGCACGTCGAGACCGGCGCGATCGACAGCGACTACGCGCTGGTCGTGAGCGGCGTGAGCGCCGCGCCCACGACGCCGCCAGCGGCACCGACGGGCCTCGGCGCCACGGCGATTTCGAGCAGCCGCATCGATCTCGCCTGGACCGACAACGCGAGCGACGAGGCCGGCTTCAAGATCGAGCGCTCGCCCGATGGCTCCACGTGGGCCGAGATCGCGCAGGTCGGCGCCAACACGACGAGCTTCGCGAGCACCGGCCTCAGCGCGAGCACGACGTACTACTACCAAGTGCGCGCGTTCAACGCGGGCGGCGACTCCGCCTACAGCAACACCGCCAGCGCGACGACGAGCGCGATCACCTTCACGGTGCATCGCGCGAGCGCCGAGACGACCGTGGCGGGGGGCCGCAGCGGCACCTTCGCGAACACGATCGGCAGCGACAACGTCTACGAGAACCTGACCGAGGTCCTCTCGGCCGGCAGCAGCTCGCGGCGCTACAGCTACCTCGAGCACCGCTGGACCGTGAACGTCGCGAGCGGCGGCAGCCCGGTCTTCTTCGTCGAGGCGCACCGCACGGCGAACAGCGAGGGCGACAACTTCGTCTTCGCCTACTCCACCGACGGCGTAAACTTCACCACGATGCTCACGGTGTCGAAGACCGCGGACAACAACACCGCGCAGTCCTTCGTCTTGCCCGCAGGCGTCACCGGCACGGTGACGATCCGCGTGCAGGACACCGACCGCACGCGCCGCCGCACCGTCCTCGACACCCTCTACGTCGACGACCTCTACATCCGCACCCAGAGCTGACCCCCGTTGCACAGTAAAGGTGCCTGGCACCTTTACTGTGCAATGAGAGGGGGCGGGGAAGCGCCCGATGGGCTTGGCTGAAGAGGTTCGACGTCAGCTCGCTTGGCGGAGCTGGCCGCAGATTCTTGCGGCACTCCCGCCGCTCGCGAGAAGCACCGTGCTCGACTTGGGCTGTGGGGCTGGCGATCTCTCCGCCGAGCTGGTCGCTCGCGGCGCGCGCGTTCTCGGGATCGACGGGAACGAGGAGCTCCTCGGCGCTGCTCGCGCGCGAGGCCTGCCCGGAGCGGAGTTCCGCTGCGCGGATCTCCGCTCGCTGCCGGACGACACGCCGCGCAGCGACGGCATCTGGTGCAGCTTCGTCGCGGCGTACTTCCCCGAGCTCGAGGCGGTTCTGCGCTCCTGGAGCCGCGTCCTCGCGCCCGGCGGATGGATCGCGCTCGTCGAGATCGACGACTTCTTCGCGCACGAGCCGGTGCGCGAACGGACGCGCGAGCTCCTCGCTGCCTACGTCGAGGATGCTCGACGCGCGGGGCGCTATGACTTCCGCATGGGCCGGCGGCTCGAGAAGGGGCTGATCGAGGCCGGCTTCACCGTCCAGCAGAGCTTCTCCGTGCCCGACCTCGAGCTCGCGTTCGACGGCCCTGCGCGACCCGACGTGCTCGAGGCCTGGCGCCTGCGCTTCGAGCGGATGGGGCTCCTGCGCAGCTTCTGCGGCGACGAGCACGCCGCGCTCGTCGCCGATTTCCTCCAAGCGCTCGCGCATCCCGAGCACCGCTCGGGCTGCCGCGTGCGCGTCGTGATCGGCCGTCGATCAGATCGGGGCCAGGCACCGATTTGATCGACGGGGGGCGCGCGCTAAGCTCCGCGGCCCATGGCCCGCCCCGACCGTCGCATCCGACTCGCTCTGCTGCTCTATGGAGTCACCGCGCTCTGCCGCGTCCTGGTGACGCTGGTCGAGGTGTTCCAGAGCACGAAGGCGGTGCAGCCGGCGGAGTTCGCGGCGGGGGAGCTGCTCTTCGCGAGCGAGCCCGTGCTGCGCGCCGCTTTGATCGCGATCGCCGGCGCGAACGCGCTGCTGCTGCTCTGGTGCCGCAGACCGATCACGGCGCTGGCTCAAGGTGCCACGGTGGTCGATCCGCTGGGGACCGTGATCGCGGGGGTCCTGCTGTTCGGCGCGTTCCTGCGCAGTGAAGAGCGCCAGCTGGGGACGGCCGAGAACGCGAACGGGTGGCGCGCGGCGCTCGCCGGGCTCTCCGAGCTTGCGCCGAAGGTGGTGCTGCGCCGCTTTCCGGGGCTCATGCTCTGGGCGCTCTGCGGCTTGGCGCTCTTCGGCGCCACCGAGGCTTGGCTCTCCACGGGCCGGCACGTGGGGCGGCTCTTCGCGACCGAGGACTATTACTCCTTCCTCGCGCTGAGCGCCGCGGGCTGCGTCCTCGCGAGCGCGCGCTTCGCGCTCGAGATCGCTTGTCTCGCCTTGGCCATCGGTGCCTTCGCGCGCCACGGGGAGCGAACGTGGGTACGGCTCGCTTGGGGAGGTGCCGCGGTCGCGCTCACTCCTTCGGCGTGGCTGTCGGGCTTCGAGCTGCCCGCGGTCTTGCTCTTGCTGACCTGCTTCGATCAGTGGTGTCGGCGGGATGCGAGCGGGCTGCGGTGCGCGTTCGCTCCGAGCGTCGTGCTGGGGCTCTACGTCGGCGTGCGTCTGCAGGGCTATCTCTTCGGCGTGTTGATCGACGAGATCGCCGCTCTCTCGCTCGTGCCCGCGACCTATGCCGCGCTCGGTCCGCTCGCGGTGCTGGTCGCCGTGTGGACGCACGCGGGAACCAGCGCGCTCGTGCAGCGACATCCACCGCGGCGCGCCCTCGAAGCCGCCGCCGCCGTCGCGCTTGCGTTCGCGTTCCCGCTCCTCACGCCGCTCGTCCCGCCGCTCGCGCGACGAACGCGCGCGCTGGCGCCCTTGCTGCGCCGCGCGGCCGTGCCGGCGTTGCTCGGCCTGTTGCTCGCCACCTGGGTGCTCGGCGAGCTGAACTACCCGATCCTGAACGACTTCTCGCAAGTCGCCCAGCCGGTCTGGGCGGCGTTGCTCGGGGTCACCGCGGCGGCGCTCTTCCTCGTGCTCCAGACCGCGTGGCTACAGCGTCCACCCCTCGGCGGGCTAGGTGCTTGGCTCGCGCTCGCGGTGCTGCTGCTGCTCTCGGCGCTGAGCTGGAGCGCTTTCGCGGAGCGCCAGGCCCCGCGCCTCGTCGCGGCGCAGCACGCGAAGATCCTGCAGCAGATGCTGAAGAGCGTCCGCTTGCTCCCCGAGCCCGCGCTCGTGCCCCTCGTGCGCTCGGCGAGCCCGCCGCCGTTGGACGAAGGGATCGTCGCCGAAGAGCGTTATGCGCGTCTCCCGCAACACGATCGCTACGCGGAGCGCCGACCGCCGATCTTCTTCCTGCTCTGGGACGCGGCTCGCGCCGACCACCTCAGCGCTTGCGGCTATCCGCGGAGGACGACGCCCGAGGTCGAGCGCCTGGCCGCCGACGCGCTCGTGTTCGAGCGCGCGTATGCGAACGCGACGGCGACGACCGTCTCGGTGCGCCACCTCTTCGGCGGGCGCTATGCGACGCGCTACATGCTCGCGTCCGAGCATGCGCCGTTCTTCCCCGGCGCGCTCGTGGAGCGCGGCTACGATCGCCTCTGGATCAACGTGCACGGCAGCGATTACAACGGCGTCAGCGCGGAGGCCTTCTTGCGCTGCCAGCCCGAAGAGGAACGCGTGCGCGCGGCGGCGAGCTTCTTCCCCGAGTACGAAGAGCAGGAGAAGACGCGGCGCGCGATCGCGTTGCTCGATGCCGAGCTCGAGCAGCGGAAGGACCGCGCGCATCCCGCCGACGGCCTCTTCTTCTATCTGCACTGCGCCTCGATGCACTTCCCCTGGCGCCGCTGGGAGGACAGCGAGGACTACGGCGACGCGCCCGAGGACCTCTACGACGAGTGCATCGCGCACGCCGATCGCGCGCTCGGCCTCTTGCTCGACGCGCTGCGCGAACGCGGGCTCTACGACGACGCGATCGTCGTGCTCACCGCCGATCACGGCACGGGCCTCGGCGAGCACGGCAAGTACGGCGGCTTCCTGCCCTACGAAGAGCAGATCCGCGTGCCGCTCGTGATGAAGCTCCCCGGCTTCGCCGCGCGGCGCGTCACCGCTCCCGTCGCGTCGCTGGACGTGGCGCCCACGCTGGTCTCGCTCTTCGCGCCGGGCGAGCCGAATCGCTACGACGGCTGGAGCCTGCTTTCACTCGCAGCGGGCGCTGCGGAGCGCCTGCCGCGGCGCTACCTCTTCTCCTTCTGCGCGTTCGAGGACGCGCTGGCCGTGATCGACGTGGAGCAGGACTGGAAGCTGCACCTGCACAACCAGGCGCGCTACTTCCACCTCTACGATCTGCGCGCCGATCCCGGCGAGACGCGCAGCCTCGCCGATCTGGAGAGTGCGCGCGCCGAGCAGCTCTTCGGCGTCGCGGAGCGCTTCCTGCGCGCCGGGGTCGGGAGCTATGCGAATCCCTACCACTACCGGGCGTTCACGCCCCGTTGAACGCGGCGACGGAGCGGTCGAAGCGCCGCTCCGTTTCCAGTAGGATCCGCCGCTCGCTCTTCCTGCCGAGGCTTCGCGATGGAGATCCAGACGTTCTACTTGGGCTGCTTGAGCCACGCCTCGTATCTCGTCCACGACGAGGCGAGCCGCACCTCCGCGGTGATCGACCCGCAGCGCGACGTGGAGCAGTACCTCGCGGCCTGCAAGGAGCGCGGCACGCGCCTCGCGCACGTCTTCCTCACGCACTTCCACGCCGACTTCGTCTCGGGGCACCTCGAGCTGCGGCAGCGCGGGGCGACGATCCACATGGGCGCGCGGGCGCGGGCGGAGTTCCCGTTCCATGCGCTGGCCGATGGCGCGGGCGTGCAGATGGGCTCGACGGGCATCCAGGCACTCGCGACGCCGGGGCACACGCCGGAGAGCGCTTGCTACGCCGTCTTCGATCTCGCGAAGGACGGCAGCACGCCGGTCGCGGTGTTCACGGGGGACACGCTCTTCCTCGGCGATGTCGGGCGCCCCGATCTGCTCGTCGCCGCGGGGATGAGCGCGGAGGAGCTGGCCGGCGCGCTCTACGATTCGCTGCACGGCAAGCTGCTGACGCTACCGGAGGCGACGCTGGTCTATCCCGCGCACGGCGCGGGCTCGATGTGCGGCAAGAACCTCTCCAACGAGCGCGTCTCCACCATCGGCCAGCAGCGGCGGACCAACGTCGCGCTCCAGGCGCGCTCGCGCGAGGAGTTCGTGCAGATGCTCGTCGCCGATCAGCCGCGCGCGCCGCGCTACTTCGGCTTCGACGCGACGCTGAACCGGAAGGAGCGCCCGACGCTGGAGCAGAGCTTGGAGAAGGCGCTGCGCGAGCTCGACCTGGAGGACTTCCTCGCCGCGCAGCGCGCGGGCGCCATCGCGATCGACACGCGCGACGCCGAGGCCTACGCGCGCGGCCACCTGCTGGACAGCGTGAACATCGGCCTCGGCGGCAGCTTCGCGACCTGGGCCGGCACCGTGATCCCGCCGGAAGCGGAGCTGCTCCTGATCGCCGAGCGCGGCAAGGAACGCGAGTCCGCGCTGCGCCTGGGCCGCATCGGCTACGACCGCGTGCGCGGCGTGCTGCGCGGGGGCTATCCTGCGCTGGCCGCGCGCGGCGAGCTGCTCCGCGCGAGCGGACGGATCGACCCCGAGCCGCTGCGCGCGGAGCTCGCGGGCGGCGCGCCGCCGTTCTTCCTCGACGTGCGCACCGCGCGCGAGGTGGAGGAAGGGCCGATCGCGGGTGCGCATTCGATCCCGCTCGACGAGCTCGAAGCGCGCCTCGCCGAGGTGCCGCGGAACGAGCCGCTCGTCGTGACTTGCCGCGGAGGCTATCGCTCGTCGATCGCGATCGGCATCCTAGAGCGCCACGGCTTCTTGAAGACGCGCGATCTGCGCGGCGGATACCTCGCTTGGCGCGGGGCCGCGAGCCCGACGAGCAGCGCGAGCTGCAGCGCGAACCCGAAAAGCTGAGCCTGCCCCCCGCATGACGCGCATCGAGATCGAGCAGATCGCTCCGCGGATCGCCGCGGCGCGCGAGCACCGCGTTCCCTTGGTCGAGCGGCTCGCCAACGAAGGCACGGATACCTGGCGCGTCTTCCACGGCGCCGCCGAAGGTTGGCCGGGAACGAGCGTCGATCGCTACGGCGACGTGCTCCTCGTGCAGACGTGGCGCCATCCGCTCGAAGAGGCCGAGCTCGCGGCGCTGCTCGTGGCGCTCGAGCCCGAGCGCGCGCTCGCGCCGCACTGGGCGTGGAATCACCGCGGCTCGAAAGAGCATCCGGGCGCGCTCTCCGATCCCGCGGTCGCGACGAAGGAGCTCGAGGTCGCGGAAGCCGGACTGCGCTATCGCTTCCGGGCGCGCCATCGCGGCAACGATCCGTGGCTCTACCTCGACATGCGCGCGGGGCGTCGACGCGTGCGCGAGCTCGCCGCGGGGAAGAGCGTGCTGAATCTCTTCGCCTACACCGGCTCGCTCGGCGTCGCGGCCGCGGCGGCCGGCGCGAAGGAGCTCTGGCAAGTCGACTTCTCGGCCTCGGCGCTCGGCCTCTGCGGCAGCAATCACGAGCTCAATCCTTCCTCCACCGATGTCGTGCTGCTGGAGAGCGACTGTCTGGCGGCGCTGCGCCAGCTCGCGGGGCAACGCGTGCAGCGCGCGCGCGTGCGCCGCGGCTTCCCCGTGGTCGAGCGGCGGCGCTTCGATCTCGTGCTGCTCGATCCGCCGCGCTACGCGAAGGGCCCCTTCGGCACGGTCGACGTGGTGAACGATTACCCGTCGCTGGCGAAGCCCGCGCTCCTGACGCTCGAGGACGGCGGCGCGTTGCTCGCGACGAATCACGTCGCCGAGGTCTCGCGCGAGGAGTTCGCGCGCGTGCTCACGCGCACCGCGGAGAAGGCCGGTCGGCCGTGGGCTTCCGTCGAGATCTTCGGGCCCGAAGACGACTTCCCTTCGTTCGATGGGCAGCCGCCGCTGAAGATCGCGCTCTGCCGCCTCCCGTAGCTCTAGCGGGGCTGCGCCCCAGCCCCGCTAGGTGTTGGCTGGCTCAACGGCTCACGCCGTTGAAGCGATCACTGGCTCAACGGCTCACGCCGTTGAAGCATTGGGAGTCGTCGACGCGAGATGGGTACGTGAACCCAAGACGCGCGCGAATCTTCGGACGCGCGTAGCGCGGCGACCGCTCCGCCAGTCCTCCGGCGAAGCAAGCGCCGCGCCCGCCGCGCGTGAACGTCGTCGAACGACATCGCGCGTCGAAGCGTGATCGATGTCGGATGCAATTCGAGAGCAAGCGCGGCGTTCACGTCGCTTGCATCGCCTCCGGATGCGGCTCCGCTACGTCGAAAGACATCGTGCGCCGTTCCGGAGCCCGCTGGAGGCGGGGGCTCCGGAACTCATGCTACGGGAGAGACCGGACGTCGACGCGAAAACGACGTCGATGAACACGAGTTCCACGCCCGCGCGGCGGCAGGGCGATCGTGCCGATCTGCTGCACAGCTCGAACGCGTAGCGAACAACGTAGCGCATTCAAGATTCCGACTTTCTATGAAACCATCGGCGCCTCACTTGCGTTCTACATGCTGGAAGGAAACGGGGAAGGCGACGCGCAACGAGGCAGAGGACTTCACATGCGCCGCACGAATCATCAGCTCGAGTTCGAATTCCGCCAGCATGGCGGCAAACGCAAGGGAGCGGGACGGAAGCCAAAGAACGTGGAAGCTGGCATGCCGCACCGTCAGCGTCCGAAGAAGAAGCGCAACGAGTCGCTACTCATCACCGTGCGTCTGGCAGATGGCCTGCCATCGCTGCGTCGCGGTGGCGCGCTGAAGGTTGCGCTCGCAGCGCTCAGCGCGAGCAGCAACCGCCATGGAATGAGGATCATTCACTACTCGATCCAGAAGAACCACCTCCACTTCCTGGTCGAGGCCGAGGATCGTGAGTCTGTCGCACGAGGAATGAACGCGCTGCTGAGTCCGCTCGCGCGCGCGTTGAACAAGCTCTGGTGCCGCAAGGGCAAGGTCTTCCCCGAGCGCTATCACGACGAAGTGATTTCGACGCCGACGCAGGCTCGGAACGCGCTGCGCTACGTGCTACAGAACGGCAAGAAGCACGGTGTCGTGTCGCCGGCGTCGATCGATCTCTGCTCGAGCGCGCCCGTGTTCGATGGCTGGAGGGAGCGCCCGTCGATCGCTTCGATCCCAGCCGCGCTGGTGGTGGCCACCGTCGCGCCCGCTTCGACGTGGCTGCTCACTACCGGCTGGCGCCGCCACGGCTTGCTCGACATCCACGAGTTGCCGCGCAGCAAGCACGCCGCACGCACCCGCGCGAACCTCGCCCAATCATTGCGCCAGGCCAAGCTTGGTGGAGGAGGATCGATGACTTGAGATCGTGAAACCTTCTACGGAGTCCAGCGGGTAGCCAATCCCGTCCGGTCAAGGCCGGCGACCAGCCGGAAGCGAGTCTTG
>JAEUHW010000059.1 GCA_016793245.1 Planctomycetota bacterium
TCGCCGGAGAGGGCAAATCATCGATGGCGATGATCTCACCTTCCGAGCGTTCGAGACGGATCACCTCATGCTGATCGAGCCCCCTCAGGCAGAGCGGCTCATGCGTTGTGGCGAGAAACTGGATGCGCGGGAACGCAGCGCGCAACCTAGGCACGATCCGCATCCTCCAACGCGGGTGCAGGTGAGTCCCGAGCTCATCGAGCAGCACGATGCCGGAAGAGCTGCGGAAGTGCCCGAGTTTTTCGTTCATGCCGCGCATCAGATCGACAGCGATGGCGACCAGCACCTGATAGCCATCGCTCAGCAAGTCGAAGCGCACCGGACCTGTTCCTGGATCGATCATGGCTCCGCTTCGGTTCCAGCGCATCCAGGTTGGATCAGCGTCCTTGGGAACGCCGAGAAGGTCACCGAGGAGCTCGCGCACTCGGTCTCGATCCTCTCCCTTCCGCTCATCCAACCACGTCGAAGGATCCGGTAGCGGGATCCAGGGGTCGAAGAGACTGTGGAGCTCGATGCGCGTATGGTCTGGCGAGCCGCTCGTTGCGCGCTGGGCCGTGGAGGTCGTCCGGCGGATCACGCGGTTTGCACCGTACGCGCGCACCACCAGATTGCTCAATCTCTCGACCTTCGGCATTCCCGCGGAGGGGCGCATGCCGTTCCGATCGAACTCCACGACGATCCGATCCTTCGAGTGCTCCAGGAGGATCTTCCCCTGCTCCGAGCCACGGGCCTGCCGCAGCAACGACCGCTCGATCGATCGGCGCAGATCGGGATCCAATTCTGGCTCTCCGGAGTCCAACGCACCGAGGGCGATGGCCACCGCTTGTAGCACGCTGCTCTTGCCAGTCGAGTTCTCCCCGAGCAGCACGGTCCACGGTCGACGACCCGCCAAGTCCTTGGAGCCTTCGGTAAAACGCAGGTCGAGCTTCTTGATGCCCCGACAGTTCTCGATGTGGATGCTCCGCAGGAGAACCAGATCGTCGGACTCTGTTTCGGTCGCTCCATCGGGTCGACCGGAAGCGCCGGCAACGCTGCTTCCGATGCGACGCCGCGTGATCTTCTGCCCCAAAGTGAAAGTCGCCCATGGCTTCGAGCTGCGGCGCCCATCGAACTCCAACTCGGACGCGAGAGAACGCAGACGGTCTTCGCGGAGAAGTGCGCGTACTGTGACGCCGTCTTGCTTGAGTGCCTGATAGCGTAGCCAGGAGCGCAACGCTCCCGCGTGCTCCCGTTTGGCATCACACTCGTCGAGAACCGTAGCGATGATCCGCTCACGGTCGTATCGCGAGGGCTTCACTTGCTCGCCGAGAAGGGGCTTCACAGCGTCGACGAGGGCCCTGAAGCGCTCTCCTCTCGCACGGACGAGATCGGGTCGGTTCAGACCAATGACCTCGATCGTCTTCAGCGCCGAGGGAATCGCCGGCGTGACGTCGAGCGGCTCGACGCGTCCATCGCGCCGGAAGCGCAGATAGTGCAGGGGGTTATCCAGCGTTGGATCCAGGAGCAACGCGTCTTCTTCGCGATCGTCCGGGCTCTCCAGACGGTCGCCCAACACCGGAAAGTGAAGCCCCTTGTTCGCGCGGCAGAGAGCACAGGCTGGCAGCAGGTTCTCCCATGCGTAGGCGAGCCACCAATAGCCGTTGGGAGCAGGCGTGTCGCCCCCAAGGGCTTCTTCGAAGGGGCGGAAGTGATCGACGATCTGCTCTTCGTCACCCGCGCGGAGCTTCGCTTCGCAATACGCGCACTTCTTGTGAGCGATGGATGTCACTGCCTCGACGACATCCCTCTCCTGCCATAGCTCGACGTCGAACTCATGTCGACGCAGCCTCTTCTTCCCTTGGGTGAAGAACCGACGCGCCGCTTCACGCGCCAACTCGGCCCGCTCGGACGAGAGGGTATCCGGCCCCATCTCCGGTCGATCCAACTTCAACATACGCCCCGATCCACCTCCCCCGCTTCGACACCCGCCGAGGCGAATTATCTCCAGAGCCTAAGGATCGCCACGAACAAGGCAAGCGCGCGCGAACGCACGCGCCTGCCGCGGAAGCCCTCACCCCCCGATCAACCCCTGCAACTTCCCCAGCAACGGCTGCAGCGCATTCATCACATCGAGATTCGAACCGAGGCGCGTCTGCAGCCCCTGGATCGCCTCCGTGATCTTGGACGCGTCCGGGATCTGGCCGGCGAGGGCGCCCTTCAGCGCGGCGAGCTTCTCGAGGAGCGGGTCGATCGTGCCCTTCGCCTTCTCGGCGCTGGCCAGGTCCTTCACCTGGTCGAGCTGCGTCGCGACGGCGGCCATCGCGGACTTGCCGAGCTCCTGCATCTTCTCGGGGGACATCGAGGAGAGCTGAGAGACGTCGAGGTCCTTCACCTTGCCGAGGGCGTCTTGGGCCTTCGCGGCGAGGTTCTTCGCCGAGTCGAGGAGGTTCTTCGTGGTGTTGTCGTTGCCGGCGTTGGACTCGCTGTCCGTGCAGGAGGCGAGGAAGGCGGAGGCGGTGAGGAAGGTGGTGAGGAAGAGGGCTCTCATGGTGCGGCAGGTGGGAGTCAGGGGACGGGGGGAGCGCAGAGGATAGGCGCTGGGTCGCCGCGTGCGGAAGGGGTACGCGGCGCGGCGCTTCCGTCGCGCGGCTCAGTCGCGCGGCGCGTCGTTCGCGAAGCGTTGGCGTGCCAGGACCGCGCCCTGCGCGTCGAGGTGTTCGAAGAGGCCGTTCTTCGTGTGCGGATCGCGTGGCGCGCCGTCGAGCAAGTCCTCGTCCAGCGTGACACGGCGGTAGGAGTCGCGGAGCGCACCAGCGTCGTCGTAGCGCTCTTCGCTCATCAGCCAGCCGTGCTCGTCGAGGGTGAGCCAGCTCCCGCGGCGGCGGCCGTCGACGTAACGGCCCACGAGCTCGAGAGAGCCGTCGGCGCGGTAGAAGGACCACTCGCCGGTGCGTAGGTCGTCGTCGTAGGGACCTTCGGCGCGCTTCTCGCCGGTCGGTCGTTGCAAGGTCCAGATGCCGGTGCGCTGGCCGTCGGCGGCGTAGGCGCCGAGCGCGGCGGTGGCGCCATTCGGATAGGTGAAGCTCCACTCGTCCTGCGGGGCGCCGTCGACATCGACGGGTCCCGTCCCGCGGAGTCCTTCCGCGCCGCACTCGAGCTCGTCGTCGAAGAGGAAGCCGGTCCACGCACCGCTCGCCTCACCGCCGTCGAACTGCCCGCGCAGCACGACGCGGCCGCGATCATCGAAGAGCCGCGCCGATCCTTGGCGCTGATCGCGTCGCCACTCGACCTCGAAGCGCCGCGAAGGCTCGTTGCTGATCAGGCCGTATTCGAAGCTCGTCCAGGTTCCGTGGCGCTGGTCCTCGAGATAGGTGCCGCGCGCGAGCTCGCGCTCCAGCCAGTCGTATTCGATCGCGAGGCCGTTCTTCTTGCCGCGCACGTAGTGCTCGAGGCCGACGAGATCGAAGGCGTCGGAGAAGCGGCGCGCTTCGCCTTCGAGCTTGCCCGCGCGAAAGTTCCCGAGGAGCTGCGTCGAGCCGTTCGGATGGAGACGCCGGAACGGCCCCTCCTGCACGCCGTGCTCGTACCAAGTCTCGACCGCGGGCCAACCGGCGACAGCGTAGAAGGCCTGATAGCCGTGGAGCTTTCCGCCTTCGAAGCTGAGACGCTCGTAGCGGCCGCCCGTGGCATCGGCCCAGTAGTCCTGCTCGCCTTGCCAACCGCTCTCGCGACGCAGGCCGCGGCGGACGAGGCGACCATCGGCGGCGAAGAGCTCGCAGATTCCGTCCACCTTGCCGCCGCGGTAGCGCAGGTGCTCTTCTTCGAAGCCCTCGGCGGACCAGAAGACCGCGAAGCCCTCGCCCGCGCCCTCGTCGCGATAGTGGAACCACGGGGTAGCGTCTTCGCGCCAAGCGAACTTCTCGAGGATGCGCGAGCCCTCCGCCCAAAGGATCTCTTTCGCACGGCCGCGCGCGCGGCGATCGCTGGTCCGGTGGTTCGCCCATTGCGGTCCGGAGACCTGCCCCTCGGCGTAGGTGATGAGTGCGACGAGGCCCGGCTCCGATCCCGTGGGCGTCTCGCCCTGCGCGAGGCGCGCTTCCCAGCTCTCGTCGTGCGTCACGACGGCGAGCCCGTGCGCGAAGCGCTTCGTGCCGCCGTTCTCCGAGCGCTCGATGTAGCGCGCGTAGAGTGCAGCACCGCTCTCATCGAAGTTCGTCGCGAAGCGATGCACGGGCCCCGTGGCGTGCGTGTTGCCGAGCGCCGACCAACGCTCGGTGAGCAGGCGCCACGCCTCCGCAGGCGTGTAAAGCGGGGCGAGCGACGCGAGGCGCGGTCGCTCGGGTGCCTCCACCGGCCACTCCGGAGGCGCGGGATAACGACGCTCCTCGATCTCGCCCGCGCGATCCTCGTGCAGCACGCCGCTCGGCGCCAGGGTCCACGGGAGCGCGTCATCGGGCGCCGCTTCGCCGGACTCGGACGAAGAAGAACAGGCCGCGAGGGCGAACGCCGCGATGGCGCAAGCGAAGCGCGCGAGGTAGAGCATGCATCACAGCCTGCCAAACGCTGCGCCCCGTATCCATACGCCCCCGCGAGCATGAGCGAGCTAACCCCCGGCCTCTACGAAACCCTGATCACGCGCGAGCTCGCGGAGCGCTTACATCGATTGCCTCCGCGGCTCGGAGCGCAGCGCGCGAAGCTGGAGACAGCGGAGCTGCCCGCGCGGCTCGCACGGCACTTCGCGGAGGTGCTGGAGCGCGTCCTCGCAGGCTGCGACGAGCAGCGCGCGCGAGCCTTGCTGGAGGAGCTGCTGCGCGCTCTCGCGCGCGGGACCGAGCTGGCGCGGAACACGGAGGACGCGGCGCTGGAGGACGCGGCGCTGATCGCAGGCGACGAGGCCCTGCTGCGCGCGATCGGCGAAGTGTTGCCGAACGGCGCGCTCGCGCTGCCGCAGGTACCCCTGCTCCCGCTCGTCGACACCGCGCTGCTGACGCCGACGCGCGGCGAGCCCGCGGTCGGCCATCAGATCGAGAGCGAAGCGCGCTCCGCCGATCGCATCGACGTGCTGATGGCGTTCGTGCGCTGGAGCGGGATCGTCCCGCTCCGCGATGCATTGCGCCGGCACAAGGAACGCGGGCGAGCGCTGCGCCTCCTCACGACGACCTACACCGGCACGACGGAGCTCCGCGCGCTGGAGGCGCTGCGCGAGCTCGGCGCGGAGGTGAAGGTCTCCTACGACACCTCGAAGACGCGGCTCCACGCGAAGGCGTGGCTGTTCCATCGCGCGAGCGGGTTCTCCACGGCGTACATCGGCTCGTCGAACCTCACGCACTCGGCACAGCTCACCGGCCTCGAGTGGAACCTCCGCGTCTCGGGCGTGCAGAACCCGTCCGTGCTGGCGAAGTTCGAGGCCGTGTTCGAGACCTATTGGAACTGCGGCGATTTCCTGCCCTTCGACGCGGAGGAGTTCCGCGAGCGTACGGAGGCGGCGCGCGCGAGCGCGGCTCTCTCACCCCTCCTGCCCTTCGAGCTCCGCCTCGAGCCGTTCCAGGAGCGCTTGCTGGAGCAGATCGCGTTCGCGCGCGAGCAAGGCCGCCACGCGAACCTGCTCGTCGCCGCGACGGGCACGGGCAAGACGGTGATGGCCGCGATCGACTATCGGCGCTGGCGGAAGCAGCGCGGCGACGTGCACGCGCAGGACGGGGCCCCACGCACGGCGCGCTTGCTCTTCGTCGCGCATCGGAAGGAGATCCTGGAGCAAAGCCGCGCCACCTTCCGAGCGGCGCTGCGCGAGCCGAGCTTCGGCGAGCTCTGGGTCGACGGCCAGGTGCCGCGCGCCTTCGCGCACGTCTTCGCGTCGATCCAGACGCTGCGCCGCGAAGCGATCGCCGGGCTCGATCCCCAGCACTTCGACTACGTGGTGATCGACGAGTTCCATCACGCGGCGGCGCCGAGCTATGCGGCACTCCTCGAGCATCTCCGCCCCGCCGAGCTGCTCGGGCTCACCGCGACGCCCGAGCGCAGCGACGGGCTCTCGGTGCTGCGCTGGTTCGGCGAGCGGATCGCCGCGGAGCTCCGGCTCTTCGAAGCGATCGAGCAGGGCTATCTGACACCGTTCGCCTACTACGGGATCTCCGACGGCACGGATCTCCGGCGCGTGCCGTGGAAGCGCGGCAGCGGCTACGTCCCCGAGGAGCTGACCAAGGTCTACACCGCGCACGACGCGTGGGCGCAGCTCGTCGTGAACCAGGTGCTGGAGCACATCGGCGAGCCGCAGCGCATGCGCGCGCTCGGCTTCTGCGCCAGCGTCGCGCACGCGCAGCACATGGCGGCCTTCTTCGCGAAGCAAGGACTGCGAGCGCGCGCGATCTCGGGCCAGACGCCCGATGCCGAGCGCCGCGCCGCGCTGGAGGAGCTCGCGCGCGGCGAGCTCCGGGTCCTCTTCTCCGTCGATCTCTTCAACGAAGGTCTCGACGCACCCGACGTGGATACGCTGCTCTTCCTGCGCCCCACCGAGAGCCCGACGCTCTTCCTCCAGCAGCTCGGGCGCGGGCTGCGGCGCGCCGATCAGAAGTCGCTCTGCACGGTGCTCGACTTCGTCGGGCGCCAGCACGAGGAGTTCCGCTTCGATCGCAAGTACCGCGC
>JAEUHW010000078.1 GCA_016793245.1 Planctomycetota bacterium
GCGAGCACGAGCCCCGCGACCCAGCGTTCGCTGAAGCTGAGATCGACGCGCAAGCAGCCGCGGCAGCTCACGGCGAGGAACGCAGAGGCGGGCGCCAGCAGCAAGAGGAACAGCAGATAGCCAGGCAGGTCGTGCGAGAAGCCCCGGAACGAGTCGGTGCCCAGCTCGAGGGTCAGCACGAGGAGCGCGAACCAGAGGCAACCGAGCAACGCCGCCGTCAACGGCAAGCGCGGGTTCGAAGCGACTCGAGCGATGAGAACGTCGAGCCACGACTCGCTGGATGATCTGCTAGCAGCGCGCGCGCTGCGCGAATACTTCATGGCGGAACTCACGATCCGGGAGCGGAAGCGACGCTCCGCGCCCGAGATGCCGCGCGATCCTAACCCGACTGACGCGGTTCCTGCGTCGGCGGAGTTCGGCGTCAGCGCTCGTTCCGGAAGCCTGGCCGCAACCTCGCCCGTTCCCGCGGGCTCGGGAGGGGCTGGCAGCGCGCGAGCAAGCGCGTCTCCAGCTCCGCGAAACCCAGCAGCAGGACCAGCACGATCAACGCGAGGACCGGCGAGCTCAGCGCGCCCGCGAACAGCGCGGCGGGCCAGACCAGGACGAGCAACACCGGGAAACCGAGGGCTGCGGGGCTCGCTCCGAAGACGAGCGCGACGACGCCGAGGAACAGCAGGCCCGCGAAGCCCCCGCGCAGGTACGCGTGCGCGCCACCCGCGAAGCAGCGCATGGGGCGATCGAGATCCCGCCGCCAGAGCTTGCGGCAGAGCAAGGCGCTCAGCGCCGAGCTCGGAGCGAAGGCGAGGAGCAGGAGGAGGTAGAGCGGCAGGTTGCGCAGGATCTCGCCCGCCTCTCCCATCGCGAGCGCGATCGCAAGCGAGAGCACGCCGAACCACAGACATCCGAGCACCGCCGCGACCAGCGGGAGCCGGAGGTCCGCGGCGTCGTTCACGCCAGGATCTCGTGCACCACGCGCCCGTGCACGTCGGTGAGCCGCATGTCGCGCCCCGAGTGTCGCACGGTGAGCCGCGTGTGATCGAAGCCCAGGAGGTGCAGCATCGTCGCGTGCAGGTCGTGCATGTCGAGACGCCCTTCGACGGCGTGATAGCCGTACTCGTCGGTGGCGCCGTGCACGTGGCCGCCGCGGACGCCGCCGCCGGCGAGCCAGATCGAGAAGCCGAAGGGGCTGTGGTCGCGGCCGTTGTTGCCTTGCGCGAACGGAGTTCGACCGAACTCGCCGGACCAGACGACCAGCGTGTCGTCGAGCATGCCGCGCGCTTCGAGGTCGCGGAGCAGGGCAGCGATGGGTTGATCGACGGCGCGCGCGTTGTCGCCGTGGCTCTTCAGCAAGTTCTGGTGCTGGTCCCAGCGATCGGCGCCGTCGACGCGCGGACAGGTGAGCTCGATGAAGCGGACCCCGCGCTCGAGCAGGCGGCGCGCGAGCAGGCACTGCGTCGCGTAGGTGCGGAGCGGCCGGTAATCGCTGTCGAGCCCGTAGAGCTTCTTCGTCGCTTCGCTCTCGCCGGAGAGATCGGTGAGCTCGGGCACGGCGCCCTGCATGCGGAACGCGAGCTCGTAGTTCGCGATCGCCGATTCGAGCGCATCGCAGGGGCCGACGCGGGAGGCGACCTCGCGATCGAGGGTGGCGAGGAGATCGAGCTTCTTCCGCTGGCGGAGCGGATCGCCTTCGATGGGCGAGGCGTTGGCGATCGGTTGCTCGCGCGGCTTGAAGACCGAGCCCTGGAAGCTCGCCGGAAGGAAGCCCGAGCCGAAGCACTCGAGGCCGCCCGGTGGGATCAACCCGCCGTCGATCACCACGAAGCCGGGCAGCTCCTCGCTCTCGGAGCCGAGCCCGTAGGTGATCCACGAGCCCACGCTGGGGCGACCGACGAGGCCGAGCCCCGTGTGCAGGAAGTAGTTCGCGTTCGTGTGCTCGGAGAACTGCGAGGTCATCGAGCGCACGACGCAGAGCTTGTCCGCGCACGCGCCGATCTTCGGAAACAGATCACTCACCGGGATCCCGCTCTCGCCGTAGCGGCGGAACTCCCACGGGCTCTTCAAGGTCTTGCCGATGTCGTTGAACTGCGTCGGCTCGATCTTCATGCGGAACGGCTGGCCGTTCTCCGCGGCGAGCCGCGGCTTCGGGTCGAAGGTGTCGACCTGACTCGGACCGCCATCCATGTAGAGGAAGACCATGCGTTTCGCGCGCGGCGGATGATGCGGGGCGCGCGCCGCCATCGGCCGGCCGCCGTCGCCGCTGCGGCCCGGCAGAGCGAGGGCGCTCTGGCCGAAGAGCGCCGTGAACGCGACGGCTCCGAAGCCGTTGCAGCTCTCGCGGAGGAAGTGGCGGCGAGAGATGCCCTCGCCCACGCGCTGCGGTCTGCGTCTCATCGCCATCGCCTCAATCGAGGAACTGGAACTCTTTCACCTGGAAGAGCACGTGCGCCACGTCGGAAAAGGTCTCGCGCTCGCCGTCGGCTCCG
>JAEUHW010000081.1 GCA_016793245.1 Planctomycetota bacterium
GTCCGCGCCACCCGCTGACCCCACTGTACAGTAAAGGTGCCAGGCACCTTTACTGTACAGTGACGAGGCCGACATGCAGCGCCGCTACGCACCGCATCCGGGCTTGCTGATGGAGGAGCGCGCCCGCGCGAAGCTGCTCGCCGAGACCGGCAAGAGCTTCGAGCAGTGGGTCGCGCTCGCGAAGAAGCAGAGCGCGCTCAGCGAGCCCGCGTTGCGCGCGTGGCTGCGTACGGAGCACGGCTTGAGTTCGCGCGTCGGCTGGTGGATCGCCAGCGCCGCGCGCGCCGAGCAGGAGCCGGGCTACGACGAGCCCGAGAAGCTGGTCGACTCGCTCTACTCCGGCAAGAAGGCCGTCTGGCGCGAGCTGCACGAGAAGCTCGTCGACGAGATGCTGAAGCTCGGCAAGGACGTGCTCGTGACGTCCTGCAAGACGATGGTCCCGGTGTACCGGAAGTTCGTCTTCGCGGAGCTCCGGCCCATGGCGCAGGGCGTGCAGCTCCGGCTCGCGACCGGCAAGGGCTCCGGCAATGACCGGCTCGACACGAAGCGCTTGGTGCGCGATGCGAAGGGCATCGACGCCGAGCTGCGCGCGGCGCTGCGGGCTGCCTATGAGCAGGGCGCCGTGCAGACGGAGCGCGCTCTCGAGCACGAGCTGCCGCCGGAGCTGGCGACGGCTTTGAAGAAGTCGAAGACGGTGGCCGCCACCTGGGAACAGTGCACGCCGGCGATGCGCCGCGATCTGCTTGAGTTCGTGAGCTCGGCGAAGCAGGCAGCGACCCGCGCGAAGCGGCTCGCGGCGGTGATCGCGAAGTTGGAGGTGGGAGAGCGCCGCGTGTACTGAGCTCTCGAGCGCGCTTCATCTCGGCCGCTCGAGAGCGCGCCGTCCGGCTTCGGTCGTGCGGTATCTCTGCTGCGAGCTCCGGGGCTTCTCGGGGATGGTTCGCTCCAAGAGCTGGACGTTCAGGAGCGGCGCCAAGATCTGTTCGCGGAATCGGGTTCGGTTCGAGGATCCGGTCGTGGCCATCAGTTCGGGCAGCGACCGAGGGACCTCCGCGAAGTGGAGGATCCGGACTTGGGACTCACTTAGGACAGACTTGGGACGCGCTTGGGACAGACTTGGGACGGAGGCTTCCTCGGACGCCACCGTCACCCGGAACGTCACCGTCACCACTCCGCCCTCCTGCTTGAACTCCGGAGGCGCAATGCCATGCGCCTCGCAGGCTTCGATCACACGGTTCGTACCGCGTCCCCAGACCTCGACGGCCCCCGTGCGGTGGAAGGCGCCGGCGATCGACGGGTTCCGGCGGATGGACGGATGCTCGCCCGAGAGCATCTCGGCGCGGATGCCCTGGGGAAAGTCGCCGACGCTGCGCACCTCGATCCGATCGTCGAAGACGGCGACGGCGACATAGGAGCTCGCGCGGCTGAAGTCGCGGTGGATGATCGCGTTCAGGAGCACCTCGCGCAGCGCTTCAGCGGGCACGGGGAGCCGATCGACGCGCTCGATGCGGCCCTGCGGGAAGTGCGCGGCGAGGGGCAGCGTGCGGTCGAGCCAGGCGATCGCTTCGCGGACCATCGCGAACGCGTGCAGATGCTCTTGCTTGTTGTCGAGGATGTCGCCGGTGATCTTCGAGCCGCGGAAGCGACCGAGCTTCAGCAGCGCTTGCGGGTAGTCGGGGAGGAAACGTGTGCCGTAGAGCATCTGCGCGGCCTGCGTGAGTTCGGCGCCGACGCGCAGCCCGAGCCGGTCGAGGATGTCGCCGGGATCCATGCTCGTCCCTGCCGAGAGGCGGCGCTGCTCGATGGCGATCTGTCGCGTGCGCAGGATCTCCTCGTGGTCGAGATCCTCGAGGCGAACACCGAGGGCGGGCTGGTTCTCCCAGCGCAGTCGGCTGTGATTCCGAGCGAGCAGGAGCCGCGCGTACTCCCCTTGCGGCATGACGGTGTTCGTGGAGCCGATCCGGCGATACGCGCGCCCCTCGAAGAGGAACGGCGCCGACTCTTGTGCCGAGGGAGCCACGAGCACGAAGACGGCGCGCTGCGCCTCGAGATCGATGCGCTCGATCTCGATGTGTGCTGGAGGCTCCAGGCGACCGAGCATCGCCGCGAGATCGCGGAGCGTGAGATCGGAGACCTGCTGGCCGACGATCCGGCCGTCGGGGGTGACGCCGATCACGACGCGACCGCCCTCGCCGTTCAGGAACGCACACAGGGAGGCGCCCGCGCGGCGGAGCTCCGCGGTCGAGCGCTTGAGCTCGAGCGTCGCTCCTTCGCCTTGGGCGACGAGAGACGCGAGAGTAGCGAGAGGTGACACGGGCGATCCTCGGAGCGGTGGCCTCCTGGATCGACGGTGACGAAGCGAGGACCCATGCAGGCGCCTCTCGGCAGCGCTCGGCGAGGAGAGCCGGTACGGCTCGGATCGCTCGGAGAGGTCCGAGCGGAGCGGACGGCCCCCGCGCCAGGAATCTCGGAGGCCGCGGCCGTCGCGAGAGGCGTGACGAACGCGTGGGTGCGTGGTCACGTCGGTGCCTGGAAAAGGGGCGTCGCGCCGGGGGCCGCGCGCGATTCGCGTGGTGCCAGGGCAACAGAGCCCGCCGCTCCGGCGACCATCCTCGGCGAGATCGAGGCGGTTTCCGGCGCGGGCTTCCCTTCCGGCGGAATCCGCCCCAGCATCTCGCGCCGCTCGCCCGTAGCCCATGCTCTCGCGCGAAGCGCAGCGCCCGATCCCGTCCTCAGTCCGAGCGAAGCACCTGATGCCTTCCCTTCCGTTGCGCCAGGCCTTGGTCCTGGCCTCGTTCGCCCTCGTTCCGTCCGTGGTGCTCGGGCAGCAGCCCGAGCGGAGTCCCCATGCGGGGATGCTGCGGACTCCCGATGTCAGCGCGAAGGCGATCGCCTTCGTGTACGCGAACGACCTCTGGGTCGTCGCGCGCGAGGGGGGGCTCGCGGTGCCGCTGACCTCGCCTCCCGGGCCCGAGAGCACGCCGCGCTTCTCGCCCGACGGGCAGTCGATCGCCTTCGTCGGGAACTACGAGGGGAACCGCGATCTCTACGTGATCCCCGTCGCGGGGGGCGCGGCCGTGCGCGTGACGCACCATCCCGATGGCGAGCAGCTCTACGACTGGACCGCGCAGGGCGAGCTCTTGTTCTCGTCGGCGGGGTTCAGCGACCTCGGTCGCAAGTCGCAGCTCTTCCGCGTCGGGCCGCAGGGCGGCCTGCCGATGCCGCTGCCGGTTCCGTACGGCGCGAACGCGTCGCTCTCGGCCGACGGACGCTGGCTCGCGTACACGCCGCACTCGCACGACGGGCGCACGTGGAAGCGCTATCGCGGCGGCATGGCGACCGACGTGCTGCTCTTCGATCTGCAAGCGCAGACCGCGGAGAAGATCACCGACTGGGAAGGGACCGATTCGCAGCCGATGTGGAACGGCAGCGAGCTCTGGTATCTCTCCGACGCGGGGACCGAGCATCGCTTGAACCTCTTCCGCTACGACCCGCGCACGAAGCAGCGCGAGCAGGTGACGCGCTACGCCGACTACGACGTGAAGTGGCCGGCGATGGGGCCGGGTACGAACGGCAAGGGCGAGATCGTCTTCCAGCTCGGCAAGGACCTCGTGCTGCTCGACTGCGCGACGAAGGCCACGCGCATCGTGAAGATCTCGATCCCCGGCGATCGCGCGACCGCGCGTGCGCAGAGCTACGACGCCGCGGAGGCGATCCAGGGTTGGGATCTCTCGCCCTCGGCGAAGCGCGTGGTGGTCGAGGCGCGCGGCGACATCTGGACGCTGCCCGCGAAGGACGGTCCGCCGCGCAATCTCACGCGCACGCCGGGCATCGCCGATCGCGCGCCCGCGTGGAGTCCCGATGGCAAGTGGGTGGCCTACTTCTCCGATCGCGACGGCGAGTACGACCTCTACGTGACGCTGGCGGACGGCAAGGGCGAGACGAAGAAGCTCGCCGAGCTCGGGCCCGGGTTCCGCTCGAGCACGGTCTGGTCGCCGGACTCGAAGCACATCGCCTACACGGATCAGGCGTGGACGCTCTGGGTTCATACGCTCGACGGTGCGACCCGCGCGGTCGACGCGAATCCCGCGTTCGCGCAGCCGCAGTTCGACTGGGCGCCGGACTCGCGCTGGATCGCGTACTCGCGAGCGCATGAGGCGAGCCAGCAGAACACGCTCTGGATCTGGAGTGTCGAGAGCGGTGAGACGAAGCGCGTGACCTCGGGCATGTTCGCCGACACGCGCCCCGTGTTCGATCGCAAGGGCGAGTGGCTCTACCACTTGAGCGACCGCGCGTTCAACGCGACGTACTCCTCGCTCGATACGACCTTCATCTACGGCGGCAGCGAGGTCGTGATGGCCGTGCCGCTGCGGAAGGACGTGAAGCTGCCTTGGGCGCCGAAGAGCGACGAGGAAGGCGGTCCTGACGCGGAGAAGAAGGACGGCGAGAAGAAGGACGGCGACGCCGCCGAGAAGAAGCCGGAGGGCGAGAAGGCCGCGGCCGATCCGGTGAGCGGTGAGTGGAAGGGCGAAGCGCAGATCGGTGCTCCCGTGAATCGCACCGATTCGATCAGCTTCCGCCTCGAGCTCGGCGCCGATGGCAGCGTTACCGGCTCGGCCTCGATGCAGAGCGAGACGATCTCCATCGCCGGTGGGCGCTACGATGCGGCGAGCGGTTCCCTCCGCTTCTCGATCACCGATCCCGACGGGATGCAGTGGAGCTTCGAAGGCACCATCAAGGGCGATGTGCTGGAGGGCCAGGCGACCTCGGCGCAAGCGCCGATGACGGTGAAGGTCACGGCCCGGCGCGAGAGCTCCTCCGGTGGTGGAGCTCCGAGCGGCGATGCGGCGGCGAAGCAGGACGGCGCAAAGCAGGACGGCGCAAAGCAGGACGGGGCGAAGAAGGACGACGCGAAGAAGGACGAGGCGAAGAAGCCGAAGGTCGAGCCCTTCGCGATCGACTTCGAGGGCTTCGAGCAGCGCGCGATCCAGCTCCCGATCGCGGCGGGC
>JAEUHW010000126.1 GCA_016793245.1 Planctomycetota bacterium
GAACGCGAGCGTCGCCGAGGTGTAGATCGCGCAGGAGACCCAAGCGTCCGTGCGCAGCACGCGCATCCAGCCGCGGGCGCGTTCGTCCCAAGCCGCGGTGCCGTCGGGCCGGCCGACGTGCCGCGCGTAGCCTTTCTCGAGGCACCAGTACGGGTAGTAGATGAGCTCGGCGGCGCCGACGCCGATGATGCCGAAGGCGGCGAACGCGACGGTGAACGAAGGCGGCAGGTGGAAGCGGAAGCCTTCGACCAAGTTGGCTGCGGTCACCGCGTAGGGCGTGAACTGCAGCGCCACGACGGCCGCCATGGTGCAGGCGGTGAACGCGGCCACCATCCACGTCGAGGCAGACTCGATAAGCCGGTAGCGGCCGAGCAGCAGGAGGAGCGCGGTGCCGAGGCCGATGCCGACCGCGAGCAGGTTCGCGCTCAGGTCGATGCCGGCGAGCACGAGCACGCTGGCGACCGCGCCGACCATGCCGGCGATCTGGAACACCGCGGCGACGAACATCACGGCCCACAGCCAGAGCAGCCACGAGACGACCAGGCGCGGGCCGGGCACGAGGTTCATCGTCTCCAGCGTCGAGAGGCCCTTCGACAAGGTCACGCGGCCGAGCTCGACCTGGATGAAGACCTTCAAGACGCAGCCGAGGATGAGGAACCAGAGCAGCGTGAAGCCGGCGGTGGCGCCGAGCTTCGGCGTCACGATCAGCTCGCCGGACCCGACGATCGCCGCGGCGATGATCAGGCCCGGCCCGAGCTGGCGGAGGATGCCGCCGAGATCGATCGGGGCCGCTCGAAGATCAGAGGCCGGAGCCGGGGCGGGCGCGGCCGAGGATGGCGTGGGGTGCGTCGACAAGCGCCGTAGTTGAACACTGTCGGCAGGCCTCCGGGAATCGCGAAGTTCCGCGCGGCAACGGGCCAACGGCCGGAACGGCGGCCTCGACCTCTCCACCAGCGGCGCTTCGTCCACGCTTCCACGAGCCGTCTTCGCTCGACGTCGCGGATCCTGCAGTGCGGCTCCTCGAACACGAGCACACATAGCGTCCCGCTGCCCTTCGATCTCCGTACACTTGATCGCCTCAGCTCGTTGCTGCGCACGATCGCAGACGCGAGCGCGAGCAGCTCTCCGTCTGCAGGCGTCGCGAGCGTTTCTGCAACCCGGTCGTTCCACGACGTTGCAGAGTACTATCAGAAGAGCCCCCCTTCGTCCCAAGCGGTTTCGCGCGAGGATCGCCGTAGCTCATGCCGGACGCAGAACTCGAACCTGCAGAGCAGCGCGACGCGCTGCATGGCCTTGCAGCGCTCCAACTGTATGCAGCGGTCGCCGAGGGATGCATCGCGTCGTCCGTGGACTGGTTCACGGGAGCAGGTCTCGACGCACGCGTGCTCGTCCCCTGGGGCATCTCCGCCTTCTGGATGCTCTCGTCGCTCGCGCTGCTCTTAGGGCGTTCGCACCTGCTGCGGCGCTGGTCCCGAACCCAGCATCCCTTGCGCGAGATCCGCATCGCGATCGCGTGCGTGTTCGCCTCCTTGTCGATGGGCGGCGGGATCCTGATCCTGGTGCTGCTCTCGTCGATCCCCTCTTCGGGCCCGTAGAACCGCGCTCGTCGAGCGAGGCCGAGGCCCCATACCGGGGTGCCAAGCGAGCCCGCTCGGAGTCGAGGATGCTGCGTCGATCCGTCTCCGCGGACGAAGGCGTGGGTTCGCGTGCCGGGCATCCAGAGGGGCAGTACACTGCCGCCGACCACGCTGGCCACGCTGGGCTGGTGCAGTGCGGTCCTTGGCACCCGACCACGGAAGCCAGTGCGCCGACCACCGCACGTGACGCCGACACTGATCGCGGCGGCCATGCACGTCGATCTTCGAGGCGAAACCCCATGAGCTACTTCCCGCAGCACGCATCGCGCGACCTCGATGAGCTCGCCGCCGTCGCCACCATGTCGACCGCGCGCGACGAGATCGCCGACGGCGTCACCATCGAACGCCGCGGTCTCCTGCGGTTGTCCGCTGCCGCGTTCGCCGCTTGCGTGGGGTCCGCGCCGCGCATGGCCGCGCAGTCGCGCCAGGATCTCGCCCCGCCGACCGACGGCAAGCTCGGCCACGCCGAGCTCCTCGCGGAGCTGCTGCCTCAGGCGCGGCAGTTGATCGCGTCCGGCGGCAAGGACGAGGAGACGTACTTGCTGGCGGTCGCCTCGGCTCTGCTGCGCCTGCGCGAGCCGAACGCGCCGATCGGCGACGCGATGTCGAGCTTCCGGAAGCAACAGCAGCGCGAAGGAGAGCGATTCCCGCTCGGGTTCACGGCGATGCGGCTGAAGCCGGGCGGCGGCTTCGCACCGCACGATCACCTCGACTACAACGGCGTGATCCTCGGCGTCGAAGGCGAGGTCCGGATCCGCAACTTCGACTTCTGCGGCGAGGTGCCGGCCCTCGACTCCGGCAAGACCTTCGAGATCCGCGAGACCCGCGACGACCTGATCCTGCCGGGACGCTTCTCGACCTTGGGCCAACGACGAGAGAACGTGCACGAGCTCGTCGCCGGCGAGGCCGGTGCCTTGGTGCTCGACCTCTTCACCTTCTTCTCGCCGGAGGCTGGATCCCGCTACCTCGAGGTCGCGGAGAAGCCGCGCGATGCTGCGCGGCGCATCTACGAGGCGACCTGGCGGACGGGGCGGCGCTGAGCGACGGCGGAGGCCGCTGCTCGCCATTCGCATCGAGCACGAAGGCGTGACTCGACTCGAACACCACTACCGCTCCGCCCCTCCTCTTCGACTCCGGAGTTTCGCGGGAGAGTAGAGCCAGACAGTGCCGGATCGCTGGCGAAACATCGTAGCCAAGTACCCGGACCATGCTCAGCGCTGGACTTCCAAACTCGCGCTTCCCACAGCAGCCTCCCCCGCGGGACGAGAGATCCCAGAGGCAAGCCCGGCCCCCCTCCCCGAGCTCTCTTGCCGAGCTCCGGGGAAAGGAACCGCAGCATTTAGAGACAGGCAATCGTGCAGGCGATCAGGCCGACAACGATCTCGATCTCGATGGTGATCTGCAATGCCGTCCACACCAAGCCGACGCAAGGAGAGACACACGCGACCCACGCCGGACCGCCTGCAGTGCAGCCCACAGCACAGGCGGCGACGCCGACTCCCATCGTCAGCACGTCGACCCAGCCGAGAACGATCCCAACCTCTCCCGCGCAGTCAGCGATGCAGTCGGTCAAATCGCTCGCCACTCCGGATCCTCCGGCCAGGGGAGCGGAGTCGAGCTGCTGGGTGAGGGTCACCCAGTTGCCGGATCCCTCATCGGCGTCGGCGTAGTTCCCGTCGGGACTTTCCACGCGCCACTTGCACTCCGTACTTACGATCGCCCCCAGATGCGCTTGAGCAGCAGCAGCGTACTGCGTCGGATCCGTCAGCGCCTCGGCGATCTGAACCAGGTCGACGCCCATCCGCGCTGTCCAGCGCTTGCTGAACACCCATCCGCGAATCTGCTGAAGCCCAGGCCAGCTCACCGCTGCATCGACTCCGCTCTTGCGCCAGTTGATTTCCAGGTACGCCTGGACCTTCTGCGGAGTCAGCGTCACCTCGAAGTCCAGGTTGGCGACATGGGCCCAGAATCCCGCATCGCGAACGAGGACATGACGACGCAGGACGAAGTGGCGATCCGTTGGCGCCAAGTCGTAGGGGAAGCCGCCGGCGATGGCGATCACCTTGCGATCGGCATCGATGGAGTGAAGCGTCGCGCTTCGAGGATCGACTGCTGCGTAGTCCTGGAGCATGTCAGCGGCCAGGTGCTGCACAGCAGCGCGGAAGGGAAGCGAGCCGTTAGGATTGGCGGGAATGGTGTCCGCAGCGCTCGAGGAGATCGCCAGGGCTGCCGCCATCGCGCCAGCCAAGGCTCCAGTGATCCTCGACATCAGACTTCTCCGAGAACGAACGGCAACGGCAGGGGAGGAGAGAAGATGCATCATGGAAGACACTCGGGTACATGGTCATCCAGTGCGAGTAGATCTCAGCGCTACTCGCGGTTCGCCCGCAGGGCATCCTGCGCTCGGCAGTACGCGTCTGCCCCGCACCGAGAAGTCGCAGCAAGTTCGGATTCTCCGGATCCTCCGCGTCGCGACCGACGGCCACGGGGCGCGCCATCTCGATCCGCCGGCGCGCAAGCCGGACATCCGAGGTGCGCAGGACATCACCGCGCTTCGAGGGATCCCTGCCCAAGACGTGGAGCGCGATGCCAGCGCACGGGGCTTGCCGTCGCAAGGCTCGCGGCCGCCCTCTCGCCTGCGGATCGAGACTCACGAACGGAGCCACGGCTCCTCTCGTCGAGCACGTCCTCCTGAAGCTCTGCGCGAGAGCGACATGCAACGCGAACGCAAGCGTGCGCCTACGCGACGCCGGTCCAAGCCTGGAGCGCGAGCTCGCGCTCGACGTGCCTATGCCGCGCGCGCTCTGCGCCGAGCATCTCGGCGATGCACCGTGCGTGCAATCGAGCCCCCACCCCGCGCTCGATCAATTGTGCGATACGGTCGACGGCTCGGCCCAGATGGGCCGCGTGCCATCGCCGGCGAGCCCCTGCCAGCGCAGCGTGAGGCTGCGGAGGATCGGATCCGCGGACACTGCGAACGAGATGGACAGCTCGCCGTTCGCATCGAGCACGCCAGACGCGACCGCGATGGGTTGGGCGATGCGGAGCTCACCGAAGAACCCGGGGATGCTCTCCGGCAAACCGGGCAACCCCACGAAGAGCATGCCGGGGCGTCCGGCGAGGCCGTGCAAGCGGACCGAGGTCACGCCGCCGATCGGCGAGAGCGCCACCGAGGTCGTGGGATGAGCGCGCGAGAGCACTTGCATCGCCGCGCTGATCGCGGGAGCGCCGCCGGAAGGGGTCAGCGTCGCCGCGGGGTCGAGGGTGAGCGTGCTGTCGCCTTCGATGGCGCTCATGGCGGCGAACGGACTCGATCCCGCGGTGAGGACGCATTCCCGTCCACTCACGCGCAGGGAGCTCGAGGCGGCCAGAATCGCGGGATAAGGACCCGGGGTCGAGTACTGCGAGCTGCCGCCCGTCAGTCGCGTGCGGGAGAAGCGCACGAAGGAGCCCAGCGTGGCGATCGCCGGTGTCGGGGGCGTGGTGGCGCGATTCCCGATCGAAGGAGCCGTGATCGCGCAGTCCGAGAAGGTCACCGAGGACCCGCTCACCGCGATCGCACAGTTCACCATGGCGCAGCGCGTGAGCGAGACATCGAAGCTCGACTCGATGCTCATGCGCACGGAAGCGAGGATCGGGTTGCTCTGGAAGAGATCGGCGAGCAGGACCGGGCCGGCGCAGGCCTTCACGTTCAGCCACCCGCTCATCTCGAAGCCCTGGATCACGAAGGTCTGACCCGCGGGAATCCCATCGATGGTGAGGCCGATCGCAGCGTTGAACTTGGCTCCGGGGAGACCGTGGATGCTCAACGGCTTCCGGATCGTCTGCGGGGGAAACGCGTAGACTTCGCCGCTGACCAGCAGCACGTCGCCCGGAGCGGCGGCCTGGACGGTGGCGAAGAACTGCTCCCCGGTGATGGTCCACGTGCGCTGTGCTTCCGCCGGCGAGATCATGGTGGCCATGGCCAGCAGCATCGTCGCGATCCCCGTGCACGAGGGCGCTAGCCGCGGTAGCCGGACCGGTAACTCGAGAAGCCGAATCATGATCTGACCTCCTCCGTAGGACTGGGTTAGGGTAAGCGGAGATGAGGGGCGCTGGCAGTGGGTAGCGCCGATCGTGATTCCGGCCCAGAGTTTCTTCGAAGAGGAGGTGCGGCTTCACGCTGTCATGGATAGCGATCTGCGATGCGGCCGCGCGCTGCTCGAGAGTGGCCGGAAGCCCTCGAAACTTCGTCGCCGAAGCCCCTCCTGGCGCCAGCGCTGGTCTCCCAGATCACAGGCTCGATGGTGATGGAGACAGGAAGCGCTCCAGAACATCCCGGGACATCACCAAGGCGCACTTGCGGCGAGCTCATGCCTCCGCGGGCTTCCCACTCGTTGGCGAACTTCCCGAAGTACCCCGAGCAAGACGAGCTCGAGCTGGCTGCCGACGCCGATCGTCCGACCGGCATCGCTTACGCCACAACGCTTCGAGCTCGCTCCAATCCCGCCCGAACGCCGCACGCGCCGCTTCCCGCGCGCCATCGCCATCAGCAGGCGCGCAAGCCGCGGCGAGCTCCGCGAAGCGCAGGAAGCTGCCGCTCGTCGAGGGATCGGTGAGCAAGAAGTCGAGCGCGATGCCCGCACAATCGTAGGCGCGGAGCTCGGTGCCGCGGAACGACCACTTCCCTTCCAGGCTCCAAGCGCTGCTCTGTTCGCTCCAGCTGCATTGCCGCGCAGCGAAATAGCGCGCCGCGTGGCGCCCGAGCAGACGGAGCTCGCGCGGTGGTCGCGACAGGGCTTCCGCGAGTCCTTCTCGGAACCAGCGCGAGCCGCCGACCTGAAAGCAGCGATTGCGCTGGAGCTGGTGGACGATCTCGTGCGCCAGGATCGGATCCCGCGAGCCGCGATACCACGTAGCACAGGTGTCGTGCCAGGCGAGACCGAGGGTCTGGCCGTGCCAACTCGACTCGACGCACTCGTACCCCGTCGGAGTCCGGAAGAGGAAGATCGGGAGCTCGCGCCGATCGGCGGACTCCTCGAAGCGGAGCACCGCGCGCACCCGCTCGTACTGCCGCTCCACGAAGCGCAACGTCGAGTCTCCGAAGGAAGCATCGCCCACGATGGCGAAGTGCTCGGTGCGCGCGATGCGCGGCGTGGGCGCGACATCGTGGCCGTGCAGTCGTTGCCAGCGCGTTGCGAGCTCGGCGTCGCTCCAGCGCGGTGCTCGCAGCGCGGACGTGACGCGCACGCTCCGCAGGAGCAGCGTCTCGAGCTGCGCCATCTCCGCCTCGGGCAGCGGCGGCGCGACGTCCAGCTCGACGATCCAGGCGTGCTCGGGCAAGAGCCCGGCGAGCACGCAACGGGCTCCGACGAGCACGCGGTTCTGCTCGGAGTCGCTCACGTAGGTCGGGCCCGTGGCGACGCCACACCGCAGGACGCAACCGTAGGCGCCGCGCACGCTGCGGACCACGCCGAGCTCGGCGTCCGCGCGCAGGCGACGCTCCTCGCACCCGAGGCGGGTCTCGTTCGCATCCGCTTCGTCGAACAGGGCGGCGTCGTAGTCCTCGCCCGGGTAGCGCGAGCAGCACCAGATCGGGAGGCGACGCGTGGTGCGCAGGAGCTCGACCGCGAGCTCGGGCTCTTCGATGCGACCTGGCTCGCGCGGGAGCACGCGCAGATCGAGGGTCAATGCGGAGCCGGCGCGCTCGCCGCGCCAGGTGCGCGCGCAGCGCGGCCGCGCGAGCGCGCTCTCGAGGCCGAGGGCGCCGGCGTCCACGTCGACGAGCGACGCGGGATCACCGGAAGCGCAGGTCAGGAAGGCGAGCAGCAGGGCGGTGGTAGGCACGGCCCGCGCTCAGCAAGTCGCGTTCCCCGTCGGCCGAGCGCCGGAAGCCGCACTCCTGCCGTGGTCGCGACGTAACACCGCTGCTCCGAGAGGAGCGGGGTCGGCCCCCATCGGATCTCCGCTCCGCGCGGGCGAGACCGAGGATCGAGCTCAACGATTCTTCAGGAACCGCTCCGTCGTCGCATCCCAGCGCAGCGTATCGCGGTGTTCGCGAACCCACTCCGCGGTCGGACGCGAACCCTTCGGCAGCATCTGTCGCAGTCGTTCCTCGGCCGCGCGTCGCAGCTCCTCGTGCGGATGAGCGAGTAACCGCAAGAGCAGGTCCAGGTTGCGCCAGTAAAAGTGCCAGGCGCCTCTACGGTGCAGCGCGGTGCACTGTCGCAGCGTGAGAAGCCGCGTCACGCCGGCGCGCCGGGCCCATTCCTCGGGTCACCCTCGCAGGTCGCGAGGAAACCCGAGGATGTCATGCACCCGTACCTGATCAGCTGCGCCCTGCTCGCCTCCGCGAGCGCCGCGCAGATCCCGAGCGCGCCGAGCGCGCTCCTCCCCAACGACGCGACCCCGACGCTCGGCGCGTGGCCCTTCGCCGGCGTGCTTCACGACCTGGGTCCCGACGGGACGCACTGGGTTCGCGGCGCGACGTACAAGGCCTCCTTCGACGCCGAGGGCTTCGCCTACGTACCGGCGCTGCCCGGCGCTCCGCGGAATTTCCCGCTGCGCTTCCGCCTCGCCGCGGTCCACGCCGGCGGCGTGGCGCTGTCGATCGACCCCAACGCCGCGCCCATGCGCGACGGAGACCGGATCGTCTACGACCGCGGCAGCGTGAGCGAGGTCTACGATCTGCGCACACGCGAGGTCGAGCAGACCTTCGTCGTCGATGCCGCGATCGCGGGCGATGTCGAGATCGAGCTCGCCATCGAGTCCGAGCTCGTGGAGGACGCGGGAGAGAGCGGCGTGCAGTTCGTCGGCCCTCACGGCGGCGTGGCGTACGGCGAGGCCTTCGTCCTGCGCGACGAGCGGAAGCTCTCGATCCCGACGACGTGCAACGGCCGTTCGATCAAGTTGCACGTGCCCGCCGCGCTGCGCGGCGCAGGCGCGCTCGTGGTCGATCCGGTGCTCAGCACGCAGGCGGCCGCCACTCCGGCCTCGGCGGTCGAGCCCGACGTCGCCTACGACGTCTCGAACGACTGCTACCTCTACGTGTGGGAGGAAGCCTTCAGCGAGCTCGATCACGATGCGTTCAGCGTGATGTACGACGCCGCCGGCAATCTGGTCCCCGGCTCCGGCGCGGCGATCGACGCGACGAGCACCGCCGTCGCGCATCCGCGCGTCGCGAACCTGAACATCGCCAATCGCTTCCTCGTCGTGTTCTCCGCTCCCGATGCGTTGAACGCGCAGCGCCAGATGATCTACGGCCGCGTGCGCGACGCCGGCGGCAGCACGGCGCTCGGACCCTGGTTCCAGATCAGCGAGCCGCGGCTGGCCGGTGACAACTTCTCTCCCGAGGTCGGTGCCGATCCGGGCACGGAGCCGGGCGATCACGACTGGCTCGTCGTCTGGGCGAACTCGCTCGGCAGCACGCAGGCCGGCATCCAAGGCCGCCTCGTGCGGAGCGACGGACAGCATCGTTCGAGCCAAGTCCTCACGATCCAACCGGACGGGGGCGCGCGCAATTGGTACGTGCAAGTCTCGCGCAGCAACGGCAACGGCGAGGTCGCGCATCCGCAGTGGCTCGTGGTCTACGGGCGCTCGAGCCCTACCTCCGGCGGCAACGTCTATCTGCGCCGCGTCGCTCTCGACGGCACGGTGGATCCGGAGCTGATCATCGACGCCTCCCTCAACGACGATCGCTTCCCACAGGTCTCCTCGCCCCTGAACCTGGGGAACGGCACCACCAGCTTCATGATCGTCTACGAGCGTCCGCTCGCGGCGATGGGCGTCGTCGCCCGCATCGGCGGGGGCGGCCAGATCTCCGCGCAGTTCTTCAACCTGGAGCAGCTGTTCCAGATCGGTCGCTACACGCCGCGCGTCGAGACGGACGGGATCCGCTACATCGCCACGGCGAGCCGCGTCAATCCGTTCTCGTCCTTGGCGGACTACACGAAGGTCCAGACCTTCGAGTACAGCGGCTCCAGCCTCCGCCTCCACGACACCGGGATCGTGCCGGGTGTGGTGCGCGAGCCGCAGCTCGCTTCGCGCTACAACAGCGGCGGCCGCCCCGGCGTGATCGGCATCGCGCACACACAGCTCGTCGGCTTCGCCACCCAGCCGGCGCTGACGCTCTACGCGGCGCGAGCGACGGGACCGATGTTCGAGGCGCTCCCGACGGGCTGCGGGCTCGGCATCGACGTCGCGGGCACGAGCGCGCTCGGCGACGAGTTCCAGCTCACCCTGTCGGGCTTCGGCAGCGACCTGCCGTGCTTCGCCTTCGGCATGCCGAGCGTGATCCCCTTGCCGCTGTGCTCGGGCTGCTCGTTCGGCCTGCGGCTCGACTTGCCGATCGCCACCTTCATCGGCTCGCCGTCCATCACGATGGAGGTGCCGCCCACGCTCGAGCTCGTCGACGTGAGCTTCGGCATGCAGGGCTTCAGCATCGGAGCAGGGAGCTGCCTCGGAGGACTGACCTTCAGCGACACGCTCCGGATCACGGTCCGCTGAGCTTCGCGCTCCGGAATTCGTGGTGCCGATCGGGAACCAAGGGTCGAGAATCCGACGGTGCGCAGAGCTCGCAGGCTCTGCGCACCTCACCCACGTTCAGGAGCGAGCGATGCATCCTCGACGGACGATGACCAAGAGCACCGCGGCGCTCCGCGCGACCGCGCTCCTCGGCGTGCTCTCGTGTATCGCAGGCTGCGGCAGCCCGCGCTTCGCTCCCGTCGATCCTGCAGATCGAGATCGCACCGTGTGCTGCCTGGGCACGATCGAGCGCCTCGTCGTCGCCGAGGACGGGACCTTCGCGCTGGACCTCCTTCCCGATGCCGCGGACCAGCGCTGGCTCGCGCCCGGGCAGCGCACGCTGATCTGCGAGCTCGACCAACCGGAGCGCGCCAAGAACTTCGCGCCCCTGATGACGCACCTCAGCGTCGGCTCGCGGATCGAGGTCTGCGGCTACTGGATCGTCGATGCGGAGCGGCCGGGGCTCTACCTCCTGCGGTCGGTGACCTCGATCGATCGGTTCGTCGACGAAGCGCGCTGACGCGGAGCTCGAAGATCCGGCTCTTCCCCGGCGCCGCGTGGGCGATCCGCACGCGATCGATACCGTTGGGTTGGCGCCTCGCCGGTCGATCGCGGGGCGCACGAGCGGCAGATCCTGTCCTGCCCGCAGCGCTTCGATCGTCGGGACGTCGGGGAACGCGACGCGCCTCCTCACCCGCGGTTGACGGCGTTCCGCAGCGCAGGGAGAGTCGCGCTCGATCTTCCGCCGTCGTGGAGGCCCATGACATGGAAGTCCGTCTGCGCCGCTCCGCGACGAAGCTCACGCCGTGCCACGCATCCGGTTTGGCGTGACGAAGCCAGACACAGACCACGATTGGCCCCGCTCGTTTGCCGCTCACTCAACTCGCCTCCGCGCCGAGCCTCGAACTCGACGGAGAACCGCGAAGACTGCGAACGCGCAACCAATGGCTGCTCCTGCCACGCCGGCTTGCGGGATTGCGAGGTCCGACTCGCCGACGCCGCAAGCGGAGCTGGCCGGAGTGCAACGAGCCACCGAGCACGACCTCCCCACGGCTTCCGTAGTCACCGAGCGCCGAAAGCAAGAAACCCTGGCGGCCCCCCCGAGCCGAACGGGCGAACCGACCGTCGCGGAGCAGCCCGCTGCGCGACCTTCGCACGTTCCCCCGGTTCTCCCGGACCATCGCCATGCACTCCGTCCGCATCCCCTCGCGCCTCGCCGGCCTCTCCGGCTTCGGCGCGTTGCTCCTCTCCACGCCGCTCCTCGCCCAGGCGCCCGTGTGGGTGCCGCTGAATCCGAACAGCCAGCCCGGCGAGCCCGCGCGCATCGAGCTCCTGCCGTCGTCGACCTTCGGCCGCAGCGTGTTCCGGATCCGCCTCTCCGGCTTCTGGCGCGAAGCGCACGTGTGGCACGGCACGACCTATCAGCGCATCCGCGTACCCGGCCTCGACATGCTGGGCCAGCCGGGCGCGCCGGATCTGCCGGTCGCGCGACTGCGCCTCGCCGTACCGACGACGCCCCTCGGACAGCCCGTGAGCTTCACTGCGACGGTCGCGGCGTCCATGTCGTTCGCGAACACCTTGGTCGAGCCGTGCTTGGTGCCCGCGCTCGACGGCGAGGCGATCGATCCTTCGCGCAATCCGGGCCCGGGTGCGACGAACGGCACGCCGGAACGTTGGCGCATCGATCGCTCGATCTACTCCTCGGCCTCGACCTTCCCCGGCCGGACGGTGCCCACGTCGATGCAAGTCGAGAAGCGCTTTGGCCCCGTGCCGATGCTCACAGTCGAGGTCAGCCCGTTCCAGTTCGATGCGCCGAGCGGGCGACTGTACGTCGCGACGGAGGTCGGAGTGTTCTGCGACGCGCCCGGCCCAGTGCAGAGCTTCCTGCCGATGACGCGCGATCGCGCGCAGCTCTGCGCGGCGAGCTTCCACAACTGGCCGACGGTGGGCGGCGCGTTCGCCGTGGACGACACGACCTACAACGGCCGCTACCTCATCGTGACGAAGGAAGACTACCTGCCGGCGATCCAGGCCTTCGTCGATCACCGCAAGGCCTGCGGCTTCGGCGTGACCGTGCTCACGACGCAGCAGACGGGAGCGGGCAGCGCGAACATCCGCGCGGCGATCGACGCTTGGTACAGCGCGACGCCCTTCCACTACGACCACTACTGCTTGCTCGTCGGCGACACCGACGTGATCCCGCTGGCCCCCGTGGCCGGACAGCCGGGGCTCGTGAGCGACGATCCCTACGGCTCTCCAGGAGACGGCGACCTCGACGAAGAGGTGTTCGTCGGACGCATCTCGGCCGACGACGCGAACGACGTGGCGATCAGCCTGCAGAAGATCATCCAGTACGAGACGAACCCGATCCTCGGCGGCGACTACGATCAGGCGCTGCTCGTCGCCCACGAAGAAGGCGCACCCGGCAAGTACGAGGGCGCACACGAAGCGGTGGCGAACGCGGTGTACGCCGTGCCACCGACCTTCCTCAAGCGCTACGGCAGCTCGGCCGCCTCGACGAACGCCTCCGTGCAAGCCGCGATCGACGCACAGGTCGGTCTGGTCGCGTATCGCGGCCATGGCTCGACCTCGACGTGGTCGGGCTGGAACGTCGCCGGCGAGAGCTTCCACAAGAACGACGTCGTCGCCATGAACAACGGCCTGCGCCCCGTGGTGTGGTCGTTCTCCTGCACGAACAACAACCTCGCGGCCTTCGCCGGGACCGAGACCGACAGCATCGGCGAGGCGTGGGTCGAGACGCCCTTCGGCGCGGTCGCGCACTACGGCGCGCTCGACGTTTCCGGGACGGCGCAGAACCACGTGCTCGACTGGGAGATGTTCCACGCCGTCTACCACCTCGGTCTCACGACGCACGCCTTCGCCATCTGGCGCGCCGAGGAGGCGATGACCTCGAACTATCCCGAGGGCAACAACGCGTGGCTCTACAACCTGATCGGCTGCCCGGCGATGAAGATCCGCCGCACGGTGCCGCAGCCGCCGACGCTGCTCGGACCTCAGGAGCTCACCGTCGGCCGGCGCTCCGTGCAGATCGAAGTGCGCAATGCGCAGGGCATCGAGATGCCCAACGTGCTCGTCTCCTCGTACTCGCTCAGCGGCCATGGTTCCGAGGCGCGCCAGGTCAACGGCTACACGGACGCGAACGGCATCGTCGTGCTCGAGCTCGAAGCGGGTTCTCCCGGTGCGATCCGCCTCACCGCGCGGGACGCCGAAGGTAACGTCGGCACCGCGGAGATCCTCGTGCGCGCTTCCGCCTGGACGGATCTCGGCGACGCGACGCGCGGTAGCGCGGGCTTCCCCGAGCTGCGCGGCACCGGCACCCTGCAGACCGACGCGCGCACCACGCTGGACCTGCGGAACGCGCGGAGCTTCGCTCCGACCCTCCTGCTCGCGTCGATCGTGGATCAGCGCTTCCCCTTCGTCGGCGGCATCCTGCACACGAGTGCAACGCCACTCATGCTGCCGGCGCAGACCACGCCGACGGGCATGGTGACCTTCTTCGACCACGCCTGGCCCGGCGCGCCGATGGGCACGGAGCTCTTCTTCCAGGCGCTCGTGCTCGACTCGACGGCGAACGGCGGCATCGCGCTCTCGAACGCGCTGCGCGCGCTCCAGCCATAGCTCGCGATCGTCGAGCTTCGAGTGACGGCCCGCGTTCGCGATCTCGCATCGCGGACGCGGGCCGCCGCGCCTTCGGCGACGGCGCTCCAGCGCATCCATCCACTGCCGTTCTCGTGGACGGCGGCTCATCCCGACGGCCTGAGCAGGCGCGACGTCTCGGACCACGAGCTCCACGCCGCGAGGCTGCGGAAGCGCCCGAACCCGGAGAGGGATCTCGTCGGCAGCCGCACTCGCCCCCGCGCGAGATCGAACCCTCGGGGCTCGTCGCAGGACCGCCTGCGCGGTGAGACATGACGGCAGCGGGCCGTTGGTCCGGCAGGTGCAGAGATGGGGAACTCGAGCGGAGTTGCCGCCGAGAGGAGCAACCTGCTCCGAGAGAACGTCGAGGCGACCTGCTCATAGGGATCACGGCGGAGAGGCGACTCCATAGGGCGCACGAGCGCGGAGCGCCGACGCCAGGAGACCGGGCCCCGAAGTCTGCCTCCCGCGCGGAGAAACGGGATTCTCCGAGGGAATCCCCCCGCCCCGCGTGATGCGGCCCCGGATCCTCAGCATCGTTCGCAGGTCGCGAGCGCATGCGGCTGGGAGCTTGGCCTCGAGCGCTGCCCTTCTCGCCGCACCACGTGCGTACGATCCAGTCCTCACGCGGAGCCACGGTAGCCATGCACGGATTCTCCGGTTGGGTCGGCAGCGCGCTGCTGGCCGTCTGCGGCAGCGCCTCGGCGCAGTACTCCTCCATCGCGTACGAAGACTTCGAGTACCCGACCGGAAACCTGCAGGGTCAGGATGGCGGTCCCGGTTGGGCCGGGGCGTGGCGCAGTACGACCGGAACGGTCTCGCTCCACCGTGTCTATCTCGGGAAGTCGATGCTCTGCTCGGGCGCGGGGAACGGCTCGTTCCGTACTCTCGACACCGCGTCCTGGCCTTATCCGCAGCACCTCCAGGGTGGAGATTTCGGAGCGGACGGAACAAGCGTGTGGGTCCGCTTCCACATGGAACGCGACGCCGCGAGCGACCATCAGTACGGCGGCTTGAGCCTCTGGCGCCAAGGCGTGGGCGAGCAGATGTTCCTCGGCAATCCCGGCCGGACCGGTGCCCTCGGCATCTACGACTTCCACGGCGGGCGCGGACCGTGGACCATCCCCGGCAGCAGCCCCGTCAACCTGAGCTGGCTCGTCTGCCGCATCGACTTCCGCGCCGGAGACGAGCACCTGCGCCTCTGGCTGAACCCGAGCATCAGCAGACCCAGCGGAGCAGCGGACCTGGATGTCATGGTCGCCGACTTCCGATTCGACGAGTTGCGCCTCGAGTCGGGCGACGGCGCGAGCTCGGTGGGCTTCTACTTCGACGAGCTCGAGCTCGAGATGGAAGCCGAGACGCGTTCGCTCGACCTCCGTCCGCAGGGCGACAGCTACCTCGCGGCCTCGCATGCCGCGGCGTTCGTCCCTTCCAGCGGACTAACGGTCGAGGCGTGGGTGATCCTGGACTCCAGCCTCATTGGGCGGCCCACGATCGTGCGGAAGAACCCCGTGCCGTTCATGGAGAGCTACAACCTACGCATCGAAGGCGGCTCGCCTCAGTGGGGCGCCTGGACGGCCGGAGGGAACAACGCGATCTGGGCGCGCGGGACGCAGATGCCGCTCGGTCGACCCGTTCACCTCGCCGGCACCTGGGACGGAACGACCGCTCGCCTGTACATGGACGGTGTGCTGCTCGGCTCGAACGGCTCCTTCCCCGGCGCGCTCCGCGACACCGGTGGGGAGCTGCGCATCGGCAAGGGCGACGACAACGGGCTCGAAGCCTTCGTCGGCGCGATCGATGAGGTGCGCCTTTGGAGTCGAGCGCGCACGGCGTCCGAGATCGCGGATGGCATGCGGCGCGAGCTCAACGATGGAAGCGCGTTGGTCGCGGCATGGCACCTGAACGGGAGCTTCGTCGACTCCGTGGGCAGCCGCAATGCCGGCGCCCGCGGCACGGCACGCTTCGGACCGGAGGTCACGAGCTTCGCCCGAGCCCTGAGGCTCGCGCCGTCGGGGAGCTTCCTCGAGGTGCCGGACGCGCCCGAGCTCGTACCCACGAGCGGCCTCACGGTCGAGGCCTGGATCCAGGTCGACTCGCCTTCGAGCGGTCGGCCGACGATCGTGCGCAAGAACCCGACTCCGAATCAGGAGAGCTACAACCTCCGCATCGAATTGGGGAGCCCGCAGTGGCAGGTCTTCACCGCGGGGGGCCGCAACATCGTGTGGCCCACCGGGACCGCGCTGCCGATCGGCAGGCCGGTTCACCTCGCCGGGACCTGGGACGGAACGATCGCGAAGCTGTACATGGACGGAGTGCTGCTCGGCTCCGCATTCACCCACCCCGGACCGATGGTGAGGACCGGCGGCGCGCTCCGCATCGGCAAGGGCGACAACAACGGCGCCGAGGAGTTCGAGGGCCGCATCGACGAGGTGCGGATCTGGAGCTTCGCCCGCACCGAGGGCGAGATCGGCTCCACGAAGAACCGCGAGCTGTGCTGCATCCCCGGCTTGATCGCCTCCTACGCCATGGAGGGCAACCTCCTGGACGGCTCGGGCAATCACCACGCCGCAGCGATGGGGCCGGTCGAATTCGTCACCGAGTTCAGCTCCCATCTGGGTCTCGCCACGCGCGGCGTCGCGCGGATCGGTGCGCCTTCGTCGGTCTGCGCAACGCCGGCGACGATGGTGATCACTTCCATCCCCTGGATCTCCAACGCGCACCTCGCCCTGGGATGCATCGACGTGCGAGGTCCGGCAGCGGGCGTGCTCGTGCTCTCGAGCTCGGCGTTGACGACCCCGATCAACCTGCTGGGAGTCCAGCTCTGGATGGACCCCGCCGCGCCGATCTTCGCCGTCGCTTCCACCGTCTCCCTCGCGAACGGCGTGGTGCGCTTCGCGACGCCGGTCCCCAACGACGCCTTGCTCGTGGGCGGCCGTGTCGCGGCGCAGTTCCTGTGGGCCGACGTCTGCGGTCCGCAGGGCATCAGTGCGACGGACGGAGTGGAGCTCACGATCCTCTCGCTCTGAACTCGAGCGTCGCGAGCGCCACGGCCGCGGAAGGTCGTCGTCCCCGACGACCTTCCCGACGGGAACATCGACCAGGGGACAGATTGCGGCGCGATGGAGATCCATGACGCGCCCAGCGCTCTCGAGGAGGCTCGGCCGATCCCACCCGCGGGCACCGAGCGCACCTGAGTGGATGCGCGCCATCTGCGCTCCACGTTTATCATGCCCCCATGTCCGCCCTCTCGATCGTCCTGGCGCTCGCGGCCGCGAGCCTCCCGCAGTCGCCACCGACGGCCGCCGCCGTCACCGAGCCCGGACGCACGCTGACGCGCCCGCTGAACGTCGTCCTCGGCGGCAGCTCGCGCGAAGCG
>JAEUHW010000151.1 GCA_016793245.1 Planctomycetota bacterium
CCAAGCGATGAGAGCTCTGCTCCTCATTCTCGCCCTGGCGCCCCTCGCCGCCGCGGAGGAGAGCCTCGCGGAGCGGATCGTGCGCTTGCGCGCCAAGGTCGAGTCGAAGAGCGCGAGCGCGAACGAGCGCTATGAGCTCGCGACGGAGCTGCGCCGCGCCGGGCGAGAGGACCTCGCCCTCGAGATCGCTCTCGAGCTCACGCGCGAGCCGGGATTCGAGCCGTGGGCGCAGTACCTCGTCGGCCAGCTTCGGTTCCACGCGGATCCCGGTGGGGCGCGTGTGGCTTTCGCACGCGCACGCGATGGTGCGCGTGCGCTGGGGGAGCCGGGGCTCGGACTCGCGCGTGAGGCTTCCGCGGCCGTCGCCTCCTGCGAGCAGGAAGAGCGTCGCGGGGACCTTCTCTCCGCCGCGGAGAGCCGGATCCGCGGTGGACTCTGGGGCGCTGCGCTGGCGTGGATCGCGCTACTCGCCGTGGCGCTTCGGCTCACGCGGACGAAAGCCGAGCCGAGTCTCTAGGCCGCGATCGACGCGGCGTTCGAGCGAGCATCGCCAAGCCGTCGCTCCAGAAACAGCGCGAGCGTCGAGGATCAGATCCTCGACGCTCGCGGCAGTCAGGCGCGATCGCTCTGCGTAGGAATCAGAGGATGTCGAGCACGCCGACCGAGCCGCCCGTGAGCGTCTGCACCGAAGCGCGGTAGTTCATGTTCTCCGCGATCTTGGTGTTCCACGGGTACTCTTCCTTGTCGCCGACGATGCCGAGGGCGACGATCGCGAAAGCGCGAGCTTCGGCGGTCAGGTCCTTCGAGTTCACGAGCTGGACGAGCGGATCGATCGAGCGCGCGTCACCGATGAAGCCGAGGGCCTGGGAGAGAGCCGCGTAGACCGAAGTGGTCTTCGCTTCCTTCATCATGTCGACCAGCTCGGGGACGATGTCCTTGTCGCCGAGGAGGCCGAGGCCGATGCAGAGCGGCTGGAGCTGCTCCGGACGACGCTTCGACTTCCGCACTTCTTCGCGGATCGCGTCCATGACATCCGGGGCCTCCATCAGGCCGAGCGAGATCCCCGTGTAGCCCTTGTAGGCTTCGACGTTGGTCTCCTTCAGCTCGGCGAGGATCTTGTCGCGACCGGCTTGATGCTTCATGAGGCCGAGCGCGATCACGTACGCGCCCTTGCGAGCGGCGTCCTTGTCCTTCGCCACCAGGTTCACGAGCTCTTCGCCGATCTCGGCCGCAGCCGCGAGGCCGCCCTTCTCGCGCATCTCGTAAGCGTGGACCCCGAGGCCCAGCGCCGCCCACGGGCGAGCGAGGTTCGCGCCGTCCTTCAGGACCTTGCGCAGGTGCTTCACCGCTTCTTCGCCGCCGACCTGGCCGATCGCCACGCCGGTGTAGAAGCGCTCCTGCTCATCCTTGCCGTCCTTCTCGTTCGCCTTCAGGGCCTTCAGGACCTTGTCGTAGGTCTCGTGGCCTTCGTGGCTGAGGAGGCCGAGCGCGAGCACGAGGCTCTGGCGGATCCAGGCGTTCTCCTTCTTGTTGTCCAGCGCGCGGAGGCAGACCTCGGTCCACTCCTTGCTCAGCGCCGAGTTGGCCGGCAGGCGACGAGCCCAGCGAGCCAAGGTGGTGGGGACGTGAGCTCGGATGAGGTCGATGTTCTTCGTGCGTTCATCCGTGAGGAAGGGCACGAGGACATCCTTCGCGATCGCCGAGACGCGCTCTTCGGTGAGCGGCAAGAGGCTCATCGCGCTCAGGCACGCGATGCGAATGTCCTGCACGGCCGACGAGTCGGTCTTGAAGCGCTCGACGAGCGTGTCCGTGATGCCGCGGAGCAGCTCGGCTTGCGCTTCGCCTTCGAGGCGGTAGCCGATCAGGCCCAGGCCGTAGCTGGCGAAGGCCTGCGTGCGGAGGGGAACCTGGTTCTTGCCGACGAGCTTGCGGCCCTCGGCGTTGTCGAGCATCAGGTTGCGGAGCGCATCGATGCCCGCGGGATCGGCGAGGATGCCCAGAGCCACCGCGGCGGTCTCCGAGATCTCCTGGTCCGACTCCGAGAGGAAGCTCTGGATGTCCTTCACCGTTTGTTCCGGTTCGAGACCGAACTTCGCGATCGCGACCAGCGCCGAGGAGACCTCGTCGCGCATGCGCGACTTGTCCTTCAGGACGGCGCGGATGGCCGGCAGGATCTGCGCCTCGACCGTCTCGCGAGGAACGCCGATCACGTCCTTCGCGCTCTTGTTGACGATGCCGAGGTAGAAGTCGTCGGACTCGGTCGCCGGCTGCACCGCGGAGATCTTGCGCTTCAGGTTGAGGAAGCGCTCGCGGTTGAACTCCCACCAGAAGTTCCAGCTCGTCAGCGGGGCGCTGATGTCGAGGCCCGGGTTGGTGGTGGGGCCGGTGGAGGGGCCGCTCGAGCCCGTGGGGCCGCTCGGCGTCGCCGGACCGCTCGGCGAGTTGGGGGTCTGCGGGCCGCTCGGAGTCGAGGGGCCGGAGGGGCCGCCCGGAGTCACCGGACCGCTGGGACCGCCAGGGCTGCCGGACTGCGGCGGGACGACGTCGCCGGGACCGCGGTACTGGCCGCCGTGGCCGTACGAGGGTCCCGTCAGGAGCAACGCGCTCCCCAGCAGGGTCGCGCCGATCCAGAGGGTGTGCTTCCTCATGTTGTGCTCTAGCTCCAGGTAGAAAACTGATGCCACCGCCGGGGTCCGCATCTACCGGACCTCGGAGCGCAGAGTTCAGCAGCAATTGCCCCGCCAGTGTACGTGCTGAAGCGGAATTCAGCGGCCGGCCTCGGGCGCCTTCTCTTCGGCCAAGAGGGTGACTTCGCTGCCCATCCGCACCGAACCGGTCACCTCGAGCTCGGCTTCGCGCAGCGCGAGCTGGAGTTGCAGCGTCGTTCGCGAACCCGCGTTCAGGCCGTCCGACCGCCGCAGGCGCACGGATCCGGAGCTCTCGCTGGAGGTGATCTTGGCCTCCGTCAGCTCCTCGGCTCCGCTCGCGGCCTCCGCCGCGGCGCTGAGATCGGGGCGAAACTCGAGGCCGAGGACCAGATGCTCCGGTTCGACGGCTTCGATCTTGCTCCGGAGTCCGAGGTCGAGGAGCCCGAACGACGCCAGATGGACCGGCCGGAGATGATCCTCGGAAAGCCCGACGACGAGCTCCGGAGCCTTGGGCAGCGGGGGGAACACGGCTTCCATGGCCCCCAACAAATCTTCCGGCTGCAGCAGCCCACCGAGCCCATCGAGTGCCTGAAGCGTTTCGGGTCGGTAACGCAGGCTTCGGCCGCGCTCCTTGACCTCCAGGTGCAGCGGCCGGCCGACCAGGCTCCGCAAGTTCTGGTAGAGCGGCGCGTAGATGTCCGCGTTCTCGACCTCGCCCTCAGGCTGTCTGGAATCGAAGGCGTGCGCGCGCCCGGAGACTTCGCCGGTCAAGCTGAGCCAGAGGATCTCCTGCTGCACGCGGAGCGCGTCGGGACGGACCTCGAAGAAGCGGAGCCGCGTTTCCATCTCGAGGCGCATGCCGAGGCGAATCGGGTGCGGTTCGCCCTTGCCCAGGCGGAGCGTCACTTCGCCGGCGCTGGTCGAGAGCACGCGATAGCGCACCGCGCTCCCGACGGCTGGTTGGTATCCGAGCGCGGGCGGTCCAGCGGGCTTCTGGAGTGCAGGATCCTGGGCGGAAGCGAGAGGGGCGACGGCCAGGAATCCCAAGGCCAAGTAGCCGAGAGCCGAGAGTCCGACGGCCAACCGTGCCGGCCGGAGGATCCGAGCGGCGAAGCTGCCGAGCACGAGCCGGGGAAAGGCCATCGAGCGGTGTTCCATGGAGAGAGGTTCTCGCGCAGATCCTGAATACAACAGAATGTTGATTATCGGAAGCTCCCGGCGGGATGGGTAGGTGAGGAACATCAAGAGCCTGGGGAGAGCCGGCGGTAACACAGCGCTTCCTCGGCCCCTTCCGGCAGGACTTCTCGAACGAGCACCGAGATCATCGTGCCGTCCTTCGTTCCGTCCTTCGCTTTCTCGAACTCGACCCGCAACAGATCACCGGGGCGCGCGCGACAGCTACCGCGCACCGCGACTCTGAGCTTCCCGAGCCCGCTCTCCCGCTGAGCCGCGCTGGGCATCAGGGGCTCGATCTCCATGCCGCTCGAAGTGACTTCGCTCAGCGCGCGGACCCAGAGTTCCTTTGCCCCTTGGTTCTCCGCCAAGGGGGAACCATGCGTCAGGGCGAGGCAGCGCTCGGCGTCGATCCGGCAGCGTTCCTCCAACGCCAGCACCGTCGATCCGAGATCCGTCGAGTGTTCGGCATCGAGCCAAGCGCAGAAGCGTTCGAAGTTCCGCCAACCTCGGCGCAGCGCGGCGGATTCCTCGGCCGGCTCGCGAAACGCCTGTCGGCGAATCCAGCGCGGCAGCTCGATCAAGGCGTAGTCGCGGATCATCGCAGCATCCAGCGAATCCACGCTGTCGGGGCGCCGCGAGCCGGAGTCCCAAGCTTCGGCCATCTCCCGGACTTGGCGGGTCTCCTCGGCGTCCAGCGGCTCGCCCACGCGTTCCCGATCCCAGAGGTACTCCTCGAGGATGGGCTGAATCCCCACGACGTCCCAAGGGGCCTCGGTCTCGGCATCCTCCTCGTCCCCGCCGTCGAGTCCGAGCGCGGACTCGAGCTCTTGGAAGAGCTCGTCCAGGTTCTTGCCTTCCGCGCGACCGCGCTCGAAGGCCTCGATCGCCGAAGCTCGCGCCGTGGCCTCCGCCTGTGTCTCTCGACGCGCTTCGGCCTTGCGAGGCGCGGCCTTCCTCGGCGCCGCGCGAAGCGCGTGCTGCGCATGCCAGTACTCGAGACCGAGCCGCCGAGCGACATCGAGGTCACCGGAGGTATCGAAGGCGAGGTCCTCCAGCAAAGGACCGAGGAACGCTCCCACCTTCTCCGCACCCAGCGCGAGCTCGCGCAGCTCTTCCGCGACGGCGAGGTCGGAGCCGATCCCCTCGAGGAAGCCGAGCAGCTCCGCTTCGACGTGCTCCAGCGCGCGCACCGGCTGGGTGCGCGGGCGGAAGAACAGCTCCTCGAGTTCGAGCTGAGAGAGGCGCGCGGCGCGCAGTCGCTCGCTGCGCGCTTGCGCCAGGTCGCGCTTCACGGCCGCGACGATCTCCGCGTCGTGGATGCGTGCGGCCCCTGGAGAGAGGAACGCCGCGTCCCCGCGCCAGGGGAAGACGCGGCCCACCAGCAGATCCCCCGCTCGAGTCTGACCGCGAAAGTTGGCGTTGGTGAGCACCAGAGCCCGTCCGCTGGCGAGATCCTCGACCCGCACGCCATTCGTCTCTTCGTCGATCCCCGGCAGGACTTCGAAGAGGCTCGCAAGGCTTCCGCAGAGGGTATCGACCAACTCAGCGTGGTCCTCGCCCGCTCCGTCCCCGTCCGTCTCGTCCGTCGCGAAGTCCTGGACCAGAGCGAGGATCGGGGTCGTGCCGAGGCGGGCGCTCACGCGCTCGAGCAGGAAGTACTCTCGATGGCGTTGTTCGGCCGGAGCATCCGCGCTCTGCGCCCGGTCGCGTCCTCCGTGGAAGCGCTGCGCCGAGTCCTCGAACTCGCGCGCCAGCTCGGCATCCTTCCGCGCCCGAGCTTCGAGTCGCTCGAGCAGCTCCTTCAGATCGTCCGCATCCGATTCCAATGCTCACACCTCGAGTGGGTCCGCGAAACGGGGATCGAGAGGCGACGAGTATACTGGCCGCTCGCTCTTCACTCCCGCGGCGTTCCTGCCGTAGGGCGTTCCAGGGCGCTGCGGCCTTCCGCTTCCGAGCGCCAGATCCGCGCCTCCCGCTCGCTCCGTCCGGCGAGCGAACGGTCTGCGCCTCCTCCCCTTCCTTCCCGTCGCTCGATTGAACCAGCAGGAATCAGCGCCCGGCCTCCTCGACGACGCCATCGCCGATCTCGGTGCGGCGGCTCAGGGGATCGGACTGATCGATGGCCTCTGCCTCGGGTTGATCGCGGTGTTCGCGCTGCGCGGGTTCTTCCGCGGCTTCGTGAGGCAAGCGGCCCTGTTCGCTGCGATCTTCGGAGGCATCTCGCTCGCCAATCTCTTCGCCGAGCCGCTCGCTGGTGAGCTCCCGGATCTGACCAGCACCCTCGACACCGGGGATCGCCTCTTCGCTGCATATCTCGCGATCTTCCTCGGGACGTTGCTCCTCGCCGCGCTGATCGCGCGCTTCCTCGAGACGACGCTGGACCTCCTGCAGCTCCGGTCGGTCGATCGACTCCTCGGCTTCGCATTGGGGGCGGCCTGCGGAACTTCGCTGGTGGCGTTCCTGCTCGCATGCGGGCTCGTCTTCACTCCGCGCATCGGTCCGGGAGAGGACATCCATCGCTCGCTCGAGGAGTCCCGCAGCCTGCGGCTCGTCGCGGATGGAGTCGTGCATCTGCGCCTCGCTCTGCCCCACCCGTTCCTCGTGCACGCCGAAGAGATCCTCGAACAGCACGCGCACCGGCGAGCGGCGCTCGGATCTCCGCAATCTTCGACTTCCGAGTCCACCGAGGCCTCGCCGGAGCATGAGCGAGCAGGAATCGCTCCCGCAGAGACGTTGCAGCCAAGGCCGGCACCGGGGACCTCAGCCCCTCACGGATCGCCATCCCCCATCGAATCGACGCCGACCGGTCCGAAGAGCGCGCCTACGAAGCGCGAGGACCGATCCAAGGTCGAGCGCACCCTGCCGGAATCGAAGGCATCGGGATCGAAGGCGCCGGGATCGAAAGCACCCGGATAGGAAGCCCAGCCGAACACGCGCCGCGTTTCGCGCGATGCGAATGCGAAGTCGATCTTCGATCTCTGCTCAGCCGCTCACGGCATCGCGAGCATGCGCTCGAGCGCGATGCGAGCCTCGGAGCGCACGCTCGCCGGAACTTCGACCGCCTTCGAAGGATCGAGGATGTCTTGTTCGAGGCAAGCTCGCAGGTTCGCGAGATTGATCTTGTACATGTTCGGGCACAGCGAGCGATCCAGTGCCAGCACACGGCGATCGGAGAAGTCGCGGGCGAGTCGATCGATGAGATTGACTTCCGTGCCGATGACGACCGTCGAACCAGGACCCGCGTCCTCGACATAGCGGCAGATCGCCTCGGTGGAGCCGTGCGCGTCCGAGACGGCGAGCACTTCCTCCATGCATTCCGGGTGCACGATGACCTTCGCACCAGGACACAGCGTGCGCGCGCGTTCCACCATCGCGACGGTGAAGTGCGTGTGCACGTGGCAATAGCCCTTCCACAGGATCACTCGAGCTCGGCGCACGCGCTCGGGGTCCACTCCTCCGCCGGGGAGCGTTCCATCCCAGACCACCTCGTCACGAGGTCCGAGACCGAACTTGCGGGCGGTGTTGCGCCCCAGATGCTCGTCGGGAAAGAAGAAGATGCGCTTCCCCTGCTCGAAGGCCCAGCGGAACACGCGCTCGGCGTTGGACGACGTGCAGACCGTGCCGCCGTTCCGGCCGCAAAAGGCCTTCAGGTCGGCGAACGAGTTCATGTAGGTGATCGGCAAGAGGCTGCCCGCCCCGCAGATCGCCTCGAGCTCCGCCCAGGAGCGAATCGCGTCGTCGATGTCGCCCATGTCGGCCATGGGGCACCCGGCCTGAGCCGAGGGGTGGAAGACGCGCTGGTCCTCTCGCTTCAGCACGGCGCAGGACTCGACCATGAAGCGCACGCCGCAGAAGACCAACGTGCGCCCTTCCGCTCGAGCTCCATCGCGAGCGAGCTTGAAGGAGTCGCCGACGATGTCCGAGAGATCGACGACTTCCTTGCGCTGATAGTGGTGCCCGAGGATCACCAGGTCCGAGCCGCGTTCCTTCTTGATGCGCTCGATGACCGCCCGATGCTCGACGTTCTGCGCAACCATGCGCTCGAGCAAGGAGCCCTTCTCGCTCGGCGCTCGCTCGATCACCGAGCTGCTGACAGCGGGCGAGAGATGTTCGAAGGCGGCTGCACTCATGGGGTGAGTTCCGATCGAGCCGTCGGACGAGATCCTGATGCCGGAGGTGGGAGTTGAACCCACACATGGTTGCCCATACCGGATTTTGAGTCCGGCGCGTCTGCCGATTCCGCCACTCCGGCGCGGAGGGCCGAGAGTTTAGCGGGGACGACGCGAGGCGCAAGGCCCGTAGATCAGGATGGATCGCCCCTCAAGGCCACACGGCGAATCCCAACGAGTCCGAAGTGCGTCCGCTTCTTCAGCGCCGCGCCCGCAGGCCCAGCTCGGCGATGCGCTCCAGCAACTCCGCGTAGGAGATTCCGGCCACTCGAGCGGCCAGCGGCAACAGCGAGCGCGGCGTGAGCCCGGGGATCGTGTTCGTCTCCAGCATCGCGAACGAGTCCGGGCCGACGAGGAAGTCCGTGCGACTCATCCCCTGCAAGGCGAAGCCGCGATGCAGCCTCACAGCCGCCTCTTGGATCCGCGCGATCATCGGGCGTGGCACGGAGATCGCCGGGCAGTGCTCCAGCGCACCTTCGGCGGAGTACTTCTCTTCGTAGGAGAAGAACGGGTCCTTGCGCGGACGGATCTCGACGGGCTCGAGAACGAGCAGCTCCTCGTCCTCGGCGTTGCCTAGGACGCCGCAAGAGACTTCGGTGCCCCGGAACTCGGCCTCCACCAAGACGCGCCCATCGTGGGCGAAGGCCAGGTCCAACGCGCGTTCGGCCTCGATTCGATCCGCGGCGCGAGAGAGCCCGAGGCTCGATCCGCCGCGAGCCGGTTTGACGAAGCACGGCCACCCCGTCGACGCCTCGATCGTTCGCAAGACCGCCGCGCGATCCCGATGCCATTCGAGCGCGAGAACGGAGACCGCCGGAGAGACCGGCACTCCGAGGTCGGCGGCCGCCGCGCGATTCCAGATCTTGTCCATGCAGAGAGCGCTGCCGGCGACCCCGCTACCCGTGTACGCGAGCCCCGCCGCTTCGAGCGCGCCCTGCAAGCGGCCGTCTTCTCCTCCGAGTCCGTGCAGCGCCAGGAAGACGACCTCGATGCCGAGGCGCCGCCATTCGTCCATCGCGGCGTGGAGGCTGCTCGTCCGGAAGGTCATCCGGCGCTCTTCGAGCTCGCGCACCACCGAATGCTCGCAAGGCGCTTCGGTCCAGCGCACCTCCCCGCTGCTGGTGATCACCGCAGCGTGCGCTAGCCAACGCGATCGATCGAGGGCCTCTAGGACTCCGGCTCCCGAAGTCAGCGAGACCCCGCGCTCGCTCGATGTGCCGCCGCAGAGGACGAGCAGACGCCGCCGCGTCGAGCTCATGCGCGCAGATGCCAACGACGGCCGATCGGCGTAACGAATCCGCGCTGGACTCGAGCCTGCGCATCGGAAGCGCGACTGGCCCACAGCGGAGAGATCTCGACCTCGACCTCGACGGGCACGGCGACTCCCGAGCTCTCGAGCCAACGGCGCCCCTGCGCGAGGATCGCTTCGCGCGCGGTCGCAGGCGAATCCTCGCCTTCGCGGTTCTTCACCGGCGCGAACTCCTCCTCGCGCAGCACTTCCTGCACGAGGACGCGCTGCGCGCGCGGGAGCGCATCGAAGACGAAGGTCTCGAACTTGATACCCTCGCGTTCCTGAGGGCGCCCCGCTTCGTCGAGCACGGTGAGCTTCTTCTTGGCTCGATGGTAGGGCAGCGAGAGATCGCCGGCCCCCACCCGCTCCAAGAAGTCGCGGCGAAAGGCGTGAACCGCGATGTTGCCGGCGCGGAAGCAGAGGCGCCCCTCGGCATCGCGCGCTTCGCGCAGGGCGGCAGGAAGATCGCTGTACTCGATGCAGCCGTAGCGGCCATCTCGGAGCCCGATCACTCCGACTTTCTCGGCGGCGTCGCGCTTGGTGACGACCTTGCAAGCCGCTTCCGCTCCCAGGGCCATGTGGCGTCCGAGAAAGAGCGGATCGACGAAGTCGACGAGCGCGTTATCGACCTGGCAGGTGAGGACTTGATCGATGCGCCGGCGGGCCATCTCCGCCAGCGCACCGCATTCGGCCAAGCCGCTCAGCACTCCCCCGTGCCCGTTGGGATTCCGGAAGAGCTGGTGCTTCGATGCGAGCAGTAATCTCCCCTGCACATCGACCGCTGGGATCATGCGCTGGGCGAAGAAGCGCACGTCGGCCGGGTCGAGTCCGAAGTGCTGGTGGCGGGCGAAGAACGCGCGCGTCTCGGCGTCGTTGCCCTCGCTGGTCATGATCCACCACGGGAGCGCTGCGCCGTAGGTCCGCTGCGCTGCCAGGATCTTCTCCGCGAGGATCTGGAACAGCGTCGATCCGGAGATCGGTCCGATCGCGAACGCGCCCTTCGGCCCGTCGAGCCCGAGTCGAGAGGCTTGTCCGCCAGCGACGGTCACGCAGGCGACGCCGCCCGCGCGCAAGAGCTCCTCTCCGCGCGAGATCGCCGCCGCTTCTTCGGCTGCAGAACCACGCCCGCGCGGCGCGGCCGGATCCACGGATTGCAGGGCGGCTCCAACGCCGTCGTCGCCCTGCTTGCCGCGCACGCAACGGTCGAGCAGCTCGAAATCGATGCTCTCGATCTCTCGAGCCAGCTCCACGCGCTGCGCTTCTTCCAGCTCCTCCCAGAATCGCAGGACATGGTCCTGACCACGTGGAACGAGCAGAGCTTCGAGGTGCTCGCGTCGGTTGCGCATGGCGGTCACGGTCTCCTCGAGCGTTCGCGGCCTGCGGAACGAGTGATTCGAACCGGCGAACGCGCCTCGGCGGAACGACCGCTGCATCGTCCTCGGCCCAGAAGCACCCTGTTCAGCAGGCGGCTAGGCGAAACGCGATCAGTGCGGCTTGGAGAGCTCCTCGAGCATCGCCTCGAGGAATCCGACGAGCTTCTGGTAGCGGTGCTCCAGGATGAGCTGGCGCTGCACGAGCTTCTCGACGATCGGCGGCATCAACGCCTCGAGCACGTAGTTGTTGATCATGTTGATCAACTCGGCCTTGCCGGCGTCGGGGAGCTTGTGGAAATGGAAGCTGAACGCGTGGTCCAGCGTTTCCTTGGTGAAGTGCAGGCACTCCTTGGTGATGCCTTCCAAGGACTGCTTGTCGTGCCCCACTTTGAAGTCCTGGACTTTGAAGGCGTGGAGCATGTCGTGGAACTTCTTCTGCACGGGGGTCGCCTCCTGGCGAGAATGGTTCTGGTGGGATCGGTGCTCGGTCCGAAGCACTCGGGCCTCGAACACATGGTCGTCAGGCCTGGACGATTCCATCCGTCCTTGTCGGTAGGCCTTCCAACGTCGACTCGGGTCAGTCGAGCTTGCCGACGAGCAGCGACGTGTTGTGACCGCCGAAGCCCAGGGAGTTCGAGATCGCGTTCCTCACAGGTACTTCGCGAGGAGCGCCCGGAACGTAGTCGAGATCGCAGTCCGGATCCGGATTCTCGAGGTTCAGGGTCTGATGCACCACGCCCCGCGCGACGCTGAGCGCGGTCACCACGAGCTCCACGGCCGCCGAGGCGCCGAGGAGGTGTCCGATCATGGATTTCGTCGACGAGACCATGAGCTTCGACGCGCGATCTCCGAAGGCTCGCTTGATGGCAAGCGTCTCGATCTTGTCGTTCAGCGGCGTAGAGGTTCCGTGGGCGTTCACGTAGTCGAGGGTCGAGAGATCGATCCCGGACTCCTTCACCGCGAGCCTCATCGCGCGCGTCGCTCCATCGCCGTCCTCCGCAGGAGCGGTGATGTGGAACGCGTCGTCCGTCGAGCCGAAGCCCTTCAGCTCCGCGTAGATGCGGGCGCCACGGCGGCGAGCATGCTCGAGCTCCTCCAGGACGAGGATGCCAGCACCTTCGCCCATCACGAATCCATCGCGCTCTCGATCGAACGGACGCGAAGCGCGCGTCGGCTCGTCATTGCGGGTGCTGAGCGCCTTCGCCGCACAGAATCCGGCGAGACCGAGCTCCGTGGTCGCGGCTTCGGAGCCGCCCGTGACGACGACATCTGCTTCGCCCCATTGGATCGTGCGTAGTGCGAGGCCGATGGAGTGACCGGCGGAGGCACACGCGCTGGAGGTGGCGTAGCAGGTGCCGCGGATCCCGAAGCGAATCGCGATCTGTCCTGCGGGCGCGTTGGACATGATCATCGGGACGAAGAAGGGCGTCACTCGACGAGCGCCGCGCTCCTTCAAGACCGCGTATTGCTCCTCGATGCCGCTCAGGCCACCGATGCCCGTGGCCACGATGCTCCCGACGCGCTCGCGATCGACTTTCTCGAAGTCCAATCCAGAGTCCGCGACGGCGCGGTCGGCCGCGTAGAGCGCGTACTCCGTGAATCGATCGAGGCGCTTGCGTTCGAGGACGTTGAAATAGCCTTCCGGCGGTTGATCCACGACCTCGCACGCGAAGCGCGTCGAGAACTGTGCGGCATCGAAGCGGGTGATCGGCGTCGCACCGGAACGCCCGGCGAGTAGCCCGGCCCAGAGGGTCTCGAGCTCGCGGCCGAGCGCGCAGATCGCGCCCATGCCCGTGATCACGACTCTACGCTTGCTCATGGAGTGCCTCCAAGGCTCTTGCGAAGGCAAGGGAAGCGGGCCGCGGCGCAAACGCCGATCCCGCAGCTTCGGCGACGCGCGGCTTCCGTGGAAGCTCCGTGGCGCCGAGCAGCAAATGCAAGAAGCAGAGAAGCGACCCCACGCCACGTGGGCGTCGGACCGCTTCCGCGCTTCCGAAGGACCGCGCCTCGAGCGGCGCGGACAGAATCAGAGCTTCGCCTCGATGTAGCGAACCGCGTCGCCCACGGTCTGGATCTTCTCGGCGTCGCTGTCCGGAATGTCGATGTCGAAGGCGTCTTCGAACTCCATGACGAGCTCAACGGTGTCGAGCGAGTCGGCCTGCAGGTCATTGATGAAGGAGGTCTCCTTCGAGACCTTCTCGGGCGGGCAGCCCATCTGGTCGCAGACGATCTTGCGCACGCGTTCTTCGATGCTCGGTTCGGACACGGATCGTGCCTCCTGGAACTTCGGCGGGCAGATCCCGGAAGAACTCCGGGCCCTGCGTCGAGTGGTTGGCTGAGGTTCACCGGTCTCGACCCTGGGCAGCTCACCACGCAGGCGAACTCGAAGGGCCATCGATCCGGTCGACGGGAAAAGGATGTTGTGTAGGGAGAGCTGAGAAGCTCGGTGTGGAAGGTGTGGAGTCCGCGAGGTCACCTGGTCGCTTCGCGAGCGGCGACTCGAAAGAGAGCGCGCACCTCGTGATCCCCATGAGGACCGCCCTCTCCGAAGCGGCGCAGTAGGTGCACGGCTCTCGAAGCGCGATCGGGGGCGACGGGACTCCGGGAGACGAGACTCAGAGAGTCATGCCTCCATCGACCACCAAGGTCTGGCCAGTCATGTAGGAAGCGCGGTCGCTGCAGAGGAACGCGACCGCATGCGCGATGTCCGCGGGTTGTCCGAGCCGACCGAGCGGGATATCTCCCAGGATCTTCTGGGCGACCTGCTCTCCGAGCTGGGCCGTCATGTCGGTCTCGATGTAGCCCGGAGCGACGGCGTTGACCGTCACAGCGCGAGAGGCGAGCTCCTTGGCTGTGGCGAGGGTGAGGCCGATCATCCCGGCCTTCGAGGCCGCGTAGTTGACCTGACCGGCGTTGCCCGTGATCCCCACCACGGAGGTGATGTTGATGATGCGGGCGCCGGCCTTCGCCTTCATCAGCGGGCGGGCGAGGCAACGCGTGAACGCGAAGGCGCCCTTCAGATTCACGTCGACGACGCGATCGAAGTCCTCTTCGCTCATCCGCATCAGCAGGCCATCGCGCGTGATCCCGGCGTTGTTCACGAGGATGTTGACGCCGCCCAGGTCCTGCAAGATGCGATCGCAGAGGAGCTCGACCGCCTTGAAGTCCGCGACATCGACGCCGTACGCGCGCGCTTCCCCGCCGGCGGAGTTGATCGCCGTCGCGGTTCCTTCCGCGCTGGCGACCGAAGACGCGACCACCGCGACGCGCGCTCCTTGGCGGGCCAGCTCGAGTGCGATCTCTCTGCCGATGCCGCGCGAAGCTCCCGTTACGACGGCGACGCGTCCGTTGAGCTCTCGAGTCATGCTGAGCGGTGAGCGGGTCGGGAAAAGGGGACGTTGGGGCGGAGGAGCACGCCAGGTATGACAGGGGGTGCTTCCCCGAGCGGGGCGGAACTATAGCGATCGAAGAGGCGCCTGACAATCCGAGGCTGCCACCGCTTTCCGGGCGAAAAACGAGACCGCTTCGACCTTCGGCGCCCCCGCGAGGGGCCGTGTGCTTCAGCTCGCGGCAAGGGAACCCAGGTCGGGGAAGCTCTTCACGACCGCCGAGGGCTCGATCTTCCGCAGCAATCCCTGGAGGACGCTGCCGGGGCCGGGCTCGAGGAAGTTGGTGTAGCCCGCACCCAAGGCCGCGCGCATGGACTTCTCCCAGAGCACGGGAGCGCACACCTGCTCGGCCAGCGCGGAGCGGATCTGCTCCGGTGAACTCATCCACTCGCCGGTGGTATTGGGCAGGAAACGCGTGCGTGGCGGCTGAATGGAGACCTTCGCCAGATCGGCGCGCAGGCGATCGGCGGCCGGACGCATCACCTCGGAGTGGAACGCACCAGCCACCTTCAAAGGGATCACGCGGCGGGCGCCCTTCGCCTTCAGGATCTCGCTCGCACGCTCGAGCCCGGCGTGCGTGCCCGAGATCACGATCTGCCCAGGGGCGTTCAAGTTGGCCACGCCGACGATCCCAGCGGAGGCGGCCTCGGCACAAGCTTCGCGGATCGCATCGACTTCGAGGCCGATCACCGAGCTCATGCCGCTCGGCTGCGCCTCGCTCGCCGCCTGCATGTACGTCCCCCGAGCGCGCACCAGCTTGACGGCGTCCTCGAAGGAGAGAGAGCCCGCGGCCCAGAGCGCGGTGTATTCGCCGAGCGAGAGACCGGCGGTCGCGTCCCCTTCCGAGGGCTTCTTCCCGAGCTGCTCCTCGATCACCGACAGGATCGCTACGCTCGTGACGAAGATGCCGGGCTGAGCGACATCCGTGGCGTTCACACGCTCGGCGTCTCCCTCGAAGATCCACTGGGTGAGCGGAATCCCGAGGACGGCATCGGCGCGATCGAAGATCGCTCGAGCCACGGCGTGACGTTCGTAGAAGTCCTTGCCCATGCCGGGATGCTGCGCACCTTGGCCGGGACAGATCCATGCGTTCTGCGTCATGCGAGTCGCTCGTGGAGCACGGGGCCCCGTTTCACCAACGGACGGTTGCGTACGACCAAGCCAGTCCGGCGCCGAAGGCGACCAGAACCACGATCTTCCCCGCTTCCAGGCTGCCTGCGTCGGCTGCTTCCGCCAGCGCGACCGGCACGGATGCCGCGGAGGTGTTGCCGTAGCGGTCGATGTTGACGATGCACTTCGAGCGCGGAAGCTCGAGGCGCTCCAGGGCGGCGTCGATGATCCGCTCGTTCACCTGATGCGGAACGATGAATCCGAGCTGATCCATGCCGTAAGGCTCCATCGCCTTTTGCACGAGCTCGGTCATCGTCGCGACGGCGAAGCGGTAGACCTCTCGTCCGCGCACGATCATCAGGTGGCTCCTTCGCGCCAGGACCTCGGCGCTCAAGGGATCCGCGGAGCCACCGCTCGGACGCCAGATGTAGTCGTAGCCCGTGCCATCCGACCCGAGATGGAAGTCGAGGAGCTCGTGCTTCTCGCCACAGTCCTCGAACGTGCGGATCACCGCCGCCCCCGCCCCGTCTCCGAAGATGATGCACGAGTTGCGATCCTCGTAGTTCACCATGCGGGAGAGGCTCTCGGCGCCGATCACCAGCACGTTGCGATACATGCCGGAGCGCACGAATTGAGCTCCGACCGTGAGGCCGTACATGAAGCCCGAGCACGCGGCGACGACGTCGAACGCGCCGGCTCGCTTCGCGCCCAGGATCTCGGCGACCTTGCAGGCCGTCGCGGGAAGCAGGTGATCCGGGGTCACCGTGGCTACGATCACCAGATCCAGCTCGGCGGCATCGAGTCCCGCGCGCTCCAGCGCCTGGCGAGCGGCCACGACCGAGATGTCGGAGGTGTTCTCGCCGGGGGCGACGACGCGGCGCTCTCGGATGCCCGTCCTCTGGACGATCCACTCATCGCTGGTATCGACGAGCTTCTCCAGGTCCGCGTTGGAGAGCACGCCCTTCGGCATGCAAGTTCCCAACCCGGCGATCCCGACGCGACGCAGCGCGTTTGATTGCTTCCCAGACATGTGGTCACCCAGAAAACGACGCCGCGATGCGCCGAGCGATCGGAAGCGGCGAATCGACGCCAGAGGGTAGCACGAGCAGGGTGGCCATTACCTCCTCGCGCTGCCAGGACCGCGGACTCGAGCAACGGTCGAGGTGATCGACGGCGCCACGCAACGCTGAGGACCGCGCGGCGCGCGGCGTCGACCTTCGGAGTTCGCTCGTTTCCTCCGGATCGGCCGTCCGCCTACGCGCCGTCCGGCCTCTGCGAGCTCGCAGAGGCCGCCGCGCCTGCTCTACTCGCCGGAACGCGCGAGCCCTTCGGTGATCGCGCGGTTCACATCGGACTCGGCGAAGCGCTTCCCGGTCCGAATGGCACTCGCGATGGCCTTCGCATCCGACCGGCCGTGACCGATCACGACGAGCCCCTCGACACCGAGGAGCAGCGCGCCACCGTACTCGGCGTAATCGATGCGCGCAGCCACGGTGCGAACGGCGTTCACCGCGCGCTGGTACATCTGCGCTTCACCCGCATCGTGGATCGACTCCGGCGATCCCAAGCTGCGGATCACGGAGCCCATCAGGTACTCCGCGAGGCCTTCGCTGACCTTCAGGACCACGTTGCCCACGAAGCCTTCGCAGACGATGACGTCGGCGACCCCGCCGAAGACGTCCTGGCCCTCGAGGTTGCCGATGAAGTTCAAATCCGAGCGCCGGTAGAGCTCATGCGTCTCGCGGACGAGCGGATTGCCCTTCTTGTCCTCGGATCCGATGTTGAGGAGCCCGATGCGGGGCCTGGCGATGCCGAGCGTCGCACGTGCAAAGCAGTCCCCCATCAGGCCGTACTGAAACAGGTGAACCGGCTGGCACTTCAGATTCGCGCCGACGTCGACGAGGGTCGTCGGGCCGGTCGGACCATTGAAGGTCACGGCCAATCCGACGCTCTTCAGGCCTTTCAGGCGCTTCAGGCCAAAGGCGGCGGCGGCGACGGCGGCGCCCGTGTGTCCGGCCGTCACGACCGCTCGCGCTCGCCCTTCGGCCACCATCCTCACGCAGCACGCGATCGAGGAACGGCGCTTCTTGCGCATCGCCTCGAGCGGATCCTCGTGCATCTCCACGACTTCGGGCGCGTGTTCGATCTCGAACGCGTCGGAGCGATGGCGCTCGGAGAGCAGAGCGCGAATGCGATCGGCATCTCCGACGAGGAGAATCTCTTCGGCGGTTGCGATGCCCTTGTCGACGGCGCGCAGGGCGCCCTCTAGAACGGCAACAGGGGCGTGATCTCCGCCCATCACGTCCAACGCGACCCGCATCGTGCCTTCCGTATGCCTTCCGGTGTCCGTCTGCTCCGGAATCCTAGAGCGTTCGAGTCTGTACTCTCGATCGGCGGTGATCCGACGAGGAGGATCCGTCGAGGAGGTTCACAGCTGCGTCGGGATACGAGATCCCGCCCGAGCTCTGCCTCTCCCGCAACGGAGCGAGACTAGAGCGCGTCTTCGTCCTTCTGGAGGACGTTCTGGCCGCGGTAGTGGCCGCAGTTCTCGCAGACTCGGTGAGGGGTCTTCGGATTGCCGCAGTTGGGACAGGCGGTCGCGCTCACCGGAGTGAGGAAGTCGTTGGCGCGGCGCTTGCCCTTGCGGGCCTTGCTGTGGCGGCGCTTCGGATTCGGCATGGCGGGTTGGCTCTGGCTTCAGCAGGGCGAGGGACCGCGCAGGTTCGAGGAACCGACGCGACTCGCAAGGTGTTCAGTGAGGCTGTAAGGATCTACGCGGTGCGAGGTCCTCGGGGTTCCGAAGCGCTTGCCGCCGCGAGATAAAGCGCGAGAGGGTAGCCACTTGGGTTCCGAGTGTCAAATCGGCCGGCGGGTCGGAATTCCGATGCACAGAGCTCTCTGCGCTTCAGCGAGAGAGCTCCGCGAGCTCGGCGGGCGCGTCGAGCCGAGAGCCATCGAGGGACTGGCTCCCCCGCGCTCGGCCTCCGTCGGAGCCGGCTCTCGGGCGAGGCGCGAGCACCAGGTCCCCTGCGGCGTCCTCGACCAGATGGACCTCGGCGCACGCGAGCGCCAAGGCCCTCTTGCCCGCGACGCCACGCACGGTCCAGACATCGTCGTAGAGTCGCTCGGGCGTCGCGAGCAGGACCAATCCGACGTGGGCGCTGTTCGGAACCGCGATGGCGTCCGTGCGCACCCATCCGAGAGGGCCGAGCGAGAGCACGCGCCGCCCGACGCGGCGTCCGTCGCGCCCGACGCTGGCGTCGGCGATGGCGAGATCCACGGCGTCGCGATCTTCCTCGCTGGAGCTGGCGGGGTCGATCCACCACGCATCGAGAGTCCACTCGCCGAGCTCTTGCTCGAGGCGATCGCGCCACCGTTCCGCTCCACCCCAAGCTCGAGAAGCGGATTCCGGCAAGCGCAGCCCGAGGGAGAATCCATCCGTGCCGGCCTTGGCCTCCAAGACCTCGGCGCGCTCGGCCGAGGCCCTCGCACCTCGTCGGGTCGTCCCCCCCGAGGCCTCCCGGCACCAGCGATCGAGCAAGCCCGCGACCGCCGCGACCGCCGTCGTCTGCCGTTCGACCTCGCGCCGGCGTCGGCGATCCAGAAGGAGGTCGACCGAGGCCCCTGGACGGAGGAATCCATGGTCGAGCTGCAGCGCATGCAGGACCACATCCTGCACGCAGCGCACATCGAGGATCCGCCCTCGGCCTTCGCCCCAGACCGCCAGACCGCGATCCACTTGGATGCCGCCGCCGAGCGCGAAGAAGCAGGTCCGGTTCACCGCGACCCAGCCGAGCTCACCGGCATCGAGTCGAGACACCGCGGCGCCCTCGGCATCGAAGACCTCGAGAACCTTGGCCTCACAGGCGTCCTGCTCGTCGCCGACGAATGCCGTGCTCTCTAGTTGGCGGGCCGCGGAGGCGCTGACCGGCACGATGTGCAACTCGGTCGCCGTAGGAGAGTTTTCCGCGGCGAAGACCTCTTCCGGAGTCGCGTCGATGGTGAAGGCCTCGGCCCCCACACCGGCGGACTCACTTGCTTCGTCGGACCTCGATGCGGGCTCGCTCTCCGCGTCCGAGATCGATTCCCCCTCCGCGATCTCCGCGGGAGCGGACACCGACTCCGTCGCAGCTCCGCTGCGCGAGCGCTTGGCTCCTGCACGCGGGCGCGCGTCATCGCTATCGCTGCTCTCGGTCGCGCGCAGCACCTCCGTCTCGCTCGTGGTCTCCGGCATGGCCAAGAGCACCGCGCACAACTCGTCCTCGATCGCTCGCGCCGCGTCGAGCCAGCGCGCCAGAACGCGCTGTTGCTCCTCGGGATCCGCGATCCCTTGCATCACTCGTTCCCGGCCGCTGGTTTCGATGCTCGTCAGGATCTCGCGCAGCGGCGTCAACGGAGCCGAGCCGGCTCTGGACGAGGCTTCGAACGCTGGCCCCGTCGAATCCGAGGCCTCGAGCTCGATCGGGAGCTGGAGGAGCTCGACCAGGTTCATGCCGTGGGCCCAGAATCGCAGGCGCGCGCTCCAATCCGCGTGCTCGGCGGCGGCGAGCTCGATGCCGTGGTCTTCCGCGACATCGAAGATGCCGGACAGCGGTTCCAACTCGCACTCTTGCTCGAAGCCCAGCACGAAAGCGAAGAGCTCGTGCGGGTCGATCTGGATACGCAGCCTGCGCATTCCGGGGGCGGTCTCCCCCATCGAATGCGCATCCGCTCGATCGTCGCCTGCGTGGTCCTCGACGACATGCAGACGAATGCGGCCGGGCGCGGCGCGTTCAGCTCCTCCGAAGCGGAGGTCACCTCCTCCTGTCACGAGCACCAAGGACTCGCTCAGCTCCTCCTGATGGCCGTTCCAACCGGTCTCGCCCTGGACCGCGCATTCGAGGCGCCCGTCGCCGACCTGCCATTCCTCGCGGAGCAGGTCGCGCAGGATCCCCACCACGTGGAAGGCCTCGTCCGGACCACCGGCGAACTCCAGGACCTCCCACGCTCGCGGCCCCGCTTGCTCGCCGGCGGAGATGCAGAGATTCCATGACCAAGGCACAGGAGCAGCGAGCTCCGCGACATCCACCACGTGCTGCGCTCCATCGATCGCGAGGCAATAGCGCAAGGCCATGCCCTCGGCGATGCCATCGGCGACGCGCGCTTGGAGTTGCTCGAGCAGGTTCTGGCGCACTTCGGTCAGATTCATCGTTCCTCGAGGAATGGGATCACCTTCGCTCGGTGTCCGCGGTCGCTGGTCCTGTCGGGGCGTTGTGCCAGTTGGATCGTCGTGCCAGTTGGATCGTCGTGCCAGTTGGATCGTTGGGGCCTGCGTATCAGTGCAGCTTGCACGTCGATGCTGTCTTGAGGTCGTTCCGGTCTTCGGGTCGATGCGGTCTTCGGGTCCGTGCCGCCTTCGGTGTGATGCAGCTGTCGATGCGATGCGGCTTGCAGGGCTCGGTGCGGCCAGATCCCTCGGCCGCCGTCGACGGCTCGTCAGGGCTCTCGACGGCTGGTCAGGAGGCGGCGAGCGCGAAGCGCGGCGCCCGTGCGCCGCGCTTCCATCGCTCCTGCCGCCATCTCTCAAACCGCTCCGTTCGCCGCGCCGTTGCGCGGTGCCCGCGCGCCAGAGGTCGCGCGAGTCGGAGCGCTCGCGCCCGACGCCGCACGTCCGGCGGAGGTGGGCAGGACGGCGTCGCTGCCGTCGATCCCATCCTCCTCCCGCTCCGAGCTGGACGAATCACCTTCGCCGCTCGGACTCACGATCGGAAGCCCGCTCGCGCGCGCGCGGATGGCCTTGTCGATCGCGGCGCAGAGGTCCGGGTTGTCCTGCAGGAAGTCGCGCACGCGCTCCTTCCCTTGCCCGAGGCGGAGTTCCTCGTTCGTGCTCGGGTCCTTGAAGCTCAGCCAGGTGCCCGCTTTGGTGATCACGCCCAGGCTCACGCCGAGCTCGATCAAGTCGCCTTGGTAGCTGATCCCGCGGTTGTAGAGGATGTCGAACTCGACCTTGCGGAACGGCGGAGCGAGCTTGTTCTTCACCACGGTCGCCTTGGTGCGATTGCCCACCACCTCGTCCCCCGCACCCTTGATCTGGCCGATGCGGCGAATGTCGATGCGGACGCTCGAGTAGAACTTCAGCGCACGGCCGCCGGTCGTCGTCTCGGGGCTGCCGAACATCACCCCGATCTTCTCGCGGATCTGGTTGATGAAGATCATGCAGGTCTCGGAGCGCGCGATCGCGGCGGTCAGCTTGCGCAGTGCCTGCGACATGAGACGCGCATGCAAGCCGACGAACGAGTCGCCCATCTCGCCTTCGATCTCCGCCTTCGGGACGAGGGCCGCGACGGAGTCGATGACGATCACGTCGACCGCATTCGATCGCACGAGCATCTCGGCGATCTCGAGGGCTTGCTCACCGGTGTCGGGCTGCGAGACGAGCAGCGCGTCGAGATCGACGCCCAGCTTCTTTGCGTACTGCGGATCGAGCGCGTGCTCCGCGTCGATGAACGCGGCGGCACCTCCGGCTTTCTGTGCGTTCGCCACCGCATGCAGCGACAGCGTCGTCTTGCCCGAAGACTCCGGACCGAAGATCTCGACGATGCGGCCTCGCGGCAGCCCCATCCCGCCGAGAGCGAGGTCCAGCGCGACGGAGCCCGTCGAGAGTCCGGACACCGTCGCCTGTGCGCCTTCGCCGAGGCGCATGATCGAGCCCTTGCCGAACTGCTTCTCGATCTGGCCCAGGGCGTTCTCCAGCGACTTCGCCTTCTCGGCGTCGCTCGGCCCAGTCGAAGTCGTGGGGCGTGCCTTGTTCATCTGAGTCTTCTCCGTTGGGGTTCGATCGCCGAGGCGTCAGCGCTTCGGCGTGGAAGAGGGCGCGCGTCGGAGCGGCTACCTTAGCGCGAACCCCGACCGGCAACCTAACAAAATCCGAACACCCCTATCGGCGGTAGCCCAGGAGAGGACGTACCACCAGATGAGGGGGATGATAGCGAGCGGCTCGCACAATGCCAGGGGCCGAGGCGCGCCGAGCGAGGTTCTCAGCTCCCGCCGAACGGCACGCGTTCGAGCGCTCGATAGCGCGGTCCGCGGGCTTCGAGCTCCGATCGATACAGCACCCAATCTGCGGCGCGCATCTGCGCCGCGGCGCCGAGATCGAGACCTGCCGCCCACGTCAGCGCCTCGCGTCACCCTCGACGCGGCGCGCGAGCGATGGTCACGTGGGGAATCAGAGGTTTCTCATCGACCGGCAGGCCCAGCCCCACCATTTCGAGCGCGAGCTCGTTCGCCGCGGCGCGCAGCGCCTCGAGCTCACCGTCGCAGCCGATCCAATGGACGCGCGCGTTCCCGCTCTCGGGGAATCGCCCCAGGCCGCGCAGCACGAGCTCCAGCGGCTGCGCGCGAGCCGCGGCGCGCGCGCCGGCCTCGACGATCTCCGGCACGCGCGTCGGCGCGACGTCGCCGAGGAAGTAGGCCGTGATGTGCCAGCTCTCGGGTGAGGTCCAGCGCAGACCCGGCGCTCCGCGCCGCAGCGGCGCGAGCGCGGCGGCGAGCGCCTCCCGCGTCGCGCGGGGAAGCTCGATTCCCCAGAAGAGGCGCCAGCTCTCGTTCACCTGCGCCCTCCGCAGGTCGGCTTCCTCGCGCTCAGAGCGTGACGAACTGGATGAACTCCGCGTAGCGCCGCTCGACCTCCGCCCGATCGCAGCGCTGGAGCGCCTCGACGGAGAAGTCCTCGACGTTGATGGAGGCCGTCACCGTGCCATAGGCCATCGCGCGCTTCATGTTGCCGAGCGTCACGTTGCCCGTGCTCGCGAGATAGCCCATGAAGCCGCCGGCGAAGGAATCGCCCGCGCCCGTGGGATCGACGACGTTCGAGGTCGGGTACGCCGGCAGGGCGAACTTCACGAAGTGGCTGAAGAGGAAGCACCCGTGCTCGCCCTTCTTCAGCAGCACGATGCGCGGCCCCATGCGCAGTACTTTCTCGCCGGCCGCGATCAGATTGCGATCGCCGCTCAGCATGCGCGCTTCCTCGTCGTTGAGGATGATCCCGTCGACCCGGCGCAGCAGGTCGAGGAGCTCCTTCCGCTGGATGTCGATCCACAGGTTCATCGTGTCGGCGACGACGAAGGCGGGCTTCTCGACCTGATCGAGCACCGAGGCCTGCGTGTCGGGCCCGCCATTCGCGAGGAAGAGGAACGGCGTCGAGCGGAAGCTCGTGGGGACCTTCGGCTTGAAGCTGCCGAAGGTGTTCAGCTGCGTCTCGAGCGTCTCACGCGTGTTCATGTCGGCGAGATAGCGACCTGACCAGCGAAAGGTCTTGCCTCCGCGGACGACCTCGACGCCTTCGAGGTCCACGCCGCGCGCGCGCAGCGCGTCCATGGCCGCAACGGGGAAGTCCTCTCCCACCACGCTCACGCAACGCACGCGGGTGAAGTGCGAGGCGGCGTACGCGAAGTAGGTGGCGGAGCCGCCGATGGCGCCGTCCCGGCGGCCGTTCGGAGTCTCGATGGTATCGAAGGCGATGGAACCGACGACGAGAACGGACATCGGGCGTGCTCTGGGCGGAGAGGGCGTGCGGTGCGAAGAAGGGCGGCGATCTTAGTCGTCGGCACCCTTCGCGCTCAACGCGCTTCCGCCGCCGAAGCCGAAAGCGGCGGAGCCCCGAAGCCCTCGCCCTCGAGGGGATCGGTCGGCACCCGCTCGCGTCCCGTGAGCAGGAAGATCCCCCCGAGCAAGCTCCACCCGATGAACGTGAGCCGGTAGATCACCGAGGTCAACACGCCGATGTCGTACGAGCGCCCGAACATCGAGTAGAAGGACCCGAATAGACCTTCGCCGATGCCGAGGCCCGCGGGTGCGAGCGGCAAAGCGCTCACCACCCCGACCACGGGGTAGATGATCAGGAGATCGAAGAAGCTCGCGCGCTGGACATCGTTCGCCAGCGCGACGCCGATCAGGCACACGCCAGCAATGGTGACGAGATGATTGGCGAACGAGAGCAGCAAGCTCCAGCCGACGGTGCCCAGGCGATAGCGATACACGAAGACCGCTTCATCCACCTTGCGCACCAGCCCGCCTCCTGGCAGCCGCGCGAGGCGCTCTTCGAGGCGCAACAGCCGACGCAACGGCTTCGAGAAGAAGAGCGCGAAGCCGGAGAGCATCGCGGCGACGAAGCCCAGCACGGCGTAGGCCACGGCAGGCTGGGTCCCGGCCACCCCCAAGACGGCGACGCCCGCCAGGAGCGCGAGCGCGAAGAGCCCGAGGATTCGGTCGACGAACACGGAGACCACGGCCTCGGCGCGCCGATCCGTGTGCCTGGCGACGAGGAAGGCCTTCACGATGTCGCCGCCGGTGAGCCCCGGAACGACCGTGTTGAAGAATTGCCCGATGAACGTGAGCCGGAAGCAGCGCGCGAACGGCAGATCGATCCGCGCGGAGGCGAGCAGGATCCACCATCGAAAGGCGGCGAGGCTCATGCCGGCGAAGAAGCAGAGCGCCGCGAGCCCGTAGTACCCGAGGCGCATGTGCTGCAGGAGCACCGGCAATCCGGGCGTCACGCGCCAACCGTCCTTGCCGGTGCGCAACACGCGCACCTCCGCGGACGCGGCATCGGCTTCGGCGAGCGGGTCCAGAGCCGGGGCCGCGCCTGGTGGGAATCGAAAGCGAACTCGTTCGGCCTCCCACGGCCTCGAAGTCGCGTGGATTCCACGTCGTTCGCCCCCCTCCGCGCCGTGTTCGCCGCTCTCGAGAATCGTGCCCTCGATCGCAACGCTCGCCTCGCCCGGTGGCCGCGCCGTGTCGCGCCAGGTCACCCGCGTCGCCACGAACCAGAGCAACGCCGCCGCCACGGCGAGCTTCAGGCCGAGAACCAGCCAACGGCGCGCCTTGCTCGCCGCGCGCTTCTTGCTCGTCGTCGATGTCATGAAGGAGTTCAGCTACCGGAGCTCAGACCCAGGACCTCGATCCAGCCTTCTCCGGCCTGCATCGGCAGTCCGGTGAGACGTCGCAGAGCTCGAGCCGCGTCCTGACTCGAATGCCGAGCGTCGTCATCGGCTCGCGTCGCGAGCCAGACGAGGCCGCCGCTCTCGCGCAGAGCGTCCAGCGTCTGCGATCCGAGAAGCGCGATGAGGGTGCGCCGAACGGCTTCGGAGTCATCGCCACCGGACCAGCGCAGCAGCTCGACCAGCCCCTCGGCTCCTCGGGCCGCGATCCAGGCCGTCGCCAGCTCGGAGCGCACCCATTCATCGGCATCGCGCCGCTCCAAGGCGAAGGCGAGCTGCCGTCGCGCGAGGCCGCCGGCCAGAATTCGACAGCTCGACTCGAGCTCGGCGCGCAGGACCTCGGGCGCGTCGGTCTCCAGCAAATCGGCCAGCACGTCGAGCAGGCGCATCTCGACGCTGCGCTGCGTGGAATGCAACGTCCGCAGCTCGATGAGCGGCTCTCGGTGGCGCGCGAGCATCTCCGCGTCGATCTCGCGGCCCTCTGCCTCCGCGACGAGGCGCTCGCCGAGATCGCGGCGGATCTGCCTCACGATCGCGGCGAAGCGCAGGTCGGCCGCGGTTCCCTCGAGCGCCTGCGAGGACGCGAAGAACGGCAGCTCTCCGGCGAAGCGCCCGAAGACCGCCGCGCATCGCCGACGTACGAGCGGGGCGGGATCGTGCAGGAGATACGCGCCGAGCAGAGCGAGTGAGCGGCAGACGAGGATCGTGTCCTCGGTATCCAGCCCTTCGAGCTCGATCAGCAGATCGACGCTGGCCAGCTCGGGCTCTTCGACGAGCTCGACCTCGGCTTCGACCCACGCGTCCAACTCAGGGAGGATCCTCGCGACCCCGCTCTCGTAGATCATGCGATCGAAGGTCCCGTGGAGCGCGGCTTCGTCTCGATAGCGCAAGCGGCTGGTCGCGGCGGAGAGCTCACCAGCCCCCTCTGCGCTCGAGGTGGCGGGATCCTCGAGCTCGTGGATCGCGCGCAGGTCGCGCAGCGCCAGCGTCGGACTCGAACACGAGCTGCTCAGCACGACCGCAGCGGCGAGGATCGCGGTGCTTGGGATTCGCATCAGTCCAGGAGCGCCAGCGCTTCGGCGAGCCTCGTCTCTTCCGCGATCGTCGTCCCTTCGGCGACCCTCGTGCGAGCTGGATCCAGGGGCCCGTGCGCTCGGCGCAGCGACCTCGCCTCGCGGATCGAGGTTCGGCCGCTGCGCCGCGGCGCGCGAATGGAGGCGGCGGGAATCGAACCCGCGTCCCAAGACACACCCAAACCGGCTTCTACGTGCGTAGTTCGTCTTGTGTTTCCCGCTCGCGCAGACCCCGACGAACAGGGTTCCACGCGCGCTAGTCGCGCTGTGTTTCTCGCTCTGCGCCACGCGTCGGAACGCCGAGCCAGCCCGTGTGTTGGCGTCCTCACCCACCCCACGGGCATGGCAGGGAGAACGGCTGGCTAGGTTTTAACTAGGCAGCGAGAGCGTAGTTGTTTTCGGCAACTTGACCGTTCCGGGTTTTTGAGAGGCCTCCCGGAGCCTCTGCACGCCACCGGAGAAGATGACCGTCCGGTCGAAACCTGGTCGCCCCCCGACGAGCGCGCGGATTGTCGCGAGAAGCGGTCCACGACACAAGCCCGGAGATAGGACCGCCAGCCGAAGTGGATGCGCAACGCGCTGCCGGAGAGCTGTGTCTCCTCAGCGGTACTCTCGCATCTCCTTCTTCGCGACCTTCTCCTTCGAGGCTTCGCGCTTGTCGTGCTTCTTCTTGCCGCGCACGAGCGCGATCTCGCACTTCGCTCGCGGCCCCTTGAAGTAGATCGAGAGCGGCACGACGGTCAGCCCCTTCAACCGCACGTGCTCGCGCAGCTTCGCGATCTCGCGCCGATGGAGCAGGAGCTTGCGCGAGCGCTGGGTCGCGTGCCCGAACAGCACGGCCTGTCGCCACTCCGGGATGGTGCAGTCGAGCAGCCACGCCTCCCCCGCGAGCACGCGAACGTACGCCTCTTCCAAGCTGACTCCGCCTTCGCGCAGGGACTTCACCTCCGAGCCCTGCAGCACGAGGCCGGCCTCGAGGGTCTCCAGGATCTCGTAGTCGAAGCGCGCGCGGCGATTGCGAGCGACCGGCGGCGGGGTGGTGTTGGTGGGCTTCTTGGCGGCCGACATGCGCGCGAACATTCCCAGGCTGGATACGACAGGCGAAGCCGGAGGGTAGCATCCTCGAGCCTCGCAGCGAAACGGCGCGTGCCAACGCGAATCTCAGCCGCCGGTTGACACGCGCGCTCGGGCGCCTATCCTCTGCGCCCCGCGCCGAAGTGGCGGAATTGGCAGACGCGCCAGATTCAGGTTCTGGTGGGTGCAAGCCCTTGGAGGTTCGAGTCCTCTCTTCGGCATCGGACACGCGCTGGTCGAGTTCTGGAAAGGACTAGGCGCAGCTACCCGCAGGGCTCCGTATGGAGCCCTGCGTCGTTTCCAGGAAGGATCCTCCTTCCGGAACAGGCCCCCTGGCCCCTATCGCGAGGAGCGGCCCACCCGAACCGAGCCTCCCGCTGCGGCTCGCACGATCCGGCCGACGCGATCCGACCAAGCCTCGTCGGCCGACACCACCTCCTCGGCCGGTACCACTTCCTCGGCCGACCCCACTTCCTCGGCCGACACAGTTCCGCCGCCGGGCCAAGGCGCCTGCCGCGCTCCTGGACTCTTGGTCGCCGAACGCACCTCCTCCGGGAGCGACGGGAAGACCACCGGCCGAGCGGGACGCGCCGGTCGCTGGCCGCAGCATCCGCAGGCCGGCGCGGCCGCGCGTCAAGACCTCATCGCGCCTTCGGCGCGCGCCCCGCGGGCTCGAAGAGCGCCACCCACCGACGACCCTCCTGTCCGCCGAGCGTGTATTCCTCCACGCTGCGCAGTCGGAAGAGGCTCGGTGTCAGCAGGTGGCGCGCTTCCTCGAGCTCCGCTTCGAGGCGCGGGCCCTTCGCGAGAGCCACGAGTCCGACGCGGTGCCGAACCGGGCGCAGGAGCCGCAGCACCGTCGCCACCGATCCGACCGCGCGCGCCACGACGATGTCGCACGCTTCGCCTTCTCCGAGAACCTGCTCGGCGCGCCCCCAACGAGCCTCGAGGTTTCCTCTCCGCAGCTCCTCCAGAACGCGCTGCAGGAACTCCACCTTCTTCCGCCGCGCATCCACGAGCAGCACGCGCGCGGACGACTCGACATAGGCCATCGGGATCCCGGGATATCCCGCGCCCGTGCCGAGATCGAGCACGCGCGCACCGGCCAGCGGCAGACAGGTCGCGATGCCCAGGGAGTCCTCGACCTGCAGCTCGGCGACCTCGGCTGGCGACACGAGGCGCGTGAGGTTGAGCGAGAGGTTCGTCTCCGCGACGAGGCGCGCGTGCTTGGCGAACGGATCGCTCCAGCGCTCGGATAAGCCGAGTCGCAGGAGGACCCCGGAGATCGCCGCGCGATACTCGGCCTCGCTGGGGATCTGCGCGCCTGGCGAGGGAGGAGGCCCTTCGCGCGCCTCATCCTCGCTGGCGATCTCCTGCTCCTCACCGTCGTTCGTTCCGTGGTTCAAGTCGGGCGCTCCACCGCTCCTGCGTCGGCTCGCTCCGGAGCGCTGCGCCGGAGCGCGATCGGCTCCAGGGTGCGCTCCAGCAGCTCGAGGACGGCGCGCATGCGCCTTCGCTCCGGAGCTTCCGCATCGTCCGTCCCAGAATGTGCGGAGGCCGCTTCGCGCGCCAGCGCGAGGAGCTGCTCGGCGTCGCGCGCCGAAACCTGGGCGGCTTGCGGCGGCCAGAGGCTCCGCCTCGGCTTGCCATCGACCAGATACCAGCGCGGCAAGCGCGGTGGACGGAGGCGGCGGAAGCGGGAACGCGGGATCTGCGACTCGACCATGGACGGCTCCCTGAAGGAGAGAGAATCACGCATGCCGCGTTCACTCCAGATGAACGCTCGGCGGCTGAGGACGAGGTCCCCTGGTCGAGGTGGCACGGAAATCCTGAGAATCGCACCTTTCGAGTCGCCAGCGAGCTGCCACTTTCTCCCGCGAGCAGCGCGGAGGTTGAGCGCTGGTATACTCCGCCGGCCCTAGCGCGAGGTCCGCCCTTGTCCTTCCGTCGCGAGCTGAAGGCGCTGATCGCCCGGCACTCGATCTCCCAGCGCGAATTCGCGGAGCGCTGCGGCAAGTCCCCCGCCTGGGCTTCGCGCATCTTGCGCGGCAGCCTCCCGCTGAAGAGCCTCGACGAGGTGCTGATGATCGGCGCCGTCCTGAAGCTCCCCGCGGAGGAGGTGAACCTCCTCTGCCAGGGCTATCAGAGCGAGGCCCCGAGTCCCTATGGCGTGCTCCTCCACGACGCGAGCCCCGAGGGGACGAGGTTGGCGCTCATCGACGAAGGGAGAGATCCCGAGGCATGGAGCGCCGGTGGCGGCGAAGTGCTGCGCGGGAACTTCTGCGTCGTGGCGCGCGCCGTCGTCGGTTCTCGGACGCATTCGGAGCCGGAGAACGACACTCCTGGGGAGGAACGTCCTCCGGGCCGCCCCTCGACCGCCGACGAGTGACCCGGCGCGGCGCGATCCGTCGCTGCCTGAGTTCCTCTGCGTGAGCGGCTCGCGCTGGGAGACCTGCGTTTCGTGGGCGCTGAGTGCGCGTCGCCGCGGATCCCATGGGAGAACGGCGGAAGAGGTGCGCGCGGGCAAAGCCGCACGGCAAGTACTGCGCGGCACGGCAAATACAGCGCGGCACGGCAAATACAGCGCGGCACGGCGGTTACCGGGCGGCAGCAGGCGACGGCACGATAGCGAAGCCGTAGCAGGCGCTCTCGGGGGCGCTAGACGGCGAAGTCTCCCGCGAGAATGTGCGGTGAGGACTTCCACCGGAGGCTACAGGGGAGGAGGGATTCGAACCCCCAACCTACTGATTTGGAATCAGCCGCTCTGCCGATTGGAGCTACTCCCCTAGGCTTGCGCATTGAACGGCGCCGAGGGCCTGAATGCAAGCCCGGTCTTCCACGGCTTGAACGCCGAGCTTGAACGCCACCGACGGGACCCCTACGATCTCCCCGCTTCGAAGCGCGATCGTGAAGGGCACGGGGGATCGCCCTTCCTGGATCCTGGTCCCACGGCAACATCTTGAAACGACGCCGAACCGACGAGGCGGCCCCGGGCCGTCCTTCTCCCCGCATTCTCCGCACCGACGACATCGCCGCTCGCGTGCTCGACGCCAACGCGGTGCATGTGGTCGACCGCCTACAGCGCTTCGGGCACGCCGCGTACCTGGTCGGCGGATGCGTGCGCGATCTGCTGCTGAAGCGCGAGCCGAAGGACTACGATGTCGCGACATCGGCACGCCCGCGGCAGATCCGCCGGGTGTTCCGCAACTGCCGCATCATCGGCCGGCGTTTCAAGCTGGCCCATGTGGTCTTCGGTGAGGACATCATCGAGACCTCGACCTTCCGTACGATCCCGAGCGCCAGCTCCGGCGCGGGTCTGGGGGATGGCGATCTCCTGATCACCTCGGACAACGAATTCGGAACCGCCGAGGAGGACGCGCAGCGCCGCGACTTCACGGTGAATGCGCTCTTCTACGACCCCGCGCGCCGCGAGGTGATCGACTACGTCGGAGGCCTCGAGGACCTCGGTGCCGGACTGATCCGCACCGTGGGCGATCCCCAGATCCGCTTTCGCGAGGATCCCGTGCGGATCCTGCGAGCGATCAAGTTCGCCTCCCGCCTCGACTTCCAGTTCGAAGCGGAGACCTTCCAGGCGATGCGCGACTGCGCCACGGACCTCGAGAAGGGCGCCCCTCCGCGCGTGCTGGAGGAGATCCTGCGCCTCCTGCGTAGCGGCAAGGCCGAGAGCGCGTTCCGGCTCCTCGATGACTGCGGTTCGCTGGCCGTGATCCTGCCCGAGATCGACGCCTTCCTCCGCGCCTCTCGCCGCGCGGGCGACGGCGAGGACGAGATCATCTTCGCCTCCCTCCGCGAGCTCGATCGCCGCTTCGCCGAGGGCGAGGATCCCTCGGCCGGGTTCTGTCTCGCGGTGCTCTTCTCCGGTCCTCTCCGGCTCGCCCTCTCGCGGCGCTCCCGGGAATGGAAGAGCCCGATGGACCTCCTCAGCGTCTTCGACGACGTGCTGGAGGGCTTCTCCGAACGCACGCGCCTCTCGCGACGCGACAGCGGCAACGCGCGGCGCTTCGCTCTACTCCGCCAGCGATTGGAGCGCAGCGGGCGCCGCCGCCAGAGGCCGCTCGCTCTCGTGCGACAAGAGGGCTTCGACGAAGGTCTCGATCTCCTCGCGATCGAGTGTGCCACGCGACGCGACCCGGAGTTGCGCGAGCTCTACCTCGAATGGCACGAGCGCCGCGAAAGCGCGCGACGCGAGAGCGGCTACGATCGGAGCGAACCCGCGAACTTGGAGCGTCTGATCGGCCTGCCGAGCTCCATCGATCGGCCGGAGCCCGTCGCTCGCGAGGAAGCACCGCGGCGCGCGGTCCCGCTGACCCGCGAGGCGCCGGCTGAGAAGGCCGCGCTCGCGCCCCCGCGCAGAACGCGAGAGCCCCAGCAACGCGCAGCGGATCCCGCGGAGAAGCAGGTGGAGTCGCCGAGCCCCGCGCCTGCGTTGGTTCCTCCGCCCACGGCCAAACCGGCGGCGGCACGCCGAACGCCAACGGCTCGTCCCGCAGAGAGCGCTTCCGACGCAGCGGCGAAGCCGAGTCCGGTCCAACCGAACCCGGGGAAGCTCGAAGAGCTGCCGTTCGGCTACGGCGTGTTCGAGCCGCCCGCGCCACCGCCGCGCGCCGAGCGCCCGCTGCGCAAGCGCCGATGACCCGCCCGAGGCCGCATCGCACGCCGCGCGCGCTGAAGTTCGCGCTCGCGTTGCTCTCGGCCACTCTCACCGTCGCGAGCATCGAAGGTACCTTGCGCCTCGTGGCCGCATGGCGCACCGGTCGCGCTCCCGCGACCTTCGGTCCGAAGCTGCGCGCCGACGGCACCCGCGTGCTGCGCGTCCTCTGCCTCGGCGATTCGAATACTTACGGTCTCTACGAGCGGAGCGAGGATGCGTGGCCCGCGCGCGTCGAGGCCCTGCTGAACGGAGCTCGGCCCGCGGGTCTCGCGTTCGAGTTCGTGAACGAGGGCTTCCCGGGACAGAATTCCTCGGACCTCCGCGCGCGCTGCGCCGAGACGATCGAGCGCTGCGATCCCGATCTGCTCGTGCTCTGGGTGGGCAAGAACAACATCTGGAGCACGCGCCACATGGAGCCTTATCTCGAGGGCGCGAGCTCCGCGGCGGGACCGCCGATCCTTCGCGATCTCTTGCTCTATCGCTTCTTCCGCACTCTCGAAGGTCGCCATGTCTCCGAGCGCTCCATCGATCTCCGCGACGTGTCGCGCGGCGGCGGCGTGAGCTCCGAGGACGCTTTCGAGATCGCGCTGCAGTACGGCGAGGGCGGCACCGACGTCTCCATGGATCTCGCGTTGCGCGCGTTGAGTGGAGATCTGACCGAGATCTCGCAGCAGGCGGAGAGCAGGGGCCTGCCCTTGCTCGTCCTCTCCTATCCCCTCGACTTGGATCGACTACAGGCGTTGAACGCGCAGACCTCGAAGCTCGCCTCCGGCGCGCGCTGGACCTTCGTCGATGTGCGCGGCTGGATCGCCGCCGCTTTGCGTCGCTCCCGCTACGAAGCGCTCTTCCACCACGACTTCCATTTGCGCGCTCCGGGCTACGCCGCGCTCGCGCTCTTCTTGGCCCCCGTGATCGACCGCTCTCTGCGTTCGCCCTGCAAGCTCGAGGCAGCTCGGATCGAGCAACTCGATGCGCTGCTCGGCGTGCCGCGGCGCTCCATCGCGGCGACGCGGCTCGCGGAGTCCTTCGCCGTCGAAGTGCGCGGAGAACCGAATCACTGGTTCCTCCTGCTCGGCGGCCCGAGCGCGGCGGACGGCCGCGGAACGCCGCTCCCTCCGTATCACCTCTTGCCCATCGAGCTCGAAGGCGCGTTGCAATCCGGGCAACTCGACGCGAGCGGCGTTGCGCGCTTCGAGATTCCCGCGACCTGGGCCGGAAAGAGCCTCGTGGTCGCGACGCAAGCGCAGCCCTTCCTCAGCGCGGGAGAGCAGCGCTTCGATGCGGAGAGCTTCGGCCTCTCCGATCCTCAGGCGCTGACACGCTGAGTCGACGCGCGTTCAGCGCGGCGGCAGCGGCAGCTCCGCGCGCCGCAGTCCTCGCGCATGAGCCACGAGGAGGCAGATCCTCGTCGCCTCGGCGAACATGGGCGCCGGAATGCGTGCGCGGCCGCGATCATCGAGTTTCGCGACGAGCGCCAAGGGCGCCTCGAGCTCCGCGAGCGACGTGAGCGAGAGCGACTCGAGAGCGCCGTGATCGAGAGGCGCGGCGGTGTTCTCCGCCAAAGCGAGGCTCGGATCACTCGCTCGAAGCTCGCTCCCCCACCACAGCTTCGACGCGACCAAAGCCAGTACGAGCGCGAGCGCCGAGGCGCCGAAGCCGAGTCGCCAAGCGGGTGGCACCGCGGCGCTGCGACTCCGCACGAGGAAGAAGAGCCAGATCGCAGCGCAGAGGCCGGCGAGCGCCATCGCGGTGCCGAAGACGAGGCGTCGGGCAAAGAGCTCTTCGCTCTCGCGCACCGCGAGATGAGCTTCGCGATCGGCGCGGCTCGAATAGACGACCGCGAGAGGACCGTAGCCGAGCCGAGCGCGCTCGGCGGCGCTGGCGCCGAAGTACCCGAGGACGCGTGGGTCGAGCGCGCGAGCTTCCTCCGTTGCACGCTCCAAAGCCGCCCCCACGGCGAGCGCCGCTCCGGCCAACGGAGCACCCGCGAGGTCCGAGAGCTCGATCTCCAGAGCCCCATCGCTCGCGGAGCGAGCCACGGTCGCCCGCAGATCGTCCGGTTCCATCGGCGGGAGCTCTACCAGTGCCAGCGCCGCCCCGTCGCGCGCCACCAGGCGCACGAACGAACGCCCGACGCATCGAGCGCTGCTGAGTAGATCGAAGCCCGTCGCGCCGCCGCGGCGCACGGTTTGGCGCGCGTGGATACGCTCGGCGTCGAACCACGAGAGCTCTGCTTCCTCGGCCACTCCAAGGGCGACCTCGATCCGGAGGCCGGTGCCGCGTTCCACTCGCGCGACGTGCAGCACGGCGCCGCTCTCCGCGACGTGCTGCGGCGCGAGCGCGAGGTCGAGCTCGGCGACGAGCTCCCCTGCGATATCGAGCACTTCGAAGCGGCGCGCCTCACCGACTTCGGGGCGCGAGCGCCAGCGCGCGAGCGCGAAGGGGCCCTCCCAGCGCACCGTCCTTCGCGCGATCGGCACGCCGGTCTCGTCGTAGGCGACGAAGACCGCGTCGGACGTCGGAGCGCTCGTGAGCTCGCGCTGCGCCAAGAGCAAGAGATCGCCCGCAGCATCGCAAGGAAAGCGCTCGAGCCGGACTCCGCTCGCAGGCGCACCACGGCGCACATCGAAGACGGCGTTGCGCCCCCAAGCCCCATCGCTCGCGCGCACCTCGAGGCGCGCGATGTCCGCGATCTCGGAAGGCAGGATCGCCTCGTGCGTGCCGAGCGAATCGACGGCACCGCGCAGCAGCTCTGCGCCCGCCGAATCACGCGCGACCCATTTCACCTGCGCGCGATGCGGACGCCCCAGGGGATCGCGCGTCACGAAACGCACGGGCACCCCCAGGCCTCGCGGAGTGCTCCGCGGGATCTGGACCTCGAGCGCGAGCTGATTGAAGCGCGTCTCGCGCAGCAGGAACGAACGCGAGGTCCACCAGCCGAGCGTGAGGAAGAGCGGAGCGACGAGCGCGGCAGCGCCGAGCACGCGCCGCACGAAGCGGCGGCGCGCGGCGTCGAGGTCGAACGAGGGAGAGGTTGCGGGATCGGGGGCGTGCATGTCGATGCGCGGGCTCGCTCTGGCGGTCGGTCTCACGGAGGAGCGGCCCCTGGATCGAAGGTCGAACCCGAGACCATCGAAGGACCTCGACGCCGCCAGGGAGATCGAAGTCGCGAGGACCTGGCCGCAGGTGTGATGCAGACCCTCAGCTCGGAGAGGCGTGCGCGCCGCGGCAACGCTCGGCTCCCGCGCGCAGGCGCCGCACCACTTCGGCGGCTCCGAGCATGTGGAAGCAATCGACGAGCTCGAAGCCGGAGAGACTACCGGTCAGCGCGGCGCGCGCCGGCGAAGCGATCTTGCCGAAGCCGACTCCTAGCTCCGCGGCGACGCGCTTCAAGAGCTCGGAGAACGCCTCGCCGTCCGGCAGAGGATCCGGCAGCGAGGACGCGAGGCGCTCCAAGCGCGCCGCGTTCTCGGCGTCCTTCACGAGGGTCTGCTGCGCCTTCTCCTCGAACGCGAGGGTGGGCTCGAAGATCCAGGCGCAGAACGGTGCTACGTCGGCGTCCTTCCGCATGCGCTCGCGCAGCGCGGCGGCGATGCGCAACGTGCGAGCGGAAGGGCGATCGATCTCGTCGGCGGGGATCCAGCCGCGCTCGGAGAGAGCGCGCGCGACGCGCGGTGCCAGCTCCTGCGGCGTGCGTCGGCGCAGATACTCGCCGGAGAACCACTCGAGCTTCGGGCGGTTGAGCTGAGCGCCGTTCTTGCCGATGCGCGAGATGTCGAATTGGCGCACGAGATCCGCGCGCGAGATGACCTCGGTCTCTCCGTCCAGCGACCAGCCCATCAGCGCGAGCCAATTGATCATGGCTTCGACGTCGTAGCCGGCCTTCTGGTACTCCTCCACCGTGGCGCCGCCGTGGCGCTTGCTCATCTTCCCCTTGTTCGGAGCCTCCGCCAGGATGAGCGGGATGTGCCCGAATTCGGGGGGCGTCCAGCCGAGGCCGAGATAGATCTGGAGCTGCTTGAAGGTGTTGGTCTGGTGATCCGCGCCGCGCAGCACGTGCGAGACGCGCATGTGGTGATCGTCGATCACGACGACGAGGTTGTAGACCGGCTCGCCGTTCCCGCGAACGAGGATGATGTCCTCGACGTCGTCGTTCTGCACCTCGGAGTCGCCGAGCACGAGATCGTGGTAGCGCGTGGCTCCGGCGCTGACCTTGAGGCGCCAGGTGTGCTCCTCTCCTCGATCGATGCGCGCCTTTGCGAGCGATGGGGCGAGCTCGCGATACTTGCCGTCGTAACGCCAGACCTCGCCGCGCGCCTCGGCGGCGGCGCGCTGCGCGGCGAGCTCGTCACGCGTGTAGAAGCACGGATAGATCGCATCGCGCTGTCGCAGCTCCGCGATCGCGCGAGCGTAGATCTCGCCGCGCTCGCTCTGGCAGTAGGGCCCGTACGGCCCGCCTTGCTCCGGACCTTCATCGGGGTCGAGGCCGAGCCAGCTGAGCCCCTCGTAGATGGCCTCGCGTGCGCCCTTCACGTCGCGCACCCGATCGGTGTCCTCGAGGCGCAGGATGAAGGTCCCGCCGTAACGGCGCGCGACCAGCCAGTTGAAGAGCGCGGTGCGCGCTCCACCGATGTGCAGGTAGCCGGTCGGGCTCGGCGCGAAGCGCACGCGCGCGCCGCGGAGTCGAGACTCGTCCATCGCGAAGGTTCCTTCTAATCGATGCCCGGCCAGCCGAGCTGTTTCCCGCCGAGCAGATGCACGTGCAGGTGGTAGACGCTCTGACAGCCTTCGGGGCCGCAGTTGATGATGAGCCGGTAGCCGCGCGCGAGTCCTTCGCGTCGCGCGACCTCGGCCGCGACGACGAGCAGGTGACCGGCGAGGGCTTCGTGCTCGGGCAGGAGATCCGATGCGCGCGCGATCGGCTGCTTCGGAATGATCAGCACATGCACCGGTGCCTGCGGATGGATGTCCCGAAACGCGAGCGCGCGCTCGTCTTCGTACACGATGTCCGCGGGGATCTCCCGCCGCACGATCTTCGAGAAGATGGTCTCCACGCGATCGACCTCGCAGAACGCTGCGTCCCACACGACGCTCAAGGCGCGCGGAAGACGCCGAACGAAGAAGTGAACCCGTGGACGTGGGTCCGGTCTCCCACGGGTCCGATCTCGCCATTGCAGAAGAAGCCGCCGAGCGGCACGGGTGCGAGGGAGTCCGCGAACGCCCGGCTGTCGTGATCCGGTACGCCGTAGAGCCCCTGCCCTCGCCCCAGGCACGAGAAGAGCAGGGCACCCTGCAGAGCGGCGTCGCTCGGACGGCGTTCGCGATAGGCGCGGAGCGCCTCGGCTAGGTCCTCGCGCGAGGATGCGGCATCGCGCAGATGGAAGCGCACGGTCATCCCGTTCCGCAGCTCTGCTCCGATCAACAGCGCGCCGGACTTGGCGTCGACGCCGATCAGATTGCGGATCAGGAAGTCGCCTTGATCCGGCTTCTCCAGGAACGCGGAGGACGCGAGCCCCAAGAAGAGCTGATGGCGCTGGGCGAGGAGCTGCTCGCTCTCCGAGAGCTCGCGGTAGAACTCCTCGAAGACCTCGACCGCGGGCTTGCCGTCGAGCTCGAGCAACGCGTTCCCGCGGCACTTCGTGATGCGATGATCGACGCCGCGCGGACGGCAACCCTGGGCCACGATCGCGTCGAGGGCGACTCTTCCGGAGAGCGCCACTCCGACGACCCCTTCGCTGTAGCACTGATCGTCGCGGAAGAGGAGGTGGCCTCCCGCGCCGCGGGCACCGCTCGCCAGTCCGCCGATCTTCGTGCTCTGCGGATAGGCGTAGTCGAGTCCGGCGAGCAGCGCATCCACCCGCATCGAATACGGATCCGGGAGCAGGATGAACTGAGGCGCGAGCTCTCCGGGAACTCCGAGCGCGGCGTGCCATGCCGAAGGCGCGTCATCGCCACCCGGGAGGTCCGCGTCGCTCAAGTGGAAGGTCTGCACCTGGACTCCGCCCAAGCGCGCGGCGGTGAGGGAGAGCGCGGGCCGGCCTTCGATCTCCACTCCGCCGCCGATGACTCCCCCTCCGGTGCAGCCGATGAGCGCGCGCGCGCCGGTCCACGCGAGGATGTCCGCCGCGATCTCCTTGCCGATGTCACGCCCCGCAGCGTGCGCGCCCGCAGAGTTCAGACCCGCGGACTGCAGCCCCGCATAGTGCGGCGAGACGAACGCCAGCACGAGATCGGGGAAGCCCACCTCGGCGAAGGCCGCGCGCACTCGGTCGCCCGTCTCTTTGACAGCGTCGGCGAGGCGATCGGCGGTCGACAGCGTGGAGAACCAGTTCAAGCAGCTCGCGAAGCCCCCTCGACGTCATGTCGAGAGTCGCCTCGGCCTCCGAAAAAGGCGCGCATGATAGCGAAGGACGCGCAAAGATCTGCGGCCAAAAAGGTCGCGCTCCTCCTCGTCCACTCTTGCCCGAGTCCCCCATGTCCCTGCGTTTCGTCGTGCGTTCCTCCGCCCTCGCGCTCCTCGTCCTCTGCGGCTGCGCCGGAACGGCCTCCCGATCCGCCCTACCGGGCAAGGCCGCGTTCTTGAGCGAGGCCATCCTCACCGATCGCCTGGTCTTCCTCTCGGGGCAACTGGGCACCGATCCGACGACAGGCCAGCTCGTGGGACCGGACCTCGCCTCGCAGACGCGCGCCGCGCTCGACCATTTGGCTCGCGCGGCCGAGCGCGCCGGCGTCTCCCTCGCCGATGCGGCGCGCGTGGAGGTCTATCTCACCGACATGAACGACTACGCCGAGATGAACGCGCTCTACGCCGAGCGCTTCCCGGAGCCCGCGCCGGCGCGCACCTGCATCGGCGTCGCGGCGCTCCCCCGCGGCGGGCGCATCGAGATCGCGGCGACCATCGTGCGGCGCTGAAGCGCCGTTTCGCCCGATCAGTTGATGACGATCGGCTGCGACGGCGGTGAGATACCGATCCACGGCGTGAAGCTCGCCGGCGGATGGGTGACGAACGACACGAGCAAGCGCAGATTCGAACCGACGAGCAGCGGATCCGGCGGGATCAGCATGCCGCCGAAGCCCAGGCTGTTCGCGTTGAGCAAGCCCTGGAAGTTGAACGTGAGCCCGCGGCACGCGCCGAGGAAGCACACGAAGATCGGATCCGGATCGAGCGGGAGCTGACCCCACGGCGTCGCGAAGCCGCTCGTCGCCGCGCCGGCGACGAACGCGGTGTAACCGTTGCCGGACTGCCCCGGAGCGCGGAAGGTGAACGAGAGGAATCCTCCCGGAGTCGGCTGGCCCGTCCACTCGGCCGAGATCTGCGGCGTGGCGCAAGCGCGGATCAACCAGTTGCCGCGGAAGAAGGTCGGATAGAGCGGCACCCCGAACCCGAGGTAGGTGCAGGGATCTACCGGGCCGACTCCTTGCGCATCGAGGATGTTCTCGCCGGAGCGGCAGACGAAGTTGTTGTCGGTCGCGAAGTTCGAGGTGTAGCCGAGCGCGCAGGATCCCGCAGCGGTGTTGAACTGCATGCGCCAGGCGATCACCACGGTGCCGGTCGATACCACGATGTTGCGCGAGGAGATGTCGATCTCGTTCAGCGCGTGCGTGGAGATCTGGATGTCGTTCCCGGTCGAGCTGGCGAAGTCGAAGACCTTGGCTCCCAAGGTCACGCGGCCGTCGGTACGGAACGTGGCACCGTCGTAGATCTCCAGGTTCACCAGCGCGAGCGTTCCGCTCGCGCCGAAGTTGTTCGCGAACATCACCGAGGCCTTGTCGATGCGCACCGCCCCCTGCGTGCGGAAGACCGACATCGCGGCTTCGCCATCGCAGAGCCCGGGCACGAGCGCGACGGCCGTGGCCCCGTTCGGGACGCCGGGGATCGCGTCGTTCTTCAGCAGGTTCTGGCCCGCTCCGCAGGTCTGGGCGCCGAGGTCAGCGACGCAGAAGGCCGCGAGCGAGAGCAGGGCGATCAACGGGGAGCGCATGGTCGATTTCTCTCCAGGGTTCCGAATCAGGTCACATCGGCGCCGGTGGGCTGTCTCTCGGGGATCACTGGATCCAGAGCGCGCGAATCGGCGACGCCAAGCCTTCGGCCGGCGCGAAAGCCTGACACAGGACATGGATCCCGACGAGCGCTGGATCCCGCGGGATCGGAATCGAACCCGGGCCACCGCCCGGCAGCACGGCCACCGCGGACACCACGGGATCCTGTGGGTCCAGCCAGATGCCGCGCCCTTGAGACGACAGATCGATCGCCTGCGCGCCGACGAAGACGAGGGCTAGGGCGACCGCGTCGGGGAGGTCGAAGCGGAGGTCTCCGCCGAGTCCGGCCGTGACGGAGTCGAGATCGAGGCGCAATCGCGCGGTATTCGAGAGCGGCGCGCTCGCATCGACGAGGGCATCGACGCCGTTGGGAGCGCCAGCGGGTGCCGCTCCCGCTCGCCGCCCCCACCAATTGCCCACCGCGAAAGCCGATGGCGCTCCCGTGCCCAGGGCGACCGCGTTCTGCGCGTTGTCGAGGAACGAGTTCAAGCCCCAGGAGGATGCCTGTCCGAGATCGAGCTCGAGCGCGGTCGGAGTCGTCGCGCTCGCGCGCACTCCTTCGCCTACGGAGCGCTCGACGCCGGAGCCGCGCAGCCGGAGCGCCATCCGACCGCCGCGCCCTTCGAGCTCGATGCCGCGAGCGGCGCAATCCAAGAAGCGAGCCGCGCCCAGAGTGCACTCGAGGTCGTGCGCACGCACGGCAGAGCCGCCGGAGGAGCCGTGCATCCAGAGCCCGCGCTGACAGGCTTCCACGTGCACCGAATCTCCTTGGAGCCGAACGCGCGCACCGTCCCCGGCGCCGCCGAGAAGCGCCAAACCCGCGCGCGCGGCCCCGCGCACTTCGAGCAGCGTCGTGCGCACTTGCACGTCGTGACCGCTCAGCGCATCCGGCGCGGTCGCCTCGATACGCAGACCATCGCCGAGCCCGTCGACCAGCGCGACTTCGCGCAGTGACAACGAGACGCCGTGATTCGTTCCCGCGCCCGCGCCGACGACGATCTGCGCGATGTCGCTGCCCCGCCCGATCAGCACATCCCGCAAGGAGAGCGAGACGAAGGCGCCTGAGCTGCCTCGCGCCGTCCCGCCGATGGCGAGTACCGCGGCGTGCAGATCCAGATAGGAGCGATGATGGCGCAGGCTCCCCGAGACGTCGTTCGCGCCAGCGCCTGGAAGCGACGATCCTTGGAGTGCGAAGCCATAGCCGTTGGCCAGCGTGCTGTTCGACTCCAGGATGCCTCCCCAGGTCGTGCCTGGTCCCGCGCCGTCGATGAGGATCCCGCAACCTGGGCTGCCGCGCACGAAGTTGCGGCGGATCTCGTAGTCGCCGAGGAAATCGTTCCCGCTGGTGGCGCCGATCAAGGCGATGCCATGCAAGGCGGGCGAGCTGCCGCGCAGGCCGCCATTGCCGTCGATGAAGTTGCTCTCGACGATGAAGCGCGCATCTTGCAGCGCCCCGCTGCCGGCCTCGAACACGAAGCCGCCGCCGGCGCAGCGGAAGATCCCGTTCTCGAGGATCTGAGCGTCCCACGAGATACCCGCTCGAGCGCCCGTGCGGATCGAGATGCCGGCTCCGGCCGCGGCCTCGATCCAATTCGCCTGCAGCAGGAGCCCGTGCATGCGCGGCAGGATCGCGCTCGGCCGGATGCGAATCGCGTCGCCCGTCGCACCGTAGAGATGCCAGCCGTAGATGCCGGTGTTCGAGCCCTCGATGTCGAAGATCGGGGTCCCCGGCGGCAGGCGCGAGCCATCGAGGAGGATCGAGCCGATCGGGAGCTGATTGAAGTTCGTCCCGTCGATGTAGTCGCCGATCGGATCGTCGAGCACCGGGAGCGGCGTCTCCAGCACGATGGGCGCCGGGAAGACCGAGGTGTCGAAGATCAGCGTGTCGACCTGGAATCGCCCCGGATCCTGGATGACCTGACCGGCCTCCGCCGGGCTGAGCTCCCAGAGCTGCAGGCGATCCGTGGCGACGAGGATCGCCTCGTGCAACGAGAGCCGATCGTCTCCGAGGACGCCGGGGCTCCGGCGATCGTTGACGATCATGATCGAGTGAGCGCTCGCCGCGCTCGGAACGCCGAGCCACACGGCGGCCGCGAGCAAGGCCCGCCACGCGAGCGCTCGCCCACCGGAACGAGGACCGAGAAATCGAGCGGGCGGGAGGGAGCGGCTCAAGGAGGGTCTCGGTGCGTCGAAGACGCTGTGGCGAGTCAGCGCCGGCGGGAGGAGCGGAGGAGACGCGCGAAACGTCTCGGCGGCCAATCTTACGACGCCGTCCCGCCCGCGGCGGTTCCGCGCCTGCCGACATGTTCGCCGGGCCGAGATGTCGCCACCTGGGGCAAACGGAGCGGAAGTCGTCGGCAGAGAAACGCAGGCGCCAACGGCGCGGCTCAGAAGTACTCCCACAGGGTGCGGAGCGTCCACGAGCGCTCGCGCGGCGGCAGGGGCAAGCGCTCGTAGCGGCGTAGCAAGAGCGGTGCCACTCCTCTTCCGCCGTAGCGCGGGGCCTCGCGCAGGATCTGGAAGCGCAGCGCCGCCGGCAGCTCCGGATCCTCGAGGACCTCCTCGACGAGGAAGCGCGCGCCCTCGGAGAGTGGCGCGTTGTGTCGCACCGCTTCGGGGCGCCGCGTCTGCGAATTCCCCACCAAGGCGATCATGAGCACCCGCGCGAGGCGCGCTCTCGCCATCGCGGTCCGCGCGCGGCGATACACCTCGACGAGGAGAGGAGCGATGTCGCGACCGAGGTCGCCGACGTAGCGGGCCGCGACCTCGCCGACGGGTTCATTGCCCCACGAGTCCTCGCGCTCGAGCAGAGCGACGAGCCGCGGGCCTTCGGCTGGCGTCGCGAGCAGCACGGTCGCCTGGAGCCATTCCACGCGCTTCTCCGGGGGGAGGCGCTCCAACTCGTCGAGCATCACCGCCGCTGCCGGGCGCCAATGGACGAGCGGCGCGACCACGAGGCTCAGGGCCTCGTGGCGCACGACCGGATCGTCCGATCGGAGCTGGGAGAGCACGGGGGCGAAGAGCTCCTCCGAGCCGAGCAACGCCGCCGTGCGCGCCACTTCCTCGCGCACCATGGGATGCGGATCGGTGAGCCCGCGAGCGAGGGCGGCCACGAGCTCCGGCGTCGACGCGCCGCGCAGGGGCTCCCTCGGCGGCTCATCGGGGGGAAAGAGCCCCGCCCTACGCCGCAGCGCGATCGAGATCGCGCTCGCCGCGGCGATGCGCACGGTGGCCTCCGGATCGTCGCGGAGCCGCGCCAGCGCGGGCTCGAGCTGTCCGGCGTAGCCCAGCGACTGCACGGCGAGCTGGCGCGAGCGAGCGTCCTCGGCCGCGAGGAGCTTCTGGAAATGCGCCAGCGCCTCGGCATCCCCGAGCATCCCCAGCGCGCGGCGCAGGAGCGGCATGAGGAGCGGGCGCTCCGCGTCGTCCGCCCGCAAGTCGCTCTGGATGCGGCGCAGGATGCGCAGCGCGTCCTCGGCGTTCGGCAGAAGCACGGAGCGTTCGACGATCTCGCGGTGCAACGGGGCTCGCGCGCTCGAGCTCGCCAGCGCCTCCATCGTCGCCGCCGCGACGGGCTGCCTCGAATCGACGAGGAGCGCGAGATACCGCGCCATCTCGTCGTCGCCCGCATCCACGTGGAACTCACGGCGCTCGCCGAGCTCGTAGGCGTGATGCGCGAACGCCATGCTCGCCCCGCCGTTGCCGGCCGCCGCTCGCGAAAGCTCGCGCAAGATCTGCCCCGCGAGGAAGCGCCCCCGCCCGAGCGCGGGATCTTGCGCGAGCCGCTCGGCGAGATGCGCGGCCAACGCGGGCTCGCGGCAGCCGGCCAAGCCGCGCAAGGCCTCGCGCCGCGCGAGCGGGCTCGCGTGATCCAGCACCGGGATCAAGAAGCTCCAGGTCTGCTCCGACGGATGGAACGCGAGGGCGCCGATCGCGTGCAGGAGCAAGCTCAAGCTCTCCTCGCCGCGTCGCCCGCGCTGTTCGCCCACGATGCGCCCGAGGGCGGCCACCGCCGCCGGTCCCTGCTCCCCGAGCATCTCCTTCGCGTAGCGCAGCGCCTCGAGCGGCAAGGGCCGCGAGAGTTTGGAGATGCAGCGCTCGATCCAGGCGTTCTCGTCCTCGGGCAGGGCGTAGCCCGCGACTCCGATCAGCGGCAACGGCTGAGGCCATTCCTCGTCGGCCGCGAGCCATCGCCCCGCCTCGGCTTCGCGGCGTTGCGCGCGCGAATCATCCGCTTCTCTCGGTTCCTGCGCGGGATCCCCGGGATCGCCGCACGCGGCCATCAGCAGCGCGCCGATCGCGAGCGCCGCGCGCGAGAGACCACGAAGTACCGACACGGACGCTTCCTCCGAGCTGCACGACATCGATCCGCCTCCTGGGATCGATGAATAGGCCTGCGCGCTCACGCGGTCACACCTTCGCTGTGCAGCGCGCGCCATCCAAGCGAGCGCATCAAAGCGTAGCGTTCCGCCCGAGCCGGCTCGCCGCGACGAGTCCTTGGATCCAGCCCTCGCGGTACGAGCGACCGATCACGCGCTCGAAGTTCGAGAGCGCGCGCTCGTAGTCGGTCTGCGACTCGACCTCGCTCGTGCGCGCCTGCACGAGATTCTGCTCCACGGTCTGCAGATCGAACTGCGTGATGAGGCCGAGGTCCAGCTTCACGCGCTGCGCGCGGTGGTCTTCCTCGGTGTTGCGCCGCGTCTGCACCGCGGCCTCCCACTTGCGCTGCAAGTAATGGAGGTCGCGGACGGCCGTGCGCACCTCGGTGGCGATCTGGTTCTCGATCTCGCGGAGCTGCTCCACGGCCTGACGGATCTGGAGCTCCGCGCGCCGCAGACGGGCGCGTGCCGCGATGTTGCCGATCGGCACGGAGAGCTGGAGCCCGACCGAGTAGCTCTGCTGATCGCCGGTGAGCGTGTCCTCCCAGGTATCGCTGAGCTCGGTACCCAGCGCTTGCGAGCGCCAGGTGCCGACGAGGTCGAGCTGGGGCTGCAAGCCGTTCCGCGCGACGAGCAGATCGAGCTCGCGCTGGCGCAGCGTGAGGCGCCTCGAGCGCAAGTCGGCGCGATCGCGGAACGCATCGGCGAGGGCCGACTCGAGTGCCGGCGTGGGGATCCCGCCGGGCTCCCGCGGCGCCGTCCCCGAGACGATCTCGAAGTCCCACTCGGGCCGATTCGCGAACGCGAAGATCAAGCGCTTCAGCGCGTCCTCGGCGTTGTAGAGAGCGTTCTGAGCGCCGATCAGCGCCTCCTCGCGACGATATACCTCGGCGTTCGCGGTGAGGATGTCGGACGCGGGGACCAGTCCTTCCGCGTAGCGCCGCCGCGTGATGCGGACGCTCTCCTGTCCGAGCTCCAGGTTCGCTTTGCGGAGCTGCACGTCGCGGCGCGCGAACGAGAGATCCCAATAAGCCGAGCGCACGGCGTGGATCAGCGTGCTCAGCGCCGCGTTGAAGTTCTCGTCGCTCGCGCTCTTCGTGATCTCGGCGCTCCGAATCTGCTGCTCGTTCACCGTCGTCCACGCCCCGCGCAGCAGCGGCTGCGTGAGATTGACGGTGAGGTTGTTCCGCGTCTGCGGATTGAAGAGCTGGAAGCTGTTGTTGGTGTCGGTGTTCACCACGTTCCAGGTCACGTCATAGGTGAGGCCCGTCGGGAGCAGTCCGCGCAGGCTCGAATCCCACGTGATGACGGAGTCCTGCAGCACGCTCGCCCCACCGAGCGCCGAGCCGATCGGCACGCGGTCCTCGGCCCAGCTCCCGTTCGTTCCGAAGACCGGATCGAAGGCGCCGCGGGCTTCCTCGATGCCGGCATCGGCGATGCGGCGCGCGAGCCACTCGGCCGCGAGGCCGTGATTCTGCCGGATCGCGAGCTCGACGCACTCGTCCACCGTCAGCGTGATCGAGCGGCGCCGCGGCTCTTCGGCGGCGCCCTCCCGCTCTTCCGCGCTCGGCGCGGGCTGCGGCTCCTGCGCGTCCGCGAGACGCGTCGCCGCGAGGAGGGCGAACGAGGTGCAGGCGAGGTGCAGCGCACCGAGGCGTCGCGGCGGGTGATCGTCGAGCTTCATGCGGGGAGCGTCGTTCGAGAAAGGCAGAGCGGCGGAGAGGGTAGCGCTCTCTCCCGCGCACTACCACCGTTCCCGCCTCGAGCGCGCACCGCAGCTCTCAGCCTCGTGCCTCGCGCGCCTTCCGCCATTCGCGCTCGAGCCGATCCAGGATCTTCGCCGCCTCCGCATCGGGCTCGCAGGCCTTGCGCCAGCGCGCGAGGTCCTCCGCGCGCCAGCGCGCGGGCTCGGCCACCGCGATCTCCGCGAGCTCGCGCAGCGCGTGGTAGCGCGGCCAGCCCTTCGCCGTGAGCTCCCCTTCCTGGAACTCGCGGAACGCGGGGAAGCGCGCCGCCGGCTCGAGCAACGCGATGCGGAGATACGCCTCGACGACGGCCCGTTGCCGCCGACCGAACTCGCCCTCGCTCGGATTGGAAGCCAGAATCTCGAGCTGCCCCGTCTTCGGATCGCGCCGCAAGAATACGAGCTGCCGCGTGCCCTTGGCGGGCGCCGTCGCGAGCTTCCCCAGCACCGCGAGCTCCGCGCGCTCGCGCTCCGGTTCGCCTTTCGGCGCTCCGTGCAGCCACGCTTCCGGTCGCAAGCGCACGAAGGTCGTGGTCGTGACGCCGATGCGCTCGACGCCGAGCACCTCGGCCTCCAGGATCGCGCTCGCGCGCCCGACGTACTCGCGGCCGAACGCGGTGAAGAAGAAGGGCTCGCTGCGCCGTTCTTGCGGCGCGTCGATCTGAGCCGCGGCGGTGCTGACGAGTGCCAATACGATGGCCGCGGGAGAGCGGAGGCGACGAGCGCTTGTCATGCAGCGAGACGACATGCACTTCCTATACGGGCCCGGGCCAAGTCCGTCCATGCCCCCACTCCGCGCCGCGTTCAGCGATCCTCACGCGGTTCGAGAAGCTCGCGCGGATCCTCGGCTTCGAGCTCGAGGTACGGCTCCTCGGCGAGCAGCTCCGGCGGATTCAGGACGTTGCCCGGATGCAACCCGTGGAAGAGCACTTCGGATGCGCGCTCCTGACGCGTGACCCAAGCCGTGACCGGCACGGCCAGCAAGTTCACGAACAGGAGGGCGGCGGCGACGCGCAGCGCCCGCGACTCGCGGAAGCGCAGCGCTCCATAGGCCAGGGCGAGGCGCGTCCCGCGCGTCCAGCGCGATCCCTGCTCGACGCGAAAGCCCGCTTCGATCAGGGTCTCGCGCAAGGCGAAGCGCCGGCGCCGCGAAGAGCGCCCGATGGCCCGCGCTCGGCTGCGGTCCAGGGCGACGAGGTGCTGGAGGAACGCGGAGGTGTCCGCGCTCGCGCCGTGCGAGTCCCCGGAATCGCCCAGGCCCGCATCTCGTGCGGACGCATCGTCACGAGCCCCTCCGCGTTCGGAGTCGAGGCCGAGAGAGCGCAGCGCCGAGGCGCACTCGGCCCATTCCTCGGGCGTGGGCTCGCGCTCGTCGAGGAGGTCTTCGGGGAGTGAGTCGTTCATCGGGTGGATCCAGGTTCGTTTCGGGGAGCAGGAGCGCTCGGCGATCGCCGAGGGCGGCGCGAATCGTTCCCTCGCCGCGGCGGCGCAGCAGCGCGGGAGAACAGCGGGGTCAACCACCTCCGCCGGCGGCGCGGCGCTCGCCTGGAGCGCGCGCGCCTCCTCCTTCGCGGAAGGGCTCCAGTCCCAGGCGCTGGCCTCCCAGGCCCGCACCCCGCGGACCGCCCCGCACGCGCACGGTCGGGCGCTCGCCGCTTCGCGCGGGCGCCTCCTCCATGTCGGGGAGCAGTCGCTTCAGCGCGCGCACGGCATTGAAGATGCGCGACTTCACGGTGCCCACGGGTACGTCGAGGATCGCGCCGACCTGCTGGTACGGCAGCGCCTCCAGCACGCCGAGCTCGAACGCGAGGCGCTGCTCGAGCGTCAGCGCCGCCAGCGCGTCGGAGAGGCGCTGGATCGCCTCCAGGCGCTCCAGGGTCTCGAGCGGGCCGGCTTGCGTGTTCGAGGAGGCCCGCGGATTCGAGGAGGCGAAGTTCTCGAGACCGCGCGCGGCGTCCTCCGCGGCGCGATCGAGCGAGGTCGAGCGGATCCGCGCTTTCGTCGCGCGCGCCTGGTCGATCAACACGTTCCTCGCGATGCGCCACACATAGGTATCGGGGCAGCCTTGCGGCTCGTAGAGCGAGGCTCCGCGGAAGATCTTGAGGAAGACCTCCTGCACGAGGTCCTCGGCCAGGGCGCGCTCTCGCACGTGGCGATGGAAGAAGACCGCGAGCCGCCCCGCGTAGAGCTCGACCAGCGCCTCGAAGGCGCGCGGCTCGTTCCGCTGGATGCGGACGATCGGGTCGGCGCCTTGCGCCGCGGATCCGTCTGGGTCTTCCATCGCTCGAGACACCTCGCGTTTCGACCGCGGAAAAGAGCCGGCAACGCGAGCACCTGCTCTGGGTTCAGCGGGCTTCGGAATTCCGTTCGGGGAGACTGTGGCCCTCGACGAGGCGGGCCGGGGCGATTCCGCTGCCCGTGCCCCCCAGCGCCGCGGCCAGGGCGTCCACCGTAGCCGCGAGCCAGCGCTCCGAGAAGGGGCCGCCCGCCCGCATCTCGATGCGGCGCCGCTCCGGACCGCGATGTTCGCAGCGCACGCGCAGATGATCGATCGGCAGGAAAGTCTCCACGCGCTCCGCCCACTCCACGGCCGCGACGCCCTCGCCGTGGAAGGCCTCGTCTCCGCCGAGCTCGAGATAGCTGCTCGCCTTCTCGGCGAAGTAGGCATCGAAGTGATGCAGCTCGAGCCGTCCGGAGTAGACGCCTTCGATCGCGAAGGTGGGCGAGCTCACGCGATCCGCGGATCCCAGGCCCTCGGCCAGGCCGCGCACGAGGCAGGTCTTGCCCGCGCCGAGCTCTCCTTCCAGCGCGAGCACCGCCCCCGCTTCGGCCGTTCGACCGAGAGCTCGGCCGAGCGCTGCGGTGCGCTCCTCGCTCTCGCTCGACGCGCAGAAGCGGAGCGGTTCGCCTTCGGCGCCCCCGTGCAACCAGCCGCGCGGAACGAGTCGGCGCAGCTCCTCGCCGCAGCGGAGCGCGAGCCCGAGCTCCGCTGGCACCACGCGTCCGATGAGATGCGCGGGAACGCCGAGCGCGCGCAGCTGCTCGGCATCGAGCGTCGAGCTGAAGAGCAGCTCGTAGTCCTCGCCGTCCTCGAGCGCGTGCTCGAGTGCCGAGCGTCCATCGCGACGCGCGAGGATCTCGGCATCGGGATGGATCGGGATGCCGGCGGCGTCGAGGTGCGCGCCGACACCCGAGGCGCGCGCGAAGCGCGCGAGATCGAGGGCGAGGCCGTCGCTCAAGTCCATCGCGGCTCGCACGCCGCAGCGCTCGGCGAGGGCTCGGCCCACCTCGACGCGCGCATCGAAGTGGAGATGACGTCCGAGGATCGAGCCGCCGAGCGCGCCGGTGACGTACAAGCTCTCGCCGACGCGCGCCGCGTCGCGCTGCAGCCCTTCGCCGTGCACGATCCCACCGACGCTCAAGCTCGCGAGGAACCCCCGCTCCACGCGCGAGAGATCTCCGCCGATCAGCGCCGCGCCGAAGCGCTCGAGCTCGCGCTCGACACCTTCGACGAACGCTCGCATCCAGCGCTCGCTGCGACCATCGGCGCTGATCGCGAGCAGCCCATGGCGCGGCTCGGCCCCGCTCGCCGCGAGGTCGGAGAGGTTGCGCGCCGCGAGCTTCTTGCCCGCGAGCGCGGGGTCGACCTCGGCGGTGAAGTGGATCCCCTCCACGACTTGATCGACGCAGAGCGCCCAGCGCCCGCCTTCGAGCTCGAGCAACGCGGCGTCGCTGCGACGCCGCGGATCGCGCCCGATCCAATCGAGCAGTCGCGCTTCGCTCCAGCTCCGCGCCTCCGAAGGGCTCTCGTCCAAGATGGGTGCTCCGCGTCAGAAGCCGATCGCCGGCACGAAGGGGATCTTCAGCGCCGGAGGGAAGAGCGCGACGCCGAAGGTGAGCTGGAGGAGATGCAGCTCCAAGCCCTCCTCCACCGCCACGGCGAAGCCGAGAGGGATCGTGTCGACGGAGACGCCGGTCCCGCTGGTCGTGCCGCCGACGCGCACGAGCGGAGCGTAGTCCTTGCCGATCGCGTTGTGATGCAGCACGGCCGAGAGCCCATCGATCGAGCGCATCGCGCGCGCGGCGAAGGTGTTCGAATTGGGACCCGGGTACGCGCGGTAGTTGCCGTCGTCCTCGTAGGTCTCGGCGAAGCGCTGCAGATCTTCCGCCATGCGCTGCGCCTCCGCGCCGGTCCAGTGCGCGAGCACCAAGACCTCGCGGTCGAAGCGCTGGTCGCTGCGCGCGAGTTCCGCATCGATGTCGTCGATCCCGACCCCATCGTCGAAGTCGGTGACCTCGTAGCGGCGCCAGCGCGCCTCGTCGCCGAGCTTCGCCTCGAACCACAGGTGATGCGCCGCGCGCGTGATCCAGGGCCGCGAATCGGGGAGCCGCGCCGACTTGATCACGAGGATCCAAGGCGGCTCGAGCGGCAGCTCCGAAGGCTGCGGCGCGGAGCACCCGCACAGCAGGAGCAGCCCGAGGAGTGCTGCCAGGCGCGGGAGCCAACGAGCTCGCCGCGGCCGACACCGGGAATGGAGGAGCAGGTCCCGGTCTCCTTCAAGCTCGAGCTTGATCGCACCCGAAGAGAGGTCCGAGACTACGCACTTCATCCGACGTTCCCCCCACCTCGCGCCATGCCTCAGTGGATCCGCATCACGAGGGTCGAGCTGCTCTTGGTAGCGGCGGCGATCCTGGCCATGGCCGCCATCGTGATCCCGGTCTCGCGCAGCGAGCTCCAGGACGCGTACGAGAGCATCGCCGCGGACGAGCTGCAACGCTGGGGCGAAGCGGTGCACGCCTGTCTCCTCGATCACGAAGGTAGCCCGCTGCCGCGTCTCCTCGCGGGGCCGGGCGCCCTCCCCGCCGGCCTGGAGAGCGAAGGAGAGGCCGCCTCGTTGACGGCGCTCCTCGCGCAGCCGCGCCTCATCGACGCGCAGCGCCGGCCCTATCTGCAGCACTTCGGCTCCGACCCCTGGGGCCGCGCTTACGTGGTCATCGCCTCGCCGGGAATCCCCCGCCAGGCCTGCTGGATCCTGAGCGCGGGGCGCGACGGAAAGCTCGATACGAACGCGCGCGACCTCGTTCCTCACGGTGACGATCTCGGCTTGCACCTCCGCTGAGCGCGAGGTCGAGCGCGCGTCGAACACGTCTCGGGCGCCGCTCACCACGGGAGTTGGAACAGCACGCGACCGGCGATCTGCGCGCTGCGCAACGGCCCGAGCGTGCGCGAATCGGGCACGCCGGAGCCCGGCACGAGCGAGAGGACGAACACCGCGTCCGGCGGTACGACTCCGACGCAGAGCCCCGCGTCGTCGAAGGCCCGCATCCGGACCCCCGTCGGCGCGCCATCGACGGAGAGCTCTGCGCCGCGCGTCGAGGACTCGACCGAGACCTTCTGACCGGCGCGCGCCAACACGCGACCGATCCGGAAGCCCTGCTCGCCGGAGATGCGGAACGCGACGTGCGGGCGTCCCCGCGTGGCTAGCGGATCGAAGCTGTCGAGGAGCAGCGTCGAGGCCGGAGCGTAGAACGGACGCGCGCTGTCGTCCGAGGGGGAAGTCGAGACCGTGTCGAAGCGCCGGATCAGGTAGAGCGCGGCAACGAGCAGCGCGCCGGTCGCCACGAAGCGCGCGATGCGCATCCAGCGGCGCGTGGGGTGAACGGGCGTCGATCTCATGAGAGGGCCTCGAACATCGCGCGCGCGACGGCGGACGCGCGCGACGGTTCCTCGAAGGCGCGGATCGCGGCGCAGCCGGCGTGACCTGCGCCGCGCAGCGTCGCGGCGTTCGTCTCGTCGAGGCCCCCCACGGCGATGAGGGGCCGCGCAAATGCGGACGCAGCTTCGCGCAGCCGCTCGATGCCGCAGGCGGGCAGCAGGCCGGCCTTGCTCGGCGTATGGAACACGGGGCCGAAGATCGCGTAGTCGCACGCCGCGAGCCGCTCGAGATCGCCGACCTCGTCCAGCGCATGCGCCGAGACACCGATCCACTTCTCCGCTCCGAGCAACGCCCTCGCGTCGCGCGGCGAGAGCGCGCGCCAGGAGAGATGCACCCCGTCGAAACACGGCGCCGCCGCGACATCGACGCGCGCATTCACGAGCAGCATCGCGTCTCGCTCACTGCAGAGCTCGCGCAACGCAGCCCCCCAGCGCAGGAGCTCGCGCGCGCTCAGATGCGGCTCGCGCACCTGGATGCAGCGCACACCGGCATCGAGCGCCGCGGAGGCGCTGGCGAGCGCTGAGGCGAGATCGCCGCGCCCCGGCGTGATCAGGATCGCGCGCACGGCGGCGCGCAGGGTTTGCTCGCGCGCGTCCACGGCGATCACTCCACCGGGAACCCGAGGGACTTCAGCAGCTCGCGCAGGCGCTTGGGATCGAGGTCGTGCTTCAGCCGCAGCGCACCGTCCTCCAGCACCTCGACGACGAACTTCCCGAGCTCGGGATGCGTGCGCACGCGGTCGATCACGTACGGATCGTCCGAGCTGAGCAGCGTGCCGCTCTCCAAGCGGAGCACGCCCGCCCGCTGGCTCCACTCCGAGACCGAGAAGAGCACGTTCTGCGGGATCGAAACGCGCGCGTGCTGCCGCAAGGTGCTCAGGATCTCCTCCTGCGGGAAGCCCTCGCCGATCGCGCGCCGCACACTCTCCTCGGTCAGGCGGAAGTGATAGAGCTGATCCGACTTCTCGCGCACGCAGAAGCGGTCCAGCGCATGGATCACCGCGAACTCGTCGCCGCCCGGGAAGAGCACGACCTCGTAGTCGGGATTGACGATCAAGTGCGTGCGCTGCCCCTCGAGCTCGCCCGCGGGGATCATGCCGAGGAAGTTGGCGCCGAGGCGCGAGAGCCGGAACGCGACCGGGCGCGCGGCTTCGTCGTAGCCGATGTCGATCAACCCGAGGAGATGGAGGCGTCTCCTCATCCAGGTGAGCAGGTTCCAGCACATCTCCTGCACGCCCTCCATCGGCGTGTAGTGGGTGTACTGGAAGCGCGAGGCGAAGAACTCGTCGACCTTCAGCTCCTCCAAGCTGGCGAGGTAGTGGTTGCGGACCACGAAGGGCAGGTGCATCGCGCGATACCAGCGCATCGGCTCCAAGCGCTTCAGGATGCGCAGCAAGATGCGCCGCAAGCGCACCTGGTGATAGTGCTCGCCCGGCAAGCCCTTCTCCTCCACCACGTGCTCGAGCAGCGTGCGCAGCTTCTCCTCCAGCGACTGCGCTTCCCACTTGCGCCCCGCTAGGGAGAGCGAGAAGACGCGCTCGCCGGTTCGATCGACGAGCCTCCGCCCGAGGCAGAAGCGATACACGAACTCGAGCACGTCGCGCGCTTCGATCTCCGTGCTCGAGACGGGGATCAGCGCGTCGAGGATCTTCCGCTCCGTGGTCTTGAAGATCTCGCCCTTCACCGTGAAGCGCACGCTGCGATCCAGCACGCTGGTCAAGAAGCGCGAGACGTTGGACACGAGGTCGACCCCCAGCGCGCACTCGCGCGCCGGCGTCTCGCAGCCAGCCTCACCGACGACTTCTAGCGTGGCGAGCGTCACCTCGGTGAAGAGCAGCAGGACCTCGTCATTCAGGTGGATCCCGTAGCGGCTGAGTGCCAGATCGGCGACGGTGCCCAGCGAGCGCTTCTCTAGCTCCTCGCGCCAGCGCGCGCCGTCCCAGACCTCGAGATCGAAGCGCAGGCGCCGGAACGCGTCGCGGGTGAGCATGCCTCCGAAGCCGGTGATCACGCGCTGCACGAAGCCGGCGAGGGGCTCCTCCAAGGACGCGAGGCGCTTCGCCATCGCGTGCGGAGTGGAAAGCAGCTTGTAGGTCTGGCGCGTCCGCACCGAGCTCGCGCCTCCGGGTTCCTTCGCCTCGGCGAGGTGCTCGAGCCAGCCCTTCAAGGTGAGCGACTGATACGCGCTGCGCTCGGTGCGCTTGAAGTGCTCGACCAGCGCATCGCCGAGCTCGCGCGGGACGACGTAGTAGCGCTCGCCGACCTCGGCCCAACCTCCGCCGTCGACTTCGCAGACGAAGCCGGTGCGCTCGAGCTCCGCGACCTCGCTCTCGACGAGCAGCTCGCTCGCACCCGCATGCTGCTGGAGATCGCTGAGCGACCGCCGATAGCCCGGCTCGCGCAGCAAGCGCTGGAGGAGCCGACACGCGCCGGAGGCGAGCGCCGACCAGCGCGCTTGCACCGTGCACGCATCGGTCATCATGCGGCGGATCGCGCCGAGGAGCTCGCTCCGCTGCTCCGGAGCGCTGGTCGCTCCATCCCAGTGGCGATAGATCTCGAGCAGCTGCCCGTCGCGGCGCTTGGTCAGCAGTTCCTGGATCGTATTCGGCATCGTTGGTCGAGCGGGGCGCTACTGCGCGCCCGCGGCGGTGCGGCCTTCAGGCCGAGGTGGCGGAAGGACCCGGCTCGGGTTGACGGAAACGCTCGGCGTCGGCGATCTCGTAGGCGTAGCCCTGCTCGGTGAGGAAGCGCTGGCGCTTCTCGGCGAACTCCTGCTCGCGCGTCTCCGCCGTCACCAGCGAATAGAAGTGCGCGGCGCGACCGTCGTCCTTCGGCCGCAGGATGCGACCGAGGCGCTGCGCCTCCTCTTGCCGCGAGCCGAAGGTGCCGGAGACCTGGATCGCGACGTTGGCGTCGGGGAGATCGATCGCGAAGTTGCCCACCTTCGAGACCAAGAGCACGGGCACGCTGCCCTTCTTGAACGCATCGTAGAGGTGACGGCGCTCCGCCTGCGGCGTCTTGCCGGTGATGAGCGGCGCGCCGGTGACGGCCGAGAGCTGATGCAGCTGATCGAGGTACTGCCCGATCACCAGCACGTGATCGGCGCGGTGATGCGCGATGAGGTCGCGCACCGTCGTGAGCTTGCGCGGATTCTCCGAGGCGATGCGGAACTTCGAGCGGGCGTCACTCGCCAGGTAGAGCGGGCGCATCTCGTCGGGCAGCGGCACGCGCACCTCGGTGCACAGCGCGGAGGCGATGAAGCCCTGGCGCTCGAGCACCTTCCACGGCACGTCGTAGCGCTTCGGTCCGATCAGGCAGAAGACCTCGTCCTCCTTGCCGTCCTCGCGCACGAGCGTCGCGGTGAGACCGAGGCGCCGGCGCGCTTGGATGTCGGCCGTGACGCGGAAGACCGGCGCCGGGAGCAGATGCACCTCGTCGTAGACCACGAGTCCCCATTCGCGCGAGGAGAAGAGACCGAAGTGCTCGAACTCGTCGCCCTTGCGGCGGCGATAGGTCAGCATCTGGTAGGTCGTGATCGTGACCGGGCGGATGTCCTTCGCTTCGCCCGTGTACTCGCCGACCTGCTCGGGTTGGAGATCAGTCTTGTCGAGGATCTCGTCGCGCCACTGCCGCACCGCGACGCCGTTCGTGGTGAGGATCAGCGTGTAGGTGCCGACGCGCTGCATCACCGCGAGCCCCACCACCGTCTTCCCCGCTCCGCACGGCAGGACGACCACTCCGCTGCCGCCCTCGACGCGGCCCTGCGCGTGGAAGACATCGGCGGACTCACATTGGTAGGCGCGCAGCTGGAACGAACGTCCGCTGCGCGTGCTCGAACGAAGGCCGATCGCGAGCGGCGCGCCCGGGAGATATCCCGCCAAGTCCCGCACCGGATAGCCGATGCGGATCAGCGCCTGCTTCACGACGCCGCGGTGCTCGGGAGCGATCAGCACGCTCTGCGGTCCGAGGCGCGCGCGCACGAGCTCGCTCACGCTGCGGATCGACAGCACATCGTCGAGCACCTGCGCATCGCGGGCCTCGAGCACGAGCCCGCCCTCGCCCGCGAGCAGGCGCAGCAACCCGAAGCGGTGATACCACTCGCGCACCTCGCGCAGCAGCGATGCCGGCACCGCGAAGCGCGAGTTCTCCGTGAGGAAGCGCGTGATCTCGCTCTCGGGGAAGCCGAGCGCCGCGGCGTTCCACACCGAGATCGCGGTGATCCGGTAGGTGTGCAGGTGCTCCGGGCTCTTCTCGAGCTCGGCGAAGCCCGCGAGGCGATCGCGTACCTCCGCGTAGCGCGGGTGATAGACCTCCACCAACACCGTGCGATCGCTCTGGATGATCAGGGGCTTCTCGTTCATCGTCGCCGTGCGGCCCTCTTCTTCTTCTTCGAGGGCGCGACGATCGATCCGTCGGCCTCGGACTTCCCACCGTCTGCGCGCGCTCGCGCTCGCCGCAGCGCGTCCGCCGTCGCGCCGCCGCGTTCCTCCTCGGACTGCTCCGCGAGCTCCGCGGGAGCTCCGCGGAAGAGCAGTCGACCTCCGCGATCCCCGCTGCCCGGACCGAGGTCGAAGATCTCGTGCGCGCGCCAGAGGAGCAGCGGATCGTGCTCCACCAGCGCCACCGCGTGGCCGCTCGCCGCGAGGAACCCCAAGCTGTCCCCGAGGGCCGCGACATCCGCGGGATGCAGCCCCTGCGATGGCTCGTCGAGCACGATCAGCAAGGGCCGCTCCTGCGCGGCGACTCCGAGAGCCGGCGCGAGCTTCAAGCGCTGCAGCTCACCGCCGGAGAGGCTGTGCAACGACTGCCCGACGCGGAGATGTCCGAGGCCGATCCGCCGCGCGGGCTCGAGCGCGCTCGCCAATGCGGGCTGTTCGGCGAAGAAGCTCGCGGCGGCCTCGAGCTCGAAGTCGAGCAACTCGGCGATCGAGAGCCCGCGCCAACGCACCTCGAGCACCTCGGCGCGGAAGCGCTGTCCTTGGCACTCCTCGCAGAGCGCCCAAAGATCGGCGAGGAAGCCGCGATCGAGCCGCCGTTCCCCGAGCCCGCGACAGACGCTGCAGGCGCCCGAGCTGCCGGTGCCGCCGAACGAGAAGGTCGCGGCGGTGTAGCCGCGAGAGCGCGCTTCGGGCACGCGGCTCCAGAGCGTGCGCAAGCGATCCCAAAGCCCGAGCGCGGAACAAACGGTGGCGCGCCGCGAGCGCGCGAGCGGTCGATCATCGACGACGCAGAGCGCCCCGAAGGACTCCGCGCCACGGAGCTCCTCCCATCGCGCGAGCGCCGCGCGTTCGGGAGTAGAGTGCGGGAGGGAACGCGCGCGCTCGACGGCGGGCACCAGCGTGCCGAGGAGCAGCGAGGACTTGCCCGCGCCGGAGACGCCGCTCACCGCGGTGATCGCGCCGGCGCGCAGCTCGAGATCGACCCCTTGCAGCGTGCGCGTGCGCGCGCCGCGCAGCCGGAGCGCTTCCGCGCGCGGCGCCGCCACGCGCGCGACCGCGAAGTACTCGCCGCGCAAGGCTCGCCCCGTCGCGGTCGATGCCGCGCGGATCTCGCGCGGCGCACCGCTCGCGACGCAGCGACCTCCCGCGGCGCCGGAGCCCGGGCCGAGCTCGAGCACGTGGTCCGCGCGTTCGATCAACTCCTCCGCGTGCTCGATCACGAGCAAGGTGTTGCCGGCATCCCGCCAGCTCCGCAGCACGTTCCAGAGGGCATCGAGATCGCGCGCGTGCAAGCCGACGCTGGGCTCGTCGAGGACGACGCACAGCCCGTCCAGACCCGCCGCGGTCGCTGCGACGAGGCGCAGGCGCCGCAGCTCACCGCTCGAGAGCGTCGCGGCATCGCGCGTCGCCGCCAAGTGTCCGAGCCCGAGATCGACGAGCGTCTTCAGCTTGGCGTCGAGCTGCGGCAGCACCAGCTCCGCGGCGCGTGCACGCGCACCACCCGCCGCCCGCGCGCGGACGCGCTCCCGCGCGATCTCCGCTCCGAGCTCGGCGAACGGCAGCTCGAGGAGCTCGCGCAGAGAGAGGCTCGACTCTCCGGGATCGCGCGCGAGGCGCAGCGCCTTCGACCAGCGTTCGTCGCTGGCGAGGCGCCGCTCGTTCCACACCGTGGGGATCGTCGTACCGCAGCGCGAGCACGAGCCTTCGAGGTCCAGCTCGCAACGCTCGCCGATCGCGCCGTCACGCGCGCGCGTGACGAAGACGACGCGCCGCGCTTGGGTGCGCGTCGCGGCCTCGATGGCCTCGACCATGCGGGGCACCGCGCGTTCATCGAAGCTCACGCGATCCAAGACGAGCTCGAGACGCGCGGCAGGCTCGGGCTCCGGGATCTGCGCGTCGTCCAGGCGAAGCTCCGCTCCATCGACGAGCGCGCGCAGGAAGCCCTGCGCGACGAGCAGCTCGCGCTCCGTGGCGAAGGGACCTCGCCGCGGCCACGGCACGCAGAGATAGCCCTTCTCTCCCGGCCAGCGCGCGGCGATCGAGCGCGCGAGCACGGAGGGATCGATCGGGCCGAGCACCTCACCGTGCTCGGGGCAATGCGGCGTCGCCACGCGCGCCACGTAGCGCGCGAGGTCGCTGGCGATCTCGGCCAGATCGGCGAGGTCGCGGCCCGCTTCCCCCGCGCCGTCGCGAGCGTCGATGGCCAGCGTGGGCCCGAGCCCTTCGACGCCGTCGTGCGGCGCGCGCGCGAGCGTTCCCAAGCGCTTCCGCGCTCCGGCGCCGAGCGACTCGAGGAAACGCCGGCGCCCCTCGGCATGCACGATGTCGAACAGCAGCGTGCTCTTGCCGGAGCCCGAGGGTCCGGTCACGACGCTCAGCTCGCCGAGCGGGAAGCGCGCTTCCAACGCGTGCAGGTTATGGCGCCGCGCGCCGCGCACATGCAACTCCGTAGCGCTCGGTGGAGGCGCGCTCACCGGAGCCGCGGTCGAGTGCTCGGCGGGCTCGGCGAGCAGCCGCCCTGTCGCGGTCGCCGCGGAGGCGGCGAGCTCCTCCGGAGTTCCGCGGGCGACGATGCTCCCGCCGCGCGCGCCGGCCCCCGGCCCCATCTCGATCAGCCACTGCGCGCTGCGCAGCACTTGCTCGTCGTGCTCCACGACGAGCACGCTGTCGCCGCGATCGACGAGCTCGAAGAGCGCGTCGAGCAGACCGCGGATGTCCGCGGCGTGGAGTCCTCGCGTCGGCTCGTCGAGCACGTAGAGCGTGCGGCCCGCGGACGGACGCGCGAGCTCGGCGGCGAGGCGCAGGCGCTGCAGCTCTCCTCCGCTCAGCTCGCGAGCGCGCTGCCCGAGCGCGAGATAGCCGAGGCCGAGCCGGCGCAGCACGTCGAGCACGCGTCGCGCCGCGACTTGATCGCGCAAGCGCTCGGCCGCTTCGTCGACGCGCAGCGCGAGCCACCCACTGATGTCCAAGCCCGCGAAACGCACCTCGCGCGTCGCGGGCGAGAAGCGCGAGCCGCCGCAAACTTCGCACGAAGACGGCAGGGTCGCGCCGCGGGAGAGCGCGAGCTCGCGCACACCAAGTCCGCGGCAGGCTTCGCAGCGCCCGCCGCCGCGCTGCTCTGAGATTTGCGCCGAGAAGCGCTGCGGTCCGTAGCCGCGCCAACGCGCCTCGGGCGTCTCGGCGAGGCGCTCGCGCAGCAGCGGCGCCAGGCCGCAGAGCGTCGCGACGTCGGAGCGCGCGCTGCGCGAGAGCGGGGCCGCATCGAGCGAGACGACGCGCGCGAGAGCTTCGTGGCCGAGCAGCTCGTCGAAGGGCAGCGCGGGCGCCTCCGCTTGCTCCAGAGCGCGCGCGAGCGCCGGCACCAAGGTGCGCAGCGCGAGGGTGGACTTGCCCGAGCCGGAGAGCCCGCAGAGCGCCACGAGCCCGCCGAGCGGCAGCGAGAGTTCCTCGCCGCGCAGCACGCCGCCGCGCGCGCCGCGGAGGACGAGGCGCGGGGCGCCCAGAGCGTCGAACGATCGACCGCGCGCGTCGCGCGCATAGCTGCCGCGGAGCGCACGCGCGGTGAGCGTGCGTTCTCCGGCGGCGAGCTCGGCCGGAGTCCCCGTGGCGACGACGCGCCCGCCTTCGGTCCCCGCGCCTGGACCGAGCTCCACGAGCCAATCCATCGCCCGCAGTACGCGCGGGTCGTGCTCGACGACGAGGAGCGTGTTGCCGCGATCGCGGAGCTTCCGCAGCGCTTCGATCACTCGATCGACCTCGCTGGGATGCAGCCCCGTCGAAGGCTCGTCGAGGACGTAGAGCACGTCGCGCAGATGCGCGCCGATCTGCGCCGCGAGGCGCACGCGTTGAGCCTCGCCGCCCGAGAGCGCGCGTCCGCCGCGCGCGAGAGGCAGATGTCCGAGTCCGAGCTCCAGCAAGAGCTCCAAGCGTTCCCCGATTCCGCGGAACGGCGCGTCGACGCTCTCGCGTTCGCGGGCATCGAGCGCGAGCCCGCGCCACAGCGGGGCCGCTTCCTCGATCGCGAGCGCGAGCAACGCTCCGAAGGCGTGCCCATGCCAGCGCACGGCGCGCGCTTCGGCGCGCAAGCGCGTGCCGCCGCACGCGGAGCATGCCTCGCCGCTGCTCGACTCCCCGCGGCCGCGACAGCGCGGGCACGCGCCGCGCGCGCCGTGGAACGAGAACAGCGCGGGCTCGAGCGGCGGCAAGTCGACGCGGCAGCTCGGACAGGCGCGCGCGGTCGCGTAGAGATGCTCCGGCCCCTCTTCGCACGCGATGCCGACGAAGCCCTTCGAGAGCTCCAGCGCCTGCACGACCGCCTCGTGCACCCGCGCGCGCTTCGACGGCTCGGGGACGATCCGATCGACGACGGCCTCGACGCGCGGGACGCCGCGCGCGGGCAGCAGCAGCTCTTCCTCGAGGCGCGCGACGCGGCCGTCGAGGCGCAGGCGCGAGAGACCGAGCACGCGAAGGCGCTCCACCAACGCCGGCAGATCCTTCCGTTTCTCGAGCGCGAGCGGCGCCAGGACCAGGACGCGGCGCCCGCTGACCTCGGTGCAGATCCTCTCGGCGATGCGCTCCGCCGACTGCGGCGCCAGCGCGATCGCGCAGCTCGGGCAATGCGGTACCCCGAAACGCGCGAAGAGGGCGGAGAGGAGATCGTGGATCTCGGTGAGCGAGGCCACCGTGCTGCGCTTCGAGAACGCGCGCGAGCGCTGATCGACGGCGATCGCCGGCCGGAGCCCCGCGATGCGATCGACGTCGGCGCGATCGATCGACCGCGCGAAGCGCCGCGCGCGCGGCGAGAGCGTCTCCAGGTAGCGCCTCTGCCCCTCGCGGAAGAGCGTGTCGATCGCGAGCGAGCTCTTCCCCGAGCCGGAGACGCCCGCGAGCCCGATCAGCCCGTCGCGCGGGAGGTCCAGGTCGACGCCGCGCAAGTTGTGCTCGCGCGCGCCGCGGATCTCGAGCAGAGGACGCATCGGGGATGGGAGAACGAGGGCGAACGCCCGCGAAGGGAGGTCTCTCGCGGCGCGCGCCGAGCCGTACGTCGGCTCCGTGTGCGCGGGCGAGAAACCGGTCACGCTACCTGAAGGGCGGAGCCGCGAAAAGGGCGCGCGACAGCCGCGCCGCATCGACGTCTCGGCCGTTCAGAGACCGCTCGCGCGAGCGCGAGCGAGGAGCTCGGGGAAGACCCCGTAGGAACGCACGCCGCCTCGGTCACCGCTCGCGCGCAGATAGGCGTCGTTCACGCGCGCCGCACTGCGCGCCGCTGCGTCCCAGCGCTGCTCGCGCGCCCGGCGCCGCGCCGCGCGCGCGGCCTCGAGGACGCGCGCCGGCAGAACGATCGGCGGACCGTGCGCGGGATCGAGCAGCGGCCCTTCCGCATGCAGGAGCAACCCGACGAGGGCGGCTTCGCGCAGCTCGCCTTCCGCGGCGCGCGCGAGCCCGAGATAGGCGGCGAGGTTCGCTTCCGCTTCCGAGGTGAAGCCGGCGCGATGCGCCTCTTCGTGCGCGATCGCGAAGAAGCGCTCCGCCGGCGTCAACGCGCCCTCGACGTGCGGCTCCATCCAGCCGGGCAGGAAGATCCCCGCGATCCCGAGCGCCGCGAGTGCGCCGCGCGGGAAGAACTCGCGCGCGCCAGAGGCCTCGAGCGGTGGAGCTGGATCGAGCGCGCGCACGGCGTCCAGCCCGCATTGGGCCGCGCGGAGCGAGAGCTGCGCCTCGTTCTCTTCTGTTCGAGGCGCGAGCTCGGCGCCGCCCTGCGACTCCAAGCTCCGCGCGAGAGCTGCGGCCTCGCGGCGCAGCGCGTTCACCACCTCGCTCGTCGCGAGCGCGGGCCACGCGCGGCGCTCCTCGAGCGGCAACCGCCGGTGCAAGACGCCCCAGGGCAGGACCGCGAGCACGTACACCCAGAGCGCGATCGCGATCCACGGCCGCAGCAACGCCCATGGCCAGGTCCAGCGCGCACCCTCCGCGCGGGCGGCGCGCACGCCGCGCCAACTCAGCGCGAGTGCCAGGAGCACGAGCGCGAGTAGAGAAACCTGGCTCAGCGAGAACGGCACGCGCGCGCCGACGGCGCGCGTCGCGTCGACCCAACGCGGCAGGATCTCCCGATACCAGAACTCGAACACCTCGGCGCCGCGCGGCGCGAGCGCCGCGGCGCCGGTGAGCACGAGGGCCAGCAGCAGCGGCAGACGCACCGCGCCGCGACACGTCGCCGAGCCCGAGCGAGGAACGTTCACGCTCCGCCGCGCCAGCGCCCGCGCAACTCGCGCTGCAGCTCCGCGTGCAGCGCCGGCGGTCCGCAGACCACGCTGCCGCCGTTCAGCCATCCACTGCCGCCGTGGAGATCCGTCACGACCCCGCCCGCTTCGCGCACGAGCAGAGCACCGGCGGCGACATCGTAGGGCTTCAGGTCCAATTCCCAGAACGCGTCGAAGCGCCCGCACGCGACGAAGGCGAGATCGGCCGACGCGGCCCCCCAGCGCCGCAGATCGCGGACCTTGGGATAGATGTGCGCGAAGAGCGCCGCGTTGTCGCGCTCGGGGTCGCCGCGCTCGTAGGGGAAGCCCGTCGCGACGAGCGCTTCGCGCAGGTCGCTCGTGCGCGCGACGCGGATCGCCCTCCCCGCGAGGAAGGCGCCGCCGCCCGCTCGCGCGCTGAAGGTCTCCCCGAGCTTCGGCAGATGCACGACCCCGACGCGCGGCTCGCCGCCTTCGTAGAGCGCGATCGACACGCCGAACGCCGGCAAGCCGTGCACGAAGTTGATCGTGCCGTCGAGCGGATCGACGATCCAGGTCGGTGCATCGGGCGCACCGCTGCGCCCTTCTTCCTCGGCATGGATCGCGTGCTGCGGATAGCGCGCGCGCACGGCCTGCAAGATCGTGCGCTCGGACGCGAGATCGGCCGCGGTCACCAGATCGCGATGCGTGCTCTTGCGTTCGATCCGCGTGAGATCGAGGCGCTCGAAGTGCTGGAGCAGGACGCGCCCGGCTTCGCGCGCGATCTGCACGGCGAAGTCGAGCGCGGCAGTGTCCTCGCTGCCGCGGCGCGAGATCACCGCGAACCTCGCTCGTCCGATTCGATCATCGAGCGCACGAGGCGATCCACGGCGGGCTTGATCGTGTTGCGATTCTCGCCTTGGCGCTTGCGGTCGTACTCGATCAAGACCGCGAAGCCGAGCTCGCGCTCTCCGCGGGTGAGCACCGTTCCGGCGAGCGCGCTCGCGCCGCCGATCCAGCCGGTCTTCGCGCGGACGCGGCCGCGGTAGATCTCCTCGCGCATGCGATCCGCGAGCGTGCCATCGACACCGGCGCGCGGCAGCGACACGGCGAAGGCCGGCCACCACGGGCGCTGCGCCGCGGCGCGCAGGGTCTCGACGAGCAGACGCGCCGAAGCGCGATTGGCATGCGAGAGCCCCGAGCCATCGACGACGCCGAACTGCGCGCGCGCCTTCTCGCTGAGGCCCCAGGTCTCGAGCACGCCGGCCACGGCCTTCGCGCCGCCGCTCCACGAGCCGCCGCCGCCGAAGCGCGCGCCCAAGTGCTTCCAGAGACAACCGGTCGGCTGATTCAAGCTGTCCTTGTTCGCGCGGAACACGAGCTCGCCGAGCGGCGTGCCGCTGCGCGCGAGCGGCGCGCCGTTCGGCGCTTCGCCCTGCGCCGGAGCGATGCCGCCCTCGATCGCGATGCCGTGGCGCCGCAGGCCTTCGTGCAAGGCGCGCGCCCAGGTTCGCTCGGGGTCGGGATCGACTGCGCGGATCGGCGCGATCTCGCCGCGCGCGGGGATCTCGCCGCGCAGCTCCCAGGTCTGGCTCGCCTCCAACCACACCGCGTGCCAGGACGGCTTCTTCGCCTGCTTCGTGGTGCGATCGAGGACCTGCGCGACGATCCCCGGGGGACCGAGGAGCGGCTTGCGATCGCGGTCGAACGCGATCTCGACGCACGCGCCGCCCACGGAGAGCGCCGTCACGGGGGCGGCCCACTCGTACTGCAAGTCGTTCTTCGGCCACTCGGGATGCGTGCGCTCGGCGTCGAACGCGCGCCCGTCGTAGACGAGCTTGCCGCTCACCTTCTCGACGCCGGCCGCGCGCAGCGCGATGGCGAGCTCTTCGGCTCGCGCGTGGAGATCCGCGCCGGTGAAACCGGTCTGCAAGCCGGGATCGCCCCACCCGATCGCCCAGAGATCCCCGCGCAGCTCGCCGCCTTCGACCGGACCGCTCGCGCGGAGCTCCGTCTCGAGGCGCGCTTCGGGGCCCAAGAGCTCGAGCGCCGCCGCGGTCGTGAAGAGCTTCGCCGTCGAAGCCGGCTTGAACGGGCGATCGGCCGACGCTTCGAAGAGCATCTCGCCGCTCTTCAAGTCGACGATCGCGAGCCCCACCGTGAACGCATCGCGCTCGAGCTCGGCGACCCAAGTCGTCCACGTGCGCGCGGACTGCGCGAGCGCGGGGCTGGCGGAGCTCAGCGCGAGTGCGGCGCCGAGCAGCGCGCGAGGAAACGAGACGAAGTGGGAGCGCGCAGGCGCGCGACGAGAAGCGCGAGCGAAGTTCCGGATCATCGGCGAAGGTCGAGCGAGCGGAGGTGCCAGGGGGATCGCCTCAACCACCCGCGGGCGGTCGGCGCGGCGGCTCCTCGGCTTCGGCGAGGAGGTAAGCGGTAGCGTACGCGAGCTTCGCGATGCGAACCAGTTTGTCGACGTCGATCTTCTCCACGCGATCGGCGGGCTGGTGGTAGTCGTCGTGGAAGCCGGCGAAGAAGAAGAGCGCGGGCACGCCGCGCTTGTGGAAGGAGTACTGATCGCTGCGCTGCCAGATGTCCTTGCCGCCGTCGAGGTCGAGAGCGAGTCCGCTCTTCTTCTTGCGATACGCCTCGAGCAACACCTTCTTCAGATCCGGCGCCTCCCAGGTCCCGCCCACCTGCACGTTGCCTTTCTCGCCGCGCCCCACCATGTCGAGGTTCAGCATCGCGACGCAGCGCGCGAGCGGGAACGGCGGCGCTGCGGCGAAGGCATCGGAGCCGATGAGCCCCTTCTCCTCGCCCGAGAACGCGGCGAACACGATGCTGCGCTTCGTCGGCGCGACGGCGAAGGCGCGCGCGATCGCGAGCAGCGCGCTCGTCCCCGAGGCATTGTCGTCGGCGCCGCGGAAGATCTCGCCGTCGGAGCGCCGCCCGACGTGATCGAAGTGCGCGCCGATCAGCACGTATTCGTCGGCGCGCTGCGGATCGCTGCCGCGGCGTATGCCGACCACGTTCGGCACGGCGAGCGACGCCCGCTCGAGATCGACCGCGATCTCGATGCGTCGCCCGTCGGTGACCAGCTTCTCGGCCTTGCGCTTCGACTCGTGGCGCTTCTGCAGCGCTTCGAGATCGAGGCCGAGGACGCGCTCGGCCGCGGGGCGCGCGAGGTGCGCGATCGGGATCGGCGCCTCCTCGGTGCGACCGCCGCCGAAGGCCCCGCCGCCGGAGGCGCGCACGAAGTGCGGCAGCTCGAAGCCGAGCGGCTCGGCGGCCTTCTCGTCGAGGGGCGGGCTCGCGAGCACGAGCGCCACGGCACCGCGCTCGGCGACGAGCTTCGCCTTGGTGTAGATGTCGGCGTGCGTCGTGGGCTTCTCGCCATCGAACCACTCGCCCTTCTTGCGCATCCCGGGCTCGAGCCAGAACGCGACCGCGACCTTGCCGCGGAGATCGACACCGATCAGATCGTCGTACTTGTGGTCGCTGGCCGAGATCGCGTAGCCGGCCCACACCACTTCGCCGGCTGCGGGCTTCTCCGAGCTGCGCAAGGCGGGGATCCACTCGGTCTCGAGTGCGAGCACGGTTCGCTGGTCGCCCTGCACGAGCTCGAACTTGCAGGCCGCCGCGACGGGCGCCAGGAACTCGCCGGTCCATGGCCGCACGTAGCTCGGCGTGGCGCCGGCCTCGGCCGGCGGCGGCTCGAGCTTCAGCGCCTCGAAGCGCTGCACGAGGAACTCCGCCGCGCGCTGCAGGCCCTTCGAGCCCGTGTCGCGCCCCTCGCGCGCATCCGCGGCGAGGAAGGCGAGATCCTCCTGCACGGCCTTCTTCTCGATGGTCGCGTAGCCGGCATCGAGCGCGTCTTGCGACCGCGCGAGCGGCGCGCACGCGAGACCGCAGAGGACCAAACCCCATCGCATTGCAACGCTCGCGTTCATGCGCATCTCCATGCGACGGCCGGTTCGAGCAGGAACACCGCGCCGTCTCTCGCCGCCTGCACCGGCGCGCCGCAGCTCGCGGCGCAGACGCGCACCGCGTCGCGCGGATCGAGGCTCGGGTAGAAATGCGTCAGCACCACGCGGCGCGCCCCGGCGGCATTCGCGACGCGCGCGACCCGCGACGGCGTGAGATGCCCCTCGACGTAGTCCGCATCGGCGAAGGAGCACTCGCAGAGCAGCCAATCGGCATCGCGCGCCGCGAGAGCGAGCTCGCTCACGTCGTCGGAGTCGCCGGAGTAGCAGAGCACGGCGCCGTTCGCGAAGCGGAAGCGGAAGCAGAGCGCGTGATCGGTGTGGTGCGTCGGGTAGGCCGAGAGCGAGAAGCCCTCGCGCTCGAGGGCGCTGCCATCCGCGGCGAGCTCGGTGATCGCGAGCCCCTCTTCGCGCACCCAGCTGCCCCAGGTCTTCTGCAGGCTCGCGACCCATGCGCCGACGCCGCGTGGACCGCAGATCTCGAGGGCCGGCAGCGCGCCCGCGAGCGCGGGATTGCGGCGCGCGAAGAGCACGGAGGCGACATCGAGGCAGTGATCGGGATGGAAGTGCGTGAGGCAGATCCGCTCCAGCTCCTCGACGCGCCCGCCCGCGGCGCCGAAGCGCGCGAGGGTTCCCGGGCCGGCATCGAGCAGCGTCGATTTCCCGTGGGGCAAGCGCAGCGCATAACCGGAAGGCGAGCGCTGCTCGTGCGGGAGGATGCTGCCGCTGCCGAGCACGAGCAGCCGCGGGGAGAGCTTCTCGCTCGCCCTCACCGCAAGCACTCGGCGTAGCCGCGCGGATGCGCGCGATGCCAGGCCCACGCCGTCTCGACGACGGAGCGCAGCGTGGCGAAGCGCGGGCTCCAGCCGAGCTCGCGCGCCGCGCGCGAGCCATCGGCGACCAGCTCGGGCGGATCGCCCGCGCGACGCGGAGCGATGCGATGCGGCACGCGCAGCGCGCTCACCTCCTCCACCGTGCGGATCACCTCGCGCACGCTGGAACCGATGCCGGTGCCCAGGTTCCATGCGCGCACGCCGCTCTCGTGGCCCGCGAGCTTCTCCAGGGCGAGCACATGCGCGTCGGCGAGATCGGAGACGTGCACGTAATCGCGAACACAGGTGCCATCGCGCGTCTGGTAGTCATCGCCGAAGATCTGGAGCCCCGGCTTCAATCCTTGCGCCGCTTGGATCGCGAGCGGGATGAGGTGCGTCTCCGGCTCGTGGTGCTCGCCGATCGCGCCGCTCGGATGCGCGCCTGCGGCGTTGAAGTAGCGCAGGCACGCCGCGCGCAGGCCGTGCGCGCGCGCGTAGTCGGCGAGGATCTGCTCGACGAAGAGCTTCGAGCGCCCGTAGGGATTGATCGGACGTTGGGGATGCTCTTCGTCCATCGGCACGCGCACGGGATCGCCGTAGGTCGCGCAGGTCGAGGAGAAGACGAACGCGGTGATGTTCGCCCCGCGCATCGCCTCCAAGAGCTCGACCGTGCGCCCGACGTTTGCGCGGTAATAGGCCCCCGGCTCGCGGACCGACTCGCCGACGTAGCAGCGCGCGGCGAAGTGCAGGACGCCGTCGAAGCGCCGCGCGGCGAAGAGCGCGTCCATGCGCCCGCGATCGGCGATGTCCACGACGTGCAGCGGAGCTTCGCGCGGCACGGCCTCGCGATGGCCTTCGGAGAGATCGTCGACGATCTCGACGGCGTAGTCGCGCTCGAGCAACGCGCGCACCGCGTGGCTGCCGACGTAGCCCGCGCCGCCCGTGACGAGGACGCGAGGGCTCATCGCGAGGGAGCCGCGACAGGCGCGCTGGCCGCGCGTTTCTCGCGCCAGCGCGCGACCTTCTCGCGCCACTCCTGCTGCTTCTTCCCTCGCGACTCGGGCTTCTCGTCGAGATAGGCGCCGTCGCCGACGACGACGATCTGTCCGGTGATGCGCTCCAGCGCATCATCCGCGGCGTGGAAGAGCAGCGGCTCACCGCCGAGGCACTCGAGGAGCACGTCGATGGCCTCGTCGGAGGCCGTGGCCTCGAAGGCCAGGCAGCACGCGGCGCGCACGCTGATCTCTTCCTGTTGGTTCTTCGCGAGCCAGATGAGGAAGCGCTCGGCTTGCTCCGGCATGGCCCACGCTTGCAGGACGCGCGGCGCCCAGATGCGCACGCGCGGATCAGGGTCCTTCACCAGGAGGGTGACGAGCTCGCCCAGGGAGTTGTTGTCGGAGGGCGGCCGATCCAGCGTGAGCTTCTGCGCGGCATCGATGCGCTGCTCGACCGTGGTCTGCTTGTGGTTCTTCAGCGTCCGCAGCAGATCTTCGCGCGTGTAGATCAACTTCTGTCCGGCGGCGCGCTCCCGCCCGACCAGCGCCAAGCGCTCTTCGATGGCGAGCTTGCCTTGCGGCCCGAGCTCCTCCGTGAAGAACTCGGGCGGGGCTTCGGCGAGCACGCGGCGGAAGACAGCTTCGGCCTCCGCGAAGCGATCGTCGCGCCGCAGGAGCTCCGCGTAGCGCAAGAGCTGCAGCCACCCGCCCTCTTTCTTCGGCAGGAGATCCTGGAGCTGCTGGATGGCGTCGGCGAGGCGCCCGAGCTCCTCGTAGGCGACCGCGAGGCGCAAGCGCAGCGGTTCGTTCTCCGGATGCTTCGCGACGACCGGCTCGAGGATGCGGACGACTTCTTCGGGCTCTTGCTTCTTCGCGTGATGCTCGGCGAGCCAGAGCGCCGCGGGCTCCTCGCCGCGCCCGGCGGCGAGAGCCTCCACCATCAGCGCGTACGCCTTCTCGCCCTGGCCCAGCTTGTCGTGCGTGTAGGCGAGGTAGAACGCGACCTCCGGATCGCTGCGATCCTCGGCCCACACTTGCGCGAGGCAGGCTTGGGCCTCGGCCCATTCCTCGAAGCGGAAATGCCAGAGTCCGAGTGCGGCGCGCGCGAGCGCGAAGCGCGGCTCGTGGCGCAGCGCGAGCTCGTAGCGGTAGCGCGCCTCCGACGTTCGCCCGGCGAGCAGGAGTGCCCGACCGTAGAGGTAATGCTCGACCGGCCCGGCCTCGACTTCCTTCGCCGGCCGATAGCGCTCGGCGAACGCGAGGAGCTGCGCCTCATTCGGATCCACGAGCGCGGCATGCGCCGCGTCCTGCTGTGCGCGAAGCTCGCGAGCCCGCGCGAGCAGCGCGGCGATCGCCTCCTCCGCTCGCGGATCCTGCGACGGCTTGGGCCGCGCCTCTCCCGGCGGCCTCTCGGGTCCCTTGCCGAACTCGCGCTCGACGACTTCCAAGCGCTCCAAGTCGCTCGCCTTGGGCGCGCTCTGCTTCGCGGTGCCACCACAGCTAGCGGCGAGCAGCGCGCCGATCCACGCCAGCGCCAGAGCACCGAAGCGAGCGCCGCGCGTCAGGAGAGCGCTCAAGAGGACACCGCGAAGATGCGCGCGTTGCGCTCGAGCGAGCCCTTGGTCGAGAGCTCGAGGATCACCTGCGCAGGGCCCTCCGCGCCGCGCGCTTCGACGCGCAGCTCTAACTCGCCGGTGAGCGCGCAGGACTGCACGGCGCGACGCGTGCGATCGAAGACCAGCCGCCCGCGTGCGCGGAGCTTACCTGTCCACGGCAGAGCTTGGCTCGCTCCCGCGTCCGCCGCGTTGACCGCGTCGGGTTGCGCCGCGGCCTCGTCTTCGGTGAGGGGCTTCGCGACTTGGCTGCGGTAAGCCTCGAGGGCCTCGAGATCCAGCGTGAGCTCGACCGCGATCGTCGCCGTCCCGTCGTCCGCGCTCTCGAGGCGCGCGTTCCCCGCGCAGGCCGCGCGGCTCAGGAACACCGCCAGCGGATCCGCCTGCCGCGCTTCTTCCGCCAGTCCGCCGGGATAGCCCTCGGCGCGCGGGAACGGAAACCCATCGAGGCTGCCGAGCAACGCGCGCGCCGCCATCGCATCGAGCGGCCACGTCGCTCCCGGAGCGACCGGCTGGGCCGGCAAGCAGCTCTCGAAGCGCGCCTCCATGACGCAGAGCGCGAGATCGGCCGCCGCGGGCTCGGCCGGCGGCTCTTGGCCCTGCTGCGGCGGCTTCGGCCGCAGGCTAGCGCTCACCGCGCCGCTCTCGCCGCGCGCGAGGTTCGCGGTGCGGCCGACGAGCGGCGAGGCGAAGCGCTTCACGCGCCGACCGCGCTCGGCGCCCTGCTCGTCGACGCGCAACGTGGCCTCGAGCTGCTTCCAAGTGCGCGCGAGGCGCGTCGCGCTCCCCGTGCCCTCGCGTTCCTCCACGGCCTCGAGGGCATCCTCGAAGCCGCGCTCGATCCGCAGCGTGCGCTGGAACCCGAGCGCGCTCGCACCGCGAGACGCCCCCGCATCGACCAGCACCTCGTCGCCCGCGCGAAGCCGCAGGCTCACGAGCTCGTCGCTCCAACGGATCTTCTCGCTGACTTCGAAGCGCTCACCGGAGCGCAGGAGCGGGCGCAGATCGACGGCGTCGGGAGAGGGCTCCTGGGCACCGAGCGGCGCCGCGGCGAGGAGCACCCAGAGCGGCGCGAAGCAACGGGGAACGCGAGGGAGGGTGTCCATCATCGTGCGGGTTCCGAGGACCCGAAGCGGAGGCCGCGAATTCTAGATGTGGGGTCCGCAGCGTCAATCGACGCAGCCGGGTGCGATGCGCTCCAACTCGGCGAAGAAGCGCGGGAAGGACTTCGCCACGCAGCGCGGCTCCTCGATCGCCACGTCCTCGAGCGCGAGCCCCAGGATCGCGAAGGCCATCGCGAGCCGGTGGTCGCCGTAGGTGCGGAAGGTCGCTCCGCGCCGGGCCGGTCCTTCGATCGCGAGCTCGTCCGCGCCGATCGTGCACCGGGCCCCGGTGCGCTCGAGCTCGGCGGCGAGCGCGGCGAGGCGATCGCTCTCCTTCGCGCGCAGCGCGGCGACGCCGCGGAGCCGCGAACGCCCGGGCAACGCCGCGGCGAGCACCGCGAACGCCGGCGCGAGGTCGGGGCAGTCGGCGAAGTTGGCCTCCACGTTCCCTGCGGCGCGACCGCGAGCGTGGGCTCCGCGCGCATCGAAGCCGGTCTCCACCCCGAGCTCGCGCAGGATCGAGAGGCACGCGAGATCGCCTTGCGCGCTCTCCGCGCGCAGGCCGCGGACGCAGACCTCTCCGCCGGTGAGCGCCGCCGCGACGAAGAAGAACGCCGCCCCCGAGGCGTCCGCCTCGATCTCGTAGAAGCGCGGCGAGCGGTAGCGCGCCCCGGCGCCCACGCGCCACGCGCGGCCGTCGTGCTCCACGGCGACGCCGAAGTCGCGCATGATCGAGCAGGTGAGCTCCACGTACGGGCGCGAGCGCCCCTCTCCGACGGGCACGAGCTCCAAGTCCCCGCGCTCGAGGAGCGGGCCGGCGAGGAGGAGCCCGGAGAGGAATTGGCTCGAGACGGAGGCCGGGACGCGGAGTGCCGCGCCGCTGAGGCCGTGCGCGTGCAGCGTCCACGGCAAGGCGCCGCCGCGCTCGCTCTCGACGCGGGCCCCGAGCTCGGTCAGCGCGTGCGCGAGCGGGAGCAACGGTCGCTCGCGCAGCCGCCCGCGGCCATCCAAGCGGAAGACCCCGCGCCCCGCCGCCAAGAACGGCGGCAGGAAGCGCGCGACCGTGCCCGCCTCGCCGAGATCGATCGCGATGGCCTCTGGCGCCGCGGCGCGCGAGCGCGGAGAAACGCGCCAGTTCCCGTCTCGCACCTCGATGGTGCAACCGGCGGCGCGCAACCCGTCGCGCAGCACGAGCGAGTCCTCGGCGGGATCGTCCAGCAGGAGCTCGGTCGCGCCTTCCGCGGAGGCCGCGCAGAGGAGCGCTCGCGCGAGCGCGGACTTCGAGCTCGAGACGCGCGCCTCGCCCGAGACCGGGCC
>JAEUHW010000224.1 GCA_016793245.1 Planctomycetota bacterium
CCGCGGGGGGACATTGCACCTGCGGTATGGGCTTCGGCGCGTGTCGGCCGCGCCGAAGCTCCCGCGCGCGAAGCACTAGTCGTTGGCATCTCGCGAGCGCGCTCCCTCTGCGAACGGGATCGCGATCGGGCGGAACGGCGAGCCCGAGGCCCCGCGCAGCTTCAGCGGAGCGGCGAGGAACGCGAACTCGTAGATGCGCTCCCGCGAGAGCTCCTCCAGCATCAGCACCTCGATGATGGGGACGCCGCGCTCGGCGAGCAGATAGGTGTGCACGGGGATCCAGTTCTCCGGCTCGGGCGAGGGCAGCGCCTCGAGGGAGAGCGAGTCGGAGCCGATCGCGATGGCGCCGTGTTCCTCCACGAGCCAGCGGGCCCCCGCGAGCGAGAGCCCCGGTTGGTCGTTGATGTACGCCTGCTCGTCGGGCCACACCGTCATGCGCCCGGTGCGGATGGCGATCACGTCGCCGGGCTCGAGGCGGGTGCCCTGCCGCTCGAGCGCGGCGGCGAGATCCGCGGGCGTGATCGCGTAAGAGGGCGGCAGGACCGCGACGCCCTTGGCGGCGGCCACGTCGATCAGGACGCCGCGCGCGACGATCGGCGGCATCTTCTCGGCGCCGGTGCGATGCCAGCCGCGGTCGCCCAGATGCTCGTCCGCCGAGAAGCCGTTCCAGACCTCGCCGTGCAGGCCGAAGTGGTTCAGCGCATCGATGTGCGTGCCCATGTGCGTGTACATCGAGATCGCGTCGCCGGTGTACGCGATGCGCTCGTTCTGCTCGCGCCCGACCTTCAGCGGGTCCTCGACCGCGGTGCCGTGCGGCGTGTGGGTGAGCCAGTACTGGTAGCGCGGATCTCCGAGCGCCGACCAGCTCGGCATGCCCATGAAGTACTCGACGGCGAGGTCGAAGACCCGCCGACCGTCCAGCCGGGCGAGCACCCGGGCGCGGCTCTCGGCGGTCATGGCGTTCAGCGCGCCGATCTCGTCGCCCGGACCCCAGGGGCTCTTGCCGACGCGCGGCTCGGCGGCGGGGGTGGAGGCGGGGCTCGAGGCCGGGGTAGTCCGCGCCGTGGGGTCTTCCGGAGCGGCGGTGCGGCAGGCCGCGAGCGCGGCGAGGAGGAGGAGGAGCGGAGCGCAGGGGGCGCTGACGGCGGTGGTCGAGAGGCGGAGATGCATGGGGAGAACCTCGGGTAGGAAGAACGGGGAGGCCTGGAACGCCAAGGGCTCCAGGGGCCCATGAATCTTGACGTCTAATATCTTGATGTCAAGAGATTTGATCTGGAGGAGATTCCGGCCTACCCTCGGGGCATGACCCGTGACCGCATCGACCTGCTGCAGCAGCAGTGGCGCAGCGAGCGCCCCGAGCTCGACCCGACGCCGATGGCCGTCGTCGGGCGCGTGCTGCGCCTCGCGAAGCTGCTCGAGGCGAGCTTGGAGAGAGCGCTCCAGCCCTTCGAGCTCGCCGCCTGGGAGTTCGACGTGCTGGCGACGCTCCGTCGCCACGGCGCGCCCTACCGCATGTCCGCCACGCGCCTCGCCACGTCGTCGATGCTCACCAGCGGCGCGATGACGAATCGCATCGACCGCCTGGAGCAGCGCGGCCTCGTCGAGCGCCTCGCCGATCCCAACGATCGTCGCGGCGTGGTCGTGGCGCTGACTCCACGCGGGATCGAGCTCGTCGAGCAGGCGGTCGCGGCGCGCTTCGAGGAAGCCGCCGCGCGGCTCGCGGGCATCGCGAAGACCGACCGCGAACGGCTCGCTCAGGGGCTGCGGCGCATGCTGCTCGCGTTCCCGGGAGAAGCGTTGGAGGAAGCACCGCAGCCGCCCGAGCCGGAGCAGGGCTCGCGCTGATCTGCGCTGCGGTCATCGCGGTGATCGAGCGCGGATCCTCGCTGCGCGCCGTGGATGCGCGCGCGTGATTCAGCGCCCTGCGGGAGTCCTTGCACCCGGCAGGCCGAGCGTGCCCGCGGCACGGAGCCCTTCGAGGTGCTCCTGCAGCTCTTCGTCGTCCCAGACTCCTTCGGCGCGCAGGAGCACACCCGCGGCACGCGATTCCGCCGAGAGCAAGGGGAGGAGCTGCTCGAAGATGCGCTCGTGCGCGCGGACCTGGGCGGCAACCTCCTCGGCGATGGGGCCCATGGCGATGTCTCCCGTGCGGATGTCGAGCACGTGCCGGCGGGCGATCCAGCGGAGACCGATGTGCCCTCCGGCTCCGCGGACAGCGGCGGGCCGCACCTCTTCGCACTCCGGTGATCCCGAGAGATAGGGCGACGCCCATGTGAACTCGAAGGGCGCCAGGCGCTCCTGGATCGCGGAGGCGCGCACCGAGGGATCGAGCACGACGTGCTGATGAATGCCGAGATAGGGGTCGCAGCTCGCGAGCGCGAGCGCGCAGAGGAGTGCCGAGCCACATGGTCGGAACCCGATGCGCAGGCGCTCTTCCTCACCATGCACGTCGACGATGGATTGCCTCCTCACGCGAAGATCTCTCCTTCCGCGACGAGTGCCAGGAATCGCCTCAGGGGCAGCACGCGCAGCGGTCCGTCGCGGAGCTCGAGATCGCCGAGGTAGACACCGAAGCCCTGCTTCACCACCTTCTCTTCGACCAGCGCTTTCAGGCCCGCGCCATGCTCGGGGTGCCAGCGCGGCGAGGCCTTCACCTCGATCCCGATCGCGCGTGCGCCGCGGGTCCAGAGGAAGTCGACCTCGTTGCCGCTCGGCGTGCGCCAGTAGGAGAGCTCCCCGCCGACGGCGTGAATACCTCGCCGGCATTTTTACGGTAAATCTGCTGGCGACCCATTCACTTCTACCCGCCGGCCCCTTCGCAATCCTGGAGCCCGCTCGGGTCCGACTCCGGGATACACCCCATCGACGCCCCGTCCCCGCCGTGTAAGAACCCGAGCCCCGCGGCGTCCGCAGCGCGCGCCGACCGCCTTCGCGGCCCGGTGCGACCTTTCCTGCGGGAGACAGCCATGCCGATCGATGTTCCGCGCTCCGTTCCTTCGCCTTCGTCCGCCGCTCCTGCACAGGAGACGCTCGAGCTCGACGTGCAGGGCATGACCTGCATGGGCTGCGCGGGGCGCGTCGAGAGAGCGCTGCGCGCCGTGCCGGGAGTGCGCGACGCGCAGGTGAACTTCGCGCTGCGGCGCGCCAGCGTGGACATCGATCCGCAGCGCACGAGCTTCGCGCCGCTCGCGGAGGCGCTGCGCGACGCGGGCTACGACGTGCTCGAGCCGGAGCTGGAAGTGTCCGTGCCGTCGCCGAGTGCTGCGGCGAGCGCGGTCGAGCGCACGCCGCAGGACGAGGCGCGCGCGGCGGCGTTCGCTCGCGCGTTGGCGCGCGAGCGCGCGGACCAGCAGGAGCAGCTCGAGCTGCGTCGCACGGCGCTTCGATCGGCCGTGCTCACGGTGCCGCTCCTCGTGCTCGCGATGTCGCACGGCACGCTGACGTGGATCGATCCGCTCGTCTCGGCGTGGATCCAAGCGGCGCTGGCGACGCTGGTGCTCTTCGGTCCCGGCGCGCGCATCCTGCGGCAGGGCTGGAAGGCCGTGCGCGCGGCGAGCGCGGACATGAACACGCTGGTCGGCCTCGGCGCGCTCGCGTCGTGGGGCTACTCGCTCGCGCTGCTGCTCGCGCATGCGTTCTCGTCGCACGCCTCGCACGGCGCGCCGCATCTCTACTTCGAGGCGGCGGCCGCGATCGTGATGTTCGTCAGCGCGGGGAAGCTGCTCGAAGCGCGCGCGCGGCGCCAGCTCGGCGACGCGGTGCGCGGACTGCACGCGCTCGTGCCCGCCGAAGTGAATCGGCTCGCGCGCGACGATCAGAGCGAAGAGCGCGTCGCGCTCTCCGCGTTGCGCCCGGGCGAGGTCGTGCGCGTGCGACCGGGCGAGCACGTGCCCTGCGACGGCGAGGTCCTCTCCGGGAGCTCGGCGGTCGACGAGGCGCTGCTCACCGGCGAGAGCCTGCCGGTGGAGAAGGCCGCCGGCGCGCGCGTCTTCAGCGGCACCACGAACCAGAGCGGCGTGCTCGACGTGCGCGTGCGCTCGCTCGGCGAGGAGACGGCCCTCGGGCGCATCGTCGCCGCCGTCGAGAGCGCGCAGGGCTCGAAGGCCGACGTCGCGCGCTTCGCCGATCGCGTGAGCGCCTGGTTCGTGCCGGCGGTGCTGCTCCTCTCCGGGCTCACCTTCGCCGTGTGGCTCGCGCTCGATCCGAGTGCCGCGGGCCTCGCGACGGCGATCGAGCGCATGGTCGCCGTGCTGGTCATCGCTTGCCCGTGCGCGCTCGGTCTCGCGACGCCTGCGGCGATCGCGGTCGGCGTCGGGCGCGGCGCCGAGCTCGGCGTGCTCTTCCGCGGCGGTGCCGCGCTCGAAGCGGCGAGCCGGATCGACACGGTGTTCCTAGACAAGACCGGAACGCTGACGCGCGGAGAGCCCGAGCTCGTCGAGGTGCAGACGCTCGCGGGCATTGAACGCGATGCGCTGCTCGAGCTCGTCGCCGCGGCCGAGCGAGGCTCCGAGCATCCGCTCGCGCGTGCGATCGTGCGTGGCGCGCGGGAGCGCGGCCTGACCGAGCTCGCCGCGAGCGAGTTCCGCGCGACGAGCGGCGCGGGCATCGCGGCGCGCGTCGATGGCCGCAAGGTGCGCGTCGGCACCGCGCGTTGGCTCGCGGAGAACGGCATCGAGACGCGTCCTCTCGATGCCGAAGCCGCGCGGCTCGCGGCCCTCGGTCGCACGCCGCTCTTTGCCGCGGTGGATGGAGCGCTCGCGGGTCTCCTCGCCGTCGCCGATCGGCCCGCCGACGATGCGCGCGCGACCGTGCGTGCGCTGGAAGCGCAGGGCTTCGAGGTCTGGATGCTGACGGGCGATCGCCAGGGCACTGCGAACGCCATCGCCGCCGAGCTCGGGCTCGCGCGCGTCGCCGCCGAGCTCGATCCGCGCGCGAAGGCGGCGAGAATCGAAGTCGAGCGCGCGCGCGGTCGCCGTGTCGCGATGGTGGGCGACGGCTTGAACGATGCGCCCGCGCTCGCCGCAGCGGATCTCGGCGTCGCGATGGGGCGGGGCACCGACGTCGCGCGCGCCGCGGCCGACCTCTCGCTGCAGCGCGGCGGCATCGCGGCGCTGCCGCTAGCGCTCGCGCTCGCACGAGCGACGATGCACACGATCCGTCGCAACCTCCTCTGCGCCTCGATCTACAACCTGCTCGGCATCCCGATCGCTGCGGGTGTGTTCGTCGGCTGGACCGGCTGGGCGCTCTCGCCGATGCTGGCCAGCGCGGCGATGTCGCTCTCGAGCGTCTCGGTGCTGCTCAGCTCGCTGTGGTTGCGGCGGTTCGGGCGGTGAGCGAACGAAGGCGCCCGTTGGATCGGGATGCCGGTCGCCTGTTCACGCTCTCGGAGCTCTCCGTCCATGGCCGACGACGACGAAGTACCGCTTTCGCTTCCGAGTCCATCTCGCGTCGCTGCCCGCGCACATGCACTTCTGACCCAGGCCTATCGCTCGTTCCTCGAGGGTGCCGCCGATGATCCGAGGGCAGCGAGCGAACATGCCCGATGTCTCGCATGGTGCGAGCGAGTTGGCTTGCGCCGTGAGCTCGAGCCGCGGGAGTGGGAGATCCTCTCCACGCCGCTCGGCGCCTTGTCACAGCGCGAAGCCGTGAACGCGGGATGGTGCCTCGAAGCGGCCGCCCTGCTCGCTTGGGCGCTCGGTCGGATCGAGATCCTGGACTACGAGGAGCAGCAGAACGGCGTGGCGATCGCGCAGGCGATGGGGTTCCTCGATGCGGAAGCAAGAGCTCTGCCCGCGGAGGTTTCGCTTCGCTCTCGCGACGAGCTCGATCACTGCCTCTCGACCTATCTCGCGCTCCACTGGAGGTTGCGCAGTTTCTCGCTTCGCCCTGAGCCGCTGGACTTCGCCGCCTTCGTCCGCGATTGCACGTGGGGGGACCTCTCGCTCGACGGCCTGCGCCTCGTGGATGGCGATCTCTCGCTCGGCGGCGTTCCCCTCTCGAAGGCGAGCGAGGCCGCCTACCGAACTTGTGCCAGCATTGCCTCCGAACGACACCGTGCCGCCGAGTGGCTCCTCGGGCAGCATCCCCTCTACTCCGAAGTCACGGCCGACACCTGAGGGGCGCTCGCTCGCGCCGTCGTCCTCCATTCATGTTCGCTCGGGTTCGCCTTCATGCCGACGATCTCCTCCGTGACCACGCCCGTCTGCGACGTCGCCGCCACACACGGGAGGCGCGACACGAGGCATCTCTCCCGCGCGCGATGGTGCGGGATCTTCGCCCTGCTCGCAGGAGCGCTTCCCGCTTCGGGCTGCAAGCCCGCGGAGAGCGAGCGAACACCGCCTCGGCCCGTTCCGGCGGACGAAGTTCAGGCTCCTGCCACCGTGGATCGCAACACGGCTGAGCAACTCGAGCGAGCTCCGAAGCTCCGGATCTGGGTCTTCGCGACGGGCGCGATCGAGGTCGACGGGAAGCCTGTTGAGCTGGACGACGTGCGCAAGGCGCTCGAGGAACTGGCCGTGCAGTCGGGTGCTGTGCTCTACGGTCGAGAATCTCCATCCGCCGAGCCGCATCCGAACGCGATGCAGATCATCAAGTGGGTGGTCGAGAACCAGCTACCGATCCGCCTCTGCAAGGAACGGGACTTCTCCGATGCGTAGGTGTTGATCAAGCACTGCGGGTGCCTACGACGAGTGCCGCAGCCCGTGGGAGGGCGGACCATCGCGATGCGCGCGATCCGCCGCTCGGCAGAGGAACGCCGTCTCTTGCCCGGCTTCGTGTTCGGCGCCGGGGGGCCGCTCTTCCACGCGAGCGCAGCGACGCCGGAGATCCTCTAGAGGAACGGCGCCGGATCGATGCCGATGCACCCCGCGAACCACATCGCCTGATCGCGCAGGCGGTCGGCCCCGGTGCGGTGACCGTCGGGATACCAAACGCAGGTCTTCGGCACGCTTCCCGCAGCCTGAAAGGCGAGCCCGTCCACCATGGGCACGACCTCGTCCGTGCGTCCGTTCTGGAACAGCAGGCGCGCGGGTGCTGCGTGGCCCACGAAGCGAATCGGCTCGATCGGCTCCATCCATGCCACCCAGCGCTGCCATTGCTCGTCCGACATCTCGCGCGGACGGCCTTCGTCATCCGGCCCGGTCCGGTGCGCCACCAGCCCGCCGTCGCCGACCATCAACGCATAGGCTCGCACGCGCTTCTCGACGCCGGCCAGCAAGCCGCCCATCGCGCCGCCGTAGCTGCCGCCCACATATCCGAGCCGCGTGGGATCGACCGTCTTGAACGAGAGCAGCACGTCGATGCCGCGCCGCAGATCCACGATCAGCTGGATCTGGTTCCGGCGATCCTGCTCGGTGCCCGTGATCATCTCCATGTGCTCGCCCTCCGCCACACGCGCCCAAGGCGCCGAGATCGCCAGGCAGAGGGCACCTGCACGCGCGTAGCGCGGCCCGAGCGCATGCACGAACGAGTCCGAGCGACTGCCGGGCATGCCGTGCATGATCTGCATCCCAGCCCAGGGGCCTTCGCCATGAGGCCGGAAGAGATGTGCCGGCACGCGTCCACCCATGGGGCTCGCGTAGCTGAGATCGATCAGGTCGTAGCCGTCCTTGGCCGTGGTCGAGATCTCCTGGAGGTCGAGGGGTAGCTTGCGGTCGTAATCGAAGAGCGCGAGCAGCGCGGGGTCTATCGGCGCGGGCTTGGCCGAGTCTTTCGCCGCAGCGGGCGCGGGCGTCTCGTCCTGAACGCGATGCGTGGGGGAGAGCGTGAGCAGTGCCGCAGCGAGTGCGAGTCGAAGCATGAGGTGTCGTCCGAAGGCCCCGTGGGTGAGGCGGGCATCCTAGGGTTCGGAGATCATCCCGCGGTCTCGCGAGAGAGTTCCTGCACAAGCTTTACGAAGGGGATCTCGCTCTTCGCGCGGCGTGAGGGCGAGGTGGGGCGCGAAGAGCACCTTGTCGGCGCAGGCCGAGCCCGCAAGACTCAGCGCATGAAGCTCGGCCTCTCGATCGCCGTCGCAGCGATGCTCGGGATCGCGCTGCTCATCGGTCTGCTCTTGCGACCCGCGAGCGCGCCTTCTGCCGGAGCACCACCGTCGCTGGCATCCCCGACGCTCGAGATCGCGACAGCGCCCGAACCTGCTTCGCGCGCACCGATCGAGGGCGTCGTTCGTGCTGCGGTCGATCTCTCAGCCTCCACCGCGGAGACCGTGTCGGGGGAGATCGTCGCCGTTCGCGGCCTCTGCCTCGCCGCGGAGGATCGCCGTCCGTTGGCGAGCTGCGTGGTCGGCGCCGGAAGTCCGTTCCTCCATGTCCGCACGGCGCATGAACTCGATGGTGCGAGCTCGCTCAGCGACGAACGCGGTACGTTCCGACTCGAGGTGGCGGCATCGTTCCAACCTCGCGAGCTCTGGATCGAGGGCGAAGGCCGCTGCCGGAGACGCATCGAGCTGCGAGCGCTGGACGGATGGGCGCGCGCGGTCGATTCCGACCCCGCACGGGAAATCGACCTCGGCGAGATCCTCCTCGATCGCGGCCGCGAGGTGCGCGGCGTCGTTCGCGAGCCGGATGGCAAGCCGATCGCTCGGGCCGAGTTGTTCGCTCACGTTCCGGTACGCGAGGACCTGGAGTTCGCCGTCGTGACGGCGGCACCAGAGGTCACGCTTTTCGCGCGATCGGACGTGCAGGGACGCTTCGCATTCGTTCCGCATGCGCCCGCGGGCAGGTACGAGTTCGAACTCGTGCAACCGAAATCGCACGAGCTCCTCTCGCCGCAGGGCTTCGCTCTCGAGGGCGAGGGGCACGAAGCCCTCGAGCTCGTCGTGACGGCAGTGCCGTTGCCGCGCATCACGGGTCGCCTTCGGATCGCCGGCTTGGCGGAGCTGCATCCAGGGTGGAGCGAGGGCCTGGTGATCGTCGGCACGGATCGCTCGCGTGTTCCGTTTGCGCCGACGCTCGATGTCACAGGCAGCTTCGTCTTCGAAGCGCGTCGCGGCGAGCGCGAGCCCTTGCAGATCGAGATCACCGGCGGTGACTTCGCGCCGCTCCGCCTTCCGCAGGCGATCCCTTGGGGAACGAGCGACCTCGAGATCGAGCTCGTCACCGCTGGATCGCTCCATCTCACCGTCGTCGATGCGCAGTCCGGTGCGCCGATCGAGCGCTTCGCGGCGTTCTGCGCGTCGCGCGATCCGCAGGCGCCGAAGCCCGCGCTCGAGTGGCCGGAACCCGCGCGGCACGAAGGCGGGACCTTGCGGCTCGGAGGCGTGCCCGCGGGTGCTTGGGTGCTGCACGTGTGGACCGACCAAGCCGGGTACTTCGGTACGCGGGAGATTCACTTCGAGAAGCAGCACGAAGAGACGCCGCGCTTCCGCGTGGAGTTCGAGCGCCGAGCGGCGCGCCACGTCGTCGTGAGGAACGCGCACGCGGAGCTGGTCGCTGGTGCCGAGCTCGCCCTCTTCGACGCCGCGACCTTCGGCGAAGGAGTGCTTCCGATCGCGAGCGCGCGAACCGATGCCGACGGAGCCGCCCGGATCGAGGCCGTCGGCATCAAGGGGCCGTTCTTGTTGCGGATCCGCGAGCCGCTTCGCGGCCTCGTGGTCCTCGAGGAGGTGCAGCTCGGCTCCGATCTCCCCGCGTTGGAGATCGCGCTGCCGATGGCCGGGACGGTGCAGGGGCGCGTTGAGCCCCGCGAGATCGCGTCGCGAGCTCCGTTCTACGTCGAGCTCCGCGGCGTGGACCCGCGTGCCACGAAGCACCTCGTGCTGCCTCAGGATCTCGGGTCCGATGGATCCTTCCGCTGGGAGGGCGTGCCGCCTGGCGCGTGGGAGGTACACGTGCTCTTGCCGCGCCTGGCGACCTCTCTCGCCGTCGAGCCGATCCTCGTCGCCCCCGGCGACGGCGTGAACGTCGGCACCCTCGCTCCGAACGCCGCGCGTTGTGCCGCGCTCACGTTGAGCGTCACCTGGTCCGAAGGCTCGCTCGAGGGTTCTCGGCTCGAGCTACGGCGTCGGTCGCGATCGAGCGAACGCCATCCGCAGCTTCCCGTTGCGATCGAGCACATGCTCTCGTCCGAGCAGCGCGCGACCTTCGACTTCCTCGCGGAAGGGGAGTACTCGCTGCGGCTCGTGCACGCCGCGAGTCACGATCGCGTCGAAATGCTCTATCCGCATCCGATCGTCCTCGAGCTGGGCGCGCAGAAGGAACTCCACTGGCAGGTCGAGGCCCGCCGCCTGCGCTTCCGCGCGCTCGGCCCCGATGGAGCCGCACTCGCGAACGAAGACCTCATCACCACGCCGGGGCGCAGCCTGCGCTGCCGCACCGACGAGCAAGGCTACGTCGAGCTGCGTCTCGCGCCGTTCACGGCGATCTCGCTCCAGCGGCTTCGGCATGCGGGTGCCTCCGCGATCCTCGCGGAGGGGCGCAGCGGTGACTTGGGAGACGTGGTCTTCCAAGCCCAGGACTGAGCCTCGCGCTCTCGCTCGCGCGTCGCGAGTACCACTCTCGCGGCCTTCGTCGGCTGGACGGACTCAGCGCTCTCGCCGATGCTGGCCCGCGCGGCGGGGTCGCTTTCGATCAAGTCGATGCTGCTCGGTTCGCGGTGATGGCGGAGACTCGAACGATGATCGAACGCTTGCTCGCCGCGCGCGGAGAGTTCCTCGCGTTCCTGGAGAAGCAGCTCCGCGATCGCGCGCTCGCGGAGGACCTGCTGCAGGACGCGTTCGCGCGCGCGCTGGAACGCGGTGATCAGGTGCGCGACGAGGAGAGCGCGCGTGCCTGGTTCTACCGGGTGCTGCGCCGCGCGGTGATCGATGTGCATCGCCGCGCGGGCGCCGCGGCGCGGCGGCTCGAGCGTCTGGCGGAGGCTCTCGACGAGGAGCGCCGCGACGATCCGCTCGCGCAGGAGCTCGAGAGCGCGATCTGCGCCTGCGTCATGGCGCTCGCGGGCACGCTGAAGCCCGAGTACGCGCGCGCGCTGCAGCGCGTCGACATCGAGGGCGCGCGGGTGCAGGACTTCGCCGCGGAGACGGGGATCGCGCCGGGGAACGCGAGTGTCCGGCTCTTCCGCGCACGCGCGGCGCTGCGCGAGCGGGTGCAGAGCGCTTGTGGGGCGTGCGCGGAGCACGGCTGTCTCGATTGCACGTGTCGGCGTCGGCCGGGGCCCTGAGGCGCGGCGCTCCGGAGCCCGATCGACCGCAGCTCAGCGCTTCAGCATCGTCTTGTGGATCTTCCGCAGCGCATTCGGCGTGACGGGATCGAAGATGTCGCCCGCCACGGCGCTGAGCTTGCCGCCCTGGATGGTCTTGATGTCGTCGCCCCACGGGTTGCTGCTCGCCTTCCGTTGCGTGTACGTGACCGTCTCCCAGGTCTGCACGCTGACATCGCACTTGTCGCCGAACTTCTCGAACTCGACGTAGGCGGACTTGCCGTCCTTGTGGAACCCCGCCGACACGCCATCGTCGAGGTCGTAGCCCGACGTGCGGCAGCTCAGGCCCAAGTCGGTCGCGTAGGCGGCCAGCTCCTCCTTCCAGCGGTCTTTCCTCACGCCCAAGCTCCAGCCCCGCCGCCCGACGTGGGTCACGCCGTAGAGCCGCGTGGCGTTCTTGAGATTGCCGCCCTTGCCCTCGATGAAGTCCTTGAAGCGCGGAATGATCCGCGGCCAGTCGGTGCTGCGCTCGCCGCCGAACGAGTGGTAGCCGTAGAGACCTTCGGGGAGCACGACGACGATGGCCATGCAGCCGTCGATGCTGGGGAACCCGAGCTTGCGCGTGTGGAACCCCGCTTGCCGCTCACCGAGCTGAACGATCATCGTCACACCTGTCCTTGGAGTGGGGATGCGGTGCCGTTGCCGCTCCGCGTGGCCTGCCGCTCGGCGCAACCGTATCCCTGGGAGGAGCGCCCAGCAAGGAGCGCCTTGCGGAACAGCGCTCTGCAGGATTAGATGCGCGTCGCGGGGTCTGCTGCGCTTTCGATCGAAGGGGCGTCAGGCACCTCTTGGATCGGCAAGAGATAGAGACCTCATCGACTTGCGACCAGCCGTAAGAGCCCTGCTGGACCTCGGTCCGCTGCCGAGCTCCGCGAACGCGGAGCCCGAGCCTCTCGAGGAGTTCGAGAAGCGCCTGAAGCAGATCACGCGTCCCGTCACCCCGGCGGAGGCGCGGGCCATGTGCGCGCTCTTCGGACCCGATGAGTGCTTCGGCCTCGCTTGGTCCCTGCTCCATTGGATCGAGACCGCTCCC
>JAEUHW010000257.1 GCA_016793245.1 Planctomycetota bacterium
GTCGTACTGGTTGCGATAGCCGTGGCTCACGATCTCGACGTTCTTCCCATCGAGGTCGCAGCGCGCGATCCAGCCGCCCGGGGCCAGCAAGCCGCGCGCGTGACCGTTCGCGTCCCACATCCGCGGCAGCAGCAGATCCTCGCCCCAGTTCTTCGGCGAGCGCGAGCTCTGGTACGGCGGCAGCGGCGTGTGGTTACCGGCGCAGAAGTAGAACCCGTCGCCATCGGCCGTTGGGATGATCGCGTGTGGCCCGTGCTCGCCGCCTCCGGTGAAGGGCACGAGATGCTCGGCGCGATCGAGAGCGCCATCGCCGTTCGCATCGGTGATGCGCCAGAGGCCGGAAGAGCGACCGCCTTGCACGTTCGCGTAGAGCGCGCCCTTCCACCAGCAAAGGCCCTGCGCCCCGGAGAGCGGCACTTCGACCTTCTCGACGACCGTGGTCGCTTCGGCCGCGCCTAGGGTCGCCGGCGTGATCCGGTAGATGCCGCGACCACCTTGGTCGCTGGCGTAAAGGCGCCCGTCGTCACTGGCGCAAAGCGCGACCCAGGAACCCTGCTCGGCCTTGGCGACGGTGTAGACCAGCTCGCCGCGGAAGCCGGCCGGCAGCTTGAGATGCGGAGCGGCGACGGCCTGCTGCGGACCGCCTGCGGACGGTGCGGCGACCTTGCCCGGGCCGTACGCGCCCGCGTTGACCACGCCGCTCCACGGCAGGTCCGCTGAGCCCACGAGCCCGAGGACGCTCACCGGACTCCAAGCCTCCGCCGCGAACGCCGCGTCGCGCCATCCCGAGCTCGCTCGCGCGGAGCCGATCCAGCTCGCGTCGGTGACCGCGACGATCTTGCCATCGACCTCGAGCTGCAGTGCCAGGCCCGCGGGTCCGCCGTCGTTCGCGCCTTCGACCGCGAGGACGTTCCGCCCGACGAGCAAGGCCTTCGTCGCATCGCGCGAGACCGGCTCTTCCCAGGCGTCGTGCGAGAGGATCGCCTGCCCGTTCAGGTAAACGACGAGGCGGTTATCGCCCGAGCCCGTGACCACTGCCGAGCGGAACGAGCCCTCGATCTCGAAGGTCTTGCGGAGATAGACCGCGGAGCTGTCCGCGGCGCTCCCGTGCCAGATCCAGCGCGGCAGAGAATCCTGGTCCTGCGGCGCCCTCGCGGAAGCAGCGACGACGGGGCTCGACACGGCGAAGAGAGCACCGCTGCCGGCAAGCAAGGAGAGGAGCATCGACCACGGCATGGGCGAGACCTGCGAGAACGGGAGGAACGAGACGCGGAACCAGGCCTCGAGACCTCGCGCGGCGCGCCGAAGGCGTGGCCGCGGAGATCGAAGCGCCCCCGTATCTCTGCAGGAATTGCCGCCGCGAGGAAAGCGTGCGCTGCGAGCTCTCGCGTTCCGCGGCCCGATCCCGTCGCAACTGCGGACTCGGACCGCGCGCTTGCGGCCGGCGCTCCAGACCAGCGCGCGGTCCGGGACCTCGCGCTCTCCGCCGTCATCGTCGCGCGCCGCGAGTCGCTATCCCGCCGCCGCTCGCTGCTCCGGCGCGAGATCCACCCGCTCGCCTTCCCAGCGCGCGACGACGACGGACGCCACCGAGTTCCCGACGACGTTCGTCGCCGAGCGGCCCATGTCGAGCAGGAAGTCCACCGCGAGGATCAGCAGCAGACCTTGCTCGGGGAGCTGGAAGTAGGTCAACGTCGCGGCGATCACGACGAGCGAGGCGCGCGGAACACCCGCCATGCCCTTCGAGGTGATCATCAGCAGGAAGAGCATCGTGAGCTGCTCGCCGATCGACATCGAGACGCCGTACGCCTGCGCGATGAAGAGCGTCGCGAAGGTGCAGTACATCATCGAGCCGTCGAGGTTGAACGAGTAGCCGAGCGGCAGGACGAAGCTGGAGACCTTCTTCGAGACGCCGAAGGTCTGGAGCTGCGCGAGGGTCCGCGGATACGCGGCCTCCGAGCTCGCCGTCGAGAAGGCGAGCAGGAGCGGCCCCCGGATCAGCCCGAGGAGCTCGAGCGCGCGCTTGCCGACGAAGAGCGACGCGGCTCCGATCAGCACCACCCAGAGCAACGCGAGCGAGAAGTAGAAGCCGCCCACGAACTGCGCGTAGGTGCCGAGGATGCCGAGGCCGTGCTCGGTGATCGCCTGCGCGAGGGCCGCGAAGATCGCGACCGGCGCGAAGAGCATCACGTAGCCGGTCACCTTGAGCATGATCGAGGCGACCTGATCGGCGAGGTGCACGACGTGGTGCGCGGCGTCGTCGAGCGAGGCCACCGCGACGCCGACGAAGATCGAGAACACCACGATCTGCAGGATCTCGTTCCGCGCCATCGCATCGATGATCGACGAGGGGAAGACGTGCATCAGAAACTCGCGGATCGTGAGCTTCCCGCCGTCGATCTTCGCACCGGCCGCGGCGACATCCGCGGCGGTCGGTAGCGTCAGCCCGAGCCCGACGCCCGGCTGCAGCAGGTGCACGAGTAGGAGCCCCATCGTCAGCGAGACGATCGAGGCCATCACGAACCAGAGCAGGGTCTTCACCCCGATGCGCCCGACCGCGCCCGCCCCCTCCATGTGCGCGATGCCCGCGACCAGGGTCGAGAAGACTAGCGGCGCGATGATCATCTTGATCATGCGCAGGAACACGTCGGTCACGAGCTTGAACCAGCCGGCGACCTCCTTCGCCGTGCCCGCGCCGCACCACGCGTCGAGATAGGTGTGACAACCCCAGCCGACGGCGATGCCGCCGAGCATGGCGAAGACGATCGAGAGGGCGAGCAGGCGATTCATGGGTGGACGGGAGCTCCGGCGAGGCGGCGCGGAAGGCTAGCCAAAGTGCCACTCGAGGGACAGCGCGCGCCGGCCACGGCGCCCACGCGCACCTGGTCGCGACCGAAAAGTGCACGCGGGGGGTTACCCAAACCGAAGACATGTGTATTCTCAAACACACTTGTCTTCGGTCGGCGCGCGCTCGGGGCGCGCCGCCGGCCGGGACGCGCACGGAGATTCGCGCCATGCCGGAGCTGCCGACGATCTCGGAGGCCGAGTGGGAAGTGATGGAGGTCGTGTGGACGCGCGCCAAGGTCTCGGCGCAGGAGGTTCACGCGGCCCTCGCCTCCCAGCGCTCGTGGACGGAGGGCACCGTGAAGACGCTGCTCCGCCGGCTGCTGCAGAAGGGCGCCGTGCGCTACGAGCTCGAAGGGAAGCGCTACCTCTACTCGGCGCGCCTGACGCGTGAGCGCGTCGTGCGCGCGGAGGCGGATTCTTTCCTGCAGCGCGTCTTCCGCGGCTCGGCGAGCCCGATGCTCGCGCACTTCGTGAAGAGCACCAAGCTCTCGCCCGACGAGATCAAGGAGCTCCGGCGCCTGCTGCAGGAGAAGCAGAGCGAGGAGGGCGGGCGATGATCCTCTCCCCCGAGCTCTCCGCCGCGCTGATCGACTGGCTCGTCCGCACGTCGCTCGATCTCGCGTGGCTGGGCGTGGGCGTGCTGCTCGTCACCACGGCCCTCGGCAAACATCTGGGCCCGCGCTGGCGCTACTGCCTCTGGCTGCTCGTCGTGCTGCGCCTCTTCGTGCCGCAGCCGCTGCCGCAAGAAGTGCTGCCGAGCGCGCCGCGCCTCGAGCAAGACGCCGCTTCGCAGTGGCTGAGCACGATCTGGAAGCCCGCCGAACGCGTCGGCGCGCGCGCCACGGAAGCTCCGAGCCCGACCGCCGACGCCGCCCCAGCGCCCCTGGAGACGACCTCCGTCGCTCCCGCGACGATCGCCCTCTCCGCCGCGGCACCGCCCGAGCCGGCGCCCGCGACGCCGAGCACGAACGCGGCCATCCTCGAACTCTGTCTCGCGCTCTGGCTCGGCATCGCCGCGCTGCTCTGGACGATCGGCTGCTTCCGCGAGACGCGCTTCCGCCGCGCGCTGCGCGCCGCAGCCCCGATCGAGGATCCGCGCGTCCTCTCGCTCTACGCCGCGACCGCGCGCACGCTCGGCGTCGCCGCGCCGCCGCGCCTCGTGGCGACGCGCGCGACGCAGGCGCCGTGCCTCAGCGGCTGGATCGCGCCGCGCATCGCGCTGCCGGACCCGACCTGGCGCGCGCTCGGACGGAACGCGCTCCGCACCGTGCTCGCGCACGAGCTCGCGCACGTGCGCCGCCGCGACGTGCCGCGCCAGTGGGCGCTGCACGCGATCGGCTGCGCGTTCTGGTTCCACCCAGTGCTCCACCTGGCGCTGCGGCAGCTCCGCAGCACGCAGGAGGAGCTCTGCGATCTCGCCGCGCTCCAGCGCGGCACGCGCACCGCCTCGACGCGCTACGCCGCGACGCTGCTGCGCCTCTCGATCTCGCACCCCCACGTCTCGCGCACTTCTCCCACGGCCGGCGCCCTCTCCGGTGCTCGGGAGCTTCAACGGAGGATTCGCACCGTGATGCATCGCCAACCCACTCGTCCCCTCATCTGGTTCCCCGCGCTCGCCGCACTGAGCGCGTTCTCCTGGCTCGGCATGACGCAGGCCGCCGAGCAAGCGCAGCTCGTGCTGCCCGCAGAGCCCTCGGCCTTCGCGTCGCAGGACTCCGCCGCCGCCATCCAAGTCGTGCGCCAGCTCCCCGCTCCGGCGTGGCAAGCGCCGCTGGCCGAGAAGGTGCGCACGACGCGCGCGAGCGCGGCGTTCGAGAACGCTCCGCTCGCCGAGATCGCACAAGTGCTCGCGAAGCTCTCCGGCTGCCCGATCGCCGTCCATCCACAGGTCGAGAACGACTACGGCGCGCTGGAGCTCACGCTGCGCGGCGAGGACACGCTCGATCATATGCTCGACCGCCTGACGAAGGAGCACGACCTGCATTGGGAGCTCGAGGGCGGCGCGGTCCTGATCGCGCCTCGCGGCTCGAACGCGTTCAGCACCGATCTTCGCTTCTACAAGGTGGCGCCGCTGATCGGGTCCGCCGCGAGCGAGGAGCAGCTCAGCGAGCGCCTGATGCAGCTCCAGGAGCTCGTGATCCAGATCGGGGCGACCGATCCGTCCTGGAACGAGAACGAGCGCGTCTCGCTCTCGGCGTGGCGCGAGGCGCTCGTGGTGCGCCAGACGGATCGACAGCACCGCCGCGTCCAGGCGTTCCTGGAGCTCCTCGCCGCGCGCGGCGCGCGTCCGCAAGCAGCGCGCACGCCCGCCGAGCTCGCGCTGGAAACCCGCCTCGAGGAGCCTTGCTCTTTCTGCTTCGACGGCCAGAACATCGAGGAAGTACGCGATGTGCTCTCGAAGCAAGGACTCGCCGTGCACTTCGACGCGGACGTCCTGGAGTCGAGCCCGGAGATCAGCCTCGTCGTCGAAGGAACGCCGCTGCGCGAGGCCCTGACGCGCCTCGCGCAGACCACGGGCGCACATCTCGAGCTTCGCTCCGGCGAGCTCTACTTCACCACCAAGCCCGAGCTCCGCGTGGAGGTCTTCGAGATCGGGGACTTCGTCGCCGCCGACGATCCCGCGCAGCGCGAAGAGCGCGGCCATCAGCTCATCGACATGCTGCGCCAAGCGGTGAGCCCGAGCTCCTGGGACGAGCTCGAGACCGCGATCGCGTTCTGGGGCGACCTGCTCGTCGTGCGCCAGAAGCAGCAGAACCAGATCCTCGTGCGCGAGACGCTGGAGGCGCTGCGGCGCGTGCGGCAGTGAACGAAGGAGCGCGGCGCAGGCAGCGCCGCGCTCAGAGCTCCTCGAAGCGCGCCGTGAAGTGGCGCAGCCACGGCGGCGCGCTCGCGATGCGGAGCCCACGCAGCTCTCTCGCGCGCTCCGCCACTTCGATGACCACTTCGGCCACGTAGTCGATGTGGCTCTGCGTGTAGGTGCGGCGCGGGAACGCGAGTCGCACGAGCTCCATCGCGGCGGGTTGCTCGCCGCCACCCGGCAGCGCCTTCCCGAACATCACCGAGCCGATCTCGCAGCCGCGCACCCCGCCGCTGCGGTAGAGAGCGATCGCGAGCGCTTGCGCGGGATAGCGGCTCGGCGGGACGTGCGGCAGCAGCGCCTTGCCGTCGATGTAGACCGCGTGCCCGCCCGGCGGCTGGAGCGTGGGCACGCCGGCGGCGTTCACCTTCTCCGCGAGATAGGCGACCGAGCGTATGCGATAGCGGAGGTAGTCCTCGTCGACGACCTCCTTCAAGCCCTGCGCGATCGCCTCCAAGTCGTAGCCCGCGAGCCCGCCGTAGGTCGGGAAGCCCTCGGTCAAGATGAGCAGATTGCGGCAGCGCTGCGCGAGCTCGCCGTCGTTCATCGCGAGGAAGCCGCCCATGTTCGCGAGGCCGTCCTTCTTCGCCGACATCGTGCAGCCATCGGCGAGCGAGAACATCTCCTGCGCGATCTCCTTCACGCTGCGCTGCGCCTGGAGGGGCTCGCGCTGTTTCACGAACCACGCGTTCTCGGCGAAGCGGCACGCGTCGAGGAAGAACGGCACGCCGTAGCGCTTGCAGAGCGCGGAGACGCCGCGCAGGTTCTCGAGCGAGACGGGCTGGCCGCCGCCGGAGTTGTTCGTCACCGTCGTCATCACCAGCGGCACACGCGCTCGGCCGCGTTCCTCGAGCACGCGCTCCAGCGCTGCGAGATCGACGTTGCCCTTGAAGGGATGCAGCAACGCGGGATCGCGCCCCTCGGCGATCCCGAGGTCGAGCGCCTCCGCCTGCGTGACCTCGATGTTGGCGCGCGTCGTGTCGAAGTGCGTGTTGTTCGGCACGCACTGCCCGGGCTGCAGCAAGGTCTCGAACAAGATGCGCTCGGCGGCGCGGCCCTGGTGCGTCGGGATCACCTCGGCATAGCCGGTGAGCTCCTGCACCGCGTCTTGGAAGCGGTAGAACGAGCGCGCTCCGGCATACGACTCATCCCCGTCGAGCATGCCGGCCCACTGCTTCGCCGACATGGCCCCCGTGCCCGAGTCGGTGAGCAAGTCGATCACGACTTCGTCCGCGTGCAGACCGAAGAGATTGAGCCCCGCGCGCTGCAACGCGGCCTCGCGCTCTTCCTCGCTCGGCATGCTCAGGCTCTGCACGCTGTGGATGCGGAAGGGCTCGATGATGGTGCGAAACTTCATGAGCTGCGGAGGCGCGCGGGGCAGGCGGGCCGGGCGGAGGCCCCTTGGAGCGGGTCTGTGGATCGCCGCGGTTCTGCCGCCCCATGACGAGGCGCACCATGCGCACAAGAGGGAAGGGGGCTCCGACCTCGCGAGCCATCATCGATGCCGATCGCTGGTGCCGCAGCGCTCCAAGGAGTAGCGTTCCCCGTCTCTCGCGCGCGCGAACTGCCCCTCCGCGCCCGGAGCAACGGAGGTCGACATGATTCGGAAGATGCGTTACGCGGCGCTGGCTCTCGCTTCGCTCGGGACCGGCTTGGGCGCACAGACGCCCGCCGAGGACTTCGCCAAGCTGAAGGAGCTCGCCGGCAAGCTCGGCGGCATGCGCCAGGCCCCGCCGGCCGAGCCCGAGAAGCGCGCCGAGCTGCAAAAGCTCTCGCGCGAGCTGATGGCACAGACGAACCAGTTCGCCGAGAAGCACCTCGCCGGCGCGCTGAACGACGAGCTCGCGAAGCTGTTGGTCGAGGCCGATGGCTCGCCCATGCTCCGCAGCCTGATCGACAAGGCCATCGAGCACGGCTTCGAAGGCGGAAACGCCGAGGCCGTGCTCGCGACGTGCCAGGCGCTCGAGAAAGCCGGTCTCCCGGCCGAGAGCGCGAAGCGCCTCGGGGGCGCGAAGGCCATCGCGCTCTTCGGAGCCGGCAAGGACGACGAAGCGCTGAAGCTGGCGAAGGATGCCGCCGAAGCCGCGGGTAAGGGCGGCCTGAAGTCGCTCGACATCGCCGCGGCGATCCTCGCCGCGCGCGGCGCGTACGACGAATCGCGCGCGCTCTTCGATGGCTACGCCGACGCGCACGGCGGCGACGAGCGCAGCGCTTACCAATACGAGTCGAAGCGCACGCTGGTCGGAACCGCCGCGCCCGAGATCGGGATCCAGACCTGGATCGGTCCGAAGGGCGCCGAGCACGAAGGCTTCGCGGGCCTCGCCGCGCTGAAGGGCAAGGTCGCGGTGCTCGACTTCTGGCAGACCTGGTGCCCGCCCTGCCGCGCGGTGATGCCGGGGCTCTCGAAGGCGCAGGAGCGCCTCGCTCCCCACGGCGTGCAGTTCCTCGGGCTCTGCTGGAAGGACGGCCGCCCGGGCTACGACTGGGCGAAGCAGGCCCCCGTGGCGAAGGAGGAGATCGAGGGCGACAAGTACCCCGCGCACGTCGCGAAGTTCTCCGCCGACATGGGCCTCGCCTATGTCTGCGGCATCGCCGAGACGCGCGCGAACAACGAGGCCTACAAGGTGCAGGGCATCCCGACCCTCGTCATCGTCGATGCGCAGGGCAAGGTGGCTTGGCTCACGATCGGCGGCGGTCTCGGGATGGAAGCGCTGATCGAGACCCTCTGCCAGCGCCTCGCGAAGCGGGCGAGCGCGTCGCGCTGAAGCAGCGCGCTCCCGACGGGCCGCTCGCCGAGCTACGCCCGTCGCCGCGATCAGAGCCGGGGCGCCGCACGCCGGTGCGGCTCCCCGGCTACGTCTTGGTGCGTATCTGGATCTCGTTACCCCACGAACGCGCAAAGTGGGGCGAATCTCACCGCGCTTCCCAGCCCCTCGTGCCAGGGGGTATTCTCGAGCTGCATCGCGGTGCCCCTCGCGACGGCCGGATCGAGCGACGCGAGTCGCGCTTGGCCATCGCGGCAGACAGCGGATCCCCTCGAGGGATCGGTTCCTGCGTTGGGGGTCGAGATCGCGCCAACCGAGTCCCCCCCCTCCGCGTTCTGCATGGCGCTAGATCAAGCCATCACGAACTGGCTGGTCCACCTCGAGCGTGGAGAAGGCGAAGCTGCGGAGCGCCTCTGGCAGCAGTACTTCGAGCAGTGCTGTCGCCTCGCGCGGGCGCGCATCGCCGCTCCCCTCCGCCGCGAGCACGACGCCGAGGATGTCGCGTCCAGCGCGCTGCGCGCGCTCTGCGCCGGGGTCGAAGCCGGCCGCTTCGACCGGCTCGAGAGCCGGAACGACCTGTGGCGGCTGCTCGCGACGATCACGATCCGCAAGGCCTCCAACGCCGCGCGGCGCCGCACCTGCCGACCCGAAGTCGGGGAATCCGCGCTCGGTGTCGGCGAGTCAGGCCCCCTGCCGTTCCAAGGGCTCTCGGACCAGCGCGTGCTCGCCGACTGGTCCGCCACCTGCGACGAGCTGATCGAGAGGCTCGAGCCCAAGCTGCGCGACGTGGCCTTGCTCCGCCTGCAGGGCTTCACCAACCCGGAGATCGCCGAGCGCCTGGAGCGCTCGGTGAAGACGATCGAGCGCTACCTCGGCCTGATCCGGCTCGAGTGGAGCGAGTGAGCCGCGCGTGGTGGCGAAGCCCGGAGCCGGCTACCTGCGTGAGATCGATCCGATCTGCGATCGCTTCGAAGCCGCGGTCCGCGAAGGCTCGGATCCCCGCATCGACGACTACCTGGGTCTCGTTCGAGAGGAAGCGCGCCCGGCGCTCCTGGCCCACCTCCTCGAGCTGCAGCTCGACTACGAGAATCGCAACCGCGACTCGAAGCGCGGCGCGGAGGCGCACGCCGCGTCAGCCCCTGCCGAGCCTTCGTCCGGGGTCGCCGCCACCTCGGCGCCGCAGCCTCTGCTTCCCGAGCGCCGCGAAGGGACGCGCTTCGGGGCATTCGTGCTCTCGCGCGAGCTCGGGCGCGGCGGCATGGGCGTCGTCTACGAAGCGCGGCAGCCCGAGCTCGATCGCACGGTCGCGCTGAAGCTCATCTCGCCCGCCCTGATCTCGAGCGAGGAGCATCTGCGCCGCTTCCGCCGCGAAGCGCGCGCCGCGGCGCGGCTGCACCACAGCCACATCGTGCAGCTCTATGAGTTCGGGCAGCAGAACGCCGTGCCCTACATGGCGCTCCAGCTCGTCGTGGGCGAGCCGCTCTCGAAGCGCATCGAGGAGCTCTCACGCCGCGAGCCCTCCGCCCCGGCGTCGCACGCGGAATGCCGCGCGATCGCTCGGGTCGGCTTCGAGATCGCCTCGGCGCTCGCCTATGCGCACGCGCGAGGGGTCCTCCACCGCGACGTGAAGCCCGGCAACATCCTGATCGACGAGAGCGGCACCGCGTACCTCAGCGACTTCGGCTTGGCGCGGATCGAGGACGACGAGCGCAGCCTCTCGAGCGGCATCCTGGGGACGCTGCGCTACATGGCGCCCGAGTGTTTCCGCGGCTCGGGCGATGCGTCGGCGGACCTCTACGCGCTCGGCGCGACGCTCTACGACTGGGCGGCGCGACTGCGACCGTCGGAGCCGCGCGAGCGGAAGACGCGCACGGGCGGGGAACGCGTTCCCCCGCTGCGCGAGCGCCGCGCAGGAGTACCGCGCGACTTCGACACCATCGTCCTGCGCGCGATGGAGCTCGATCCCCGCCAGCGCTTCACGACGGCCGCCGAGCTCGCCGCCGATCTCGAGGCCTTCCTCGCCGATCGGCCGATCCACTCGCGGCGCCCCTCGGTCCTCGAGCGCTGGTGGCGCTGGCAGCGTCGCAATCCCGTGCTCGGCGCGATCACTTCGGCTCTGGTCCTCTGCGTGCTCGCGCTCGCGATCGGCGCGACCATCGCTGCCGAGATCTTCCGCCGTCAGGGCGCGGAGCTCGAGCAGCGCGCGACACGCGAAGCGACGCTGCACTTCGATCTGCGCTCGCGCGCGCTCGAGCTCGCTCGTCAGCTCGATCGAGCGGAGCTGCAAGCGGCGTTTCGCGCCCACGAGGACACGGGCAGCTTCGCCGAGCTCCAGCATCTCGTGGAGCAACGCGAGCGGAACATGGATCTCGGCCCACCGCAGAGCTGGGAATGGGATTTCCTACGCAGCGCCGCGCGAGACGTGGCTCGCGGCTTTCCCGGGGCCGATGCCTCGCTCGACCAGATCTCGGTGCAACCCGGAGGCAAGTGGATCGCGGCGGGAGGGGGACGAGTCCAGTTCTTCGATCGCGAGGAGGAGCGCTGGGATCCAGCGCGCGCCGTGGACATCAAGTGTGCCCAGCTCAGCTGGCGCGCCGACGGCCGCTTCTTGGGGCTGGTCTCCTGGGGTGCGCACTTCCTCGACGCGAGCACCTGGCAGATCTCCGCTCGCTTCGAGGAACCGGACGTTGCCGGCCTAGCGCTGCATCCCACGCAGGACGTCGCCGCGATCGCCATGCACTCCGGTGAGCTCGTGCTCTTCTCCTGGCGCACGAGCGAGGTGCTGTGGCGCGCACCGAGCATGCTGCGGACGCTGTGTCGCTTCTCCTTCTCTCCGGACGGATCGCGGCTCGCGTTCGAGGATCGCGAGGGCCAAGCACGCGTCCTCGAGCTCGCCGACCGCAGCTCGCGCAGCTTCTCCCGCGGCGCTTCGCGGTGGGTCCAAGCGCTGGCCTGGCATCCCGCGGGGCGGATGTTGGCGATGGCCGCGGAGAAGCGCCTGCGTATCTTCGACGTCGAGCGCGGAGAGATGGTCGCCGAGGTGGACTTGCAGGGACGTGAGCCGCTGGAGCTCGACTTCGACGCGGAGGGGCGGAAGCTAGCGTTGACGTGCAACGGCGGAACCATTCTGGTTTGGGAGGTCGAGACCTTGCTCGCCTCCTCCGCGATGCTCGATGCGCCGCCGAAACGCGTGCTGCGCGGGATCGACGGGAACACCACCGGCGCCCGCATCGATCCGAGCGGAGCTCGCGTCTACGCCTCGAGCTCGCGCGGCGTCCTGCACCTCTGGGATCTCGGCTCGCCTCCTTCGTTCCGACAGTACGGCCGACGCACCCGCCCGGGTCCCTATCGTTCCCTCGGACTGGCCTGGCAGCCGCAGCTCGAGCAGCTCTGGGTCTCGACGCGCGAAGGCGTGCAGCGCTGGAGCTCGGACGGAACGCTGCAGGGCGCGACCATCGCTCGAGCGTCGATCCCCGCGCCGAGCAGCGACGGCCGCGTCCTCGCGTTCGCCTCCGACCAGCACGTCGAGCTGGTGGAGGTCGACTCCGGCGCGAGCCTCGGCGAGATCCCGATGGCGAGCCTGCAGCTCGCGTGGCATCCCAACGCGCCACACCTCGTCACCGTCGGCGATTACGAGCTCGGCCTCTGGGACACCGCGGGGCCGACGCGTTGCCTGCGCACCTGGCGCACCGAGGAGCGCTGCGGCCCCGTCTCGTTCGCGCCGGACGGGCTCGCGCTCTGGCAGCTGATCGGAGGCGAGCTCGTGGAGCGAGGGCTATCGACCGACGCATCGGAGCCCGAGCGGAAGGCGCATTTCACGGTGCCTGCGGAGCTCCTCGGAGCGAGTGCCTTGGGGATCCGCTCCCAGGACGGCGTGATCGCGTTGGGAACGCAGAGCGGCGCGATCCAACTCTTCGATCTCCGCGTGCGCGCCTTCACCGAGCGCCTCTCGGGCCATGGAACGCAGGTCACCGACCTCGCTTGGTCGCCGGACGGCACGCGCCTCGCCTCGGTAGCGCACGACCGGACGCTGCGGCTGTGGGACGTCGATGGAGGCGCGTTGCTCCTGACGCTGCAGGCCGCCGAGGCATTGATGAAGGTGCGCTGGAGCACGAATGGCGACGCCCTCGCGGCGCTCTCGGAGCAAGGTCGCATCCTGGTCTGGGACGCGTCGCTGGCTCGGAACGCCGGAGGGAAGCGCTGAGCGCGCTTCCCTCCTCGTCCGCTCGATCGGCCGAGCGGAGCACGAGCGGAGACGAGCAGCCCGCTCAGCGTCGCTCGACTTCGGCCGGCGGAGCCGGCGCAGGATCCTCGAGCTTCCAACCCAGCCGCGCCGCCGTTGCTTCGTTCGGCGTGTAGTCGGGGTTCAAGATGCCGTTCGCCACGAGCAGGTCACGGATCTCCTGCGGGTACTGCGTGCCGAACGGAACGCCGCGCACGCGGGGCCGATAGCCCGAGTTCTCCTGGATCGTCTCGTATTTTGCGTAGCCGCGACGAACGCCGTTCACGAAGTAGTGGAACTCCGCATCGGCAGTCCCCCGAACGACGATGCGCTCGAGTGAGAGGGACTCCAGCCACAGTGCCGCCGGCTGGCCGATCGCCGTGACCTGCGCGGTGAGTCCGGTCGACTCGCTCACCATGCGAAAGTCCGCGGGCACCTCGATGACGGCGTAGCCGCCGGTCAAGCGGCCGGTGCCGCGGAAGTAGGTGCCGGACTCGTTGCCTTCCAAGCAGACGAAGCGGATCTCCTTCGCAGCGTCCGCGGGATGAGGCTGCACGAAGCTCTTGGTGCCGGTGGCAGCGGAATTGCCTTCCGCGAGCATCGCCGTGCCGCTCGAAGAGAGGGTCGTCGCGACGATCCCGTGCTCGGGTCCGCTGGTCGCTTCGTTCCTCGCGATCAACGCATAGCTCACGGCCGTGTTCGCTGCATCAACGCGCGCGTTGACCATCACATTCCCAAAGCCCTGCGTGTCGCCCATGTGGACGGCGCCACGAACGTCGAGCTTGCCGGCGGGGTTTTGTTCGCCGATGCCGACGCTGCCGTTGTTGATGGCGAGGTCGTAGTTGGCCGAGCCTCGCGAGGAGAGGAAGAGCCTGCCCGCCGTGGTGAACAGGCCCACGGCGTTGTTCTGCCCGAGATAGCGCCGGTTCATCCCATGGGCACTGTTGCCGAGCCAGATGGTGCCCTCCTCGTCCGTCGTCGTCCCGATGACGAACGTCGGATTGGGTTTGCGCACGATCAAATCGTTGGTGATGGTTCCGCCGTTGAACGTCGGCCCCGCCGGCCCCTGCGGACCTTGCGGTCCCTGCGGCCCCTGCGGACCCGCGGGCCCGGTCGCTCCCGCCGGCCCCGTAGGACCCGCGGGACCCGCGGCCCCCTGCGGCCCCGCCGGCCCGACGGGCCCGCGATCGCCTTGAGGTCCCGTGGCGCCTTGCGGACCCGCGGGCCCGACCGGTCCCGCCGGCCCGGCAGGCCCCACGGGCCCCGGCGTCCCGCCCGCCGAGTACGCGGCGAAGGGGAAGCTCGTGACCATCTGGCCTTGTTGATGCCCCAGGCGCAGCCGCAGGCCCGACTGCTGGAACACCTGCAACGGCACGCCGGAGAGCAGCAAGCTCGCCGAGCCCTTCGAGACCTTCACGCCGGGAACGAAGAGCGCGGGGTTCCCCACCGGATGGACCGGCGTCCCGCCGGCATCCTCGATCTGCCAGCTCGTGAGCGTCCCCGAGAAGAGCCGCCCGCGCAGCGGATCGGTCACGCCGCTCAGGGGAACGAAGATCGACTCCTGCGCGAAGCCGGGCAACGCGAGGGCGCAGGTCAAGAAGAGCGCACGGCAATCGAGACGCATGGTCTCCTCCGGTGGGCCGAGAGAGGCGGGACGAACCGACCTGCACGCAGCGACGGAGCTGCGGAGGCGGTGAGGCGCGCACATCACGCCGCGGCGGCCGCATCCCTCGGGGAAACCGGAAATCACCCGCGACCGAGCGCGCCCGGTCGTGGAGGGCACGCCCGTCGCTCTCGGCTCGCCATCCAGCGCTTCCTCGAGGTCCTGTGCGCGGATAAGGTCTCGGCCCCCACCAGCGAGCTTCCGCTTCACGCATGGATCTCACCTCCCTCGGCCTGCTCGTCGCCGGCCTCGCCCTGCTGACCTTCGGCGGCGAGTGGCTCGTCCGCGGCGCCTCGCGCCTCGCCGCGACCGCCGGACTCTCACCTCTCGTGATCGGCCTCACGATCGTCGCCTTCGGCACCAGCGCACCGGAGATGGCGACCAGCGTGTCCGCGGCGCTCGCTGGAAACGGTGACATCGCCCTCGGCAACGTCGTCGGGAGCAACAGCTTCAACGTGCTGTTCATCCTGGGCGCTTCCGCGCTGATCACGCCGCTCGTGGTCCAGCAGCAGTTGATCAAGATCGACGTGCCGCTCATGGTTGCGGTGTCGGGCCTCGCATGGTGGATGGCGCGCGATGGCTCGATCGACCGCCCGGAGGGTCTGCTGCTCGCCGGGGGACTCCTGGCCTATGTCGTGCTCTGCATCTCCACATCCAAGAAGGAGCCCGCGGCGGTTCAGGCGGAGTACGCGCAGGAATTCGGCACCGAAGAGCAGAAGCGCGCTCCGCTCTGGAAGGACTTCGTCTTCATCGTCGCCGGCCTCGGCTTGCTGGTGCTCGGCTCGCGCTGGTTCGTCGATGGAGCCGTCGTGATGGCCAAGGCGCTCGGAGCGAGCGAGCTCGTGATCGGCCTCACCATCGTGGCGGCGGGAACCTCGCTGCCCGAGGTCGCGACCTCGCTCATCGCGGCCTACCGCGGCGAGCGCGACATCGCGGTCGGGAACGTCGTCGGCAGCAACATCTTCAACCTGCTCGGAGTGCTCGGGATCTCCGGCGCCGTGGCCCCGAACGGCGTCCCGGTCGCCCCCGCGGCGCTCTCCTTCGACATGCCGGTGATGCTCGCGGCGGCGGCGATCTGCCTGCCGATCTTCTTCACCGGGAAACGCATCTCGCGCCCCGAGGGCTGCGTGCTGCTCGGCGGGTATGCCGCGTATCTGGGCTGGCTCATCGCGCACGCTTGAGCGAACGCCTCGACCATGGATGTCCTGACCTTCGTCCAGCTCCTGGCAGGCTTCGCGCTGCTGACGGTGGGCGGCGACGCGCTCGTGCGCGGCTCCTCCAGCATCGCCGCTCGCTTCGGGATCTCCCCGCTCATCGTCGGACTGACGCTCGTGGCGCTGGGCACCAGCGCGCCCGAGATCGCCACCAGCGTCGCCGCGGCGCTCTCGGGCCGCGGCGACATCGCGCTCGGCAACGTCGTCGGCAGCAATCTGTTCAACATCCTGTTCATCCTCGGCGGAACGGCGTTGATCACCCCGCTCGCCGTACAGCAGAAGCTGATCGTGATCGACGTGCCGCTGATGGCCGCGGTCTCGCTCGTCGCTTGGTTCCTCGCCCAGGATGGCGCGATCGATCGCGTGGAGGGCTCCCTCCTCTGCGCGGGGCTCGTCGCCTACCTCGTCCTCTGCGTCGCGACCGCGAAGCGAGAGCCTCGCGCCGTGCAGCAGCAATACGCCGCCGAGTACGCCACCCCCGCCGCGCGCCAACCTCCGCTCGCGCGAGATCTGCTGCTCATCGTGGCCGGCCTGGCCGTGCTCGTGCTCGGCTCGCGCTGGCTCGTCGATGGCGCGAGCGCCCTCGCGGCCGCCTTGGGTGCCAGCGAGCTCGTGATCGGCCTCACCATCGTCGCCGCGGGCACTTCGTTGCCCGAGGTCGCGACCTCGGTGATCGCCGCGCTGAAGGGCGAGCGCGACATCGCCGTCGGCAACGTGATCGGCAGCAACCTCTTCAACCTGCTCGGCGTGCTCGGCATCGCCAGCGTCGTCGCGCCGAACGGCGTCCCGGTCGCCCCCGCCGCGCTGCACTTCGATCTGCCGGTGATGGTGTTCTCGGCGCTCGTCTGCGTGCCCATCTGCTACATCGGCTCGCGCGTCTCACGCGGCGAGGGCGCGCTGCTGCTCGGGATGTACGTGGCCTATCTGGCCGTGCTGCTCGGGAACGCCTGAGCCGCGAGCTCAGCGCCCTGCGGCGCCGAGCTCGCGCCGCAGGAACGCGAGCGTGGCCTCGACATCCACCACGTGCCCGCCGTCGTGCACGTGCAGCTCGCAGCGCTCGCGCGCGCCGAGATCGGCGTAGGTCCGGCGGATCTCGGCCATCGCCTCACGCGCGAGCGGCACGCAGAAGTCCTGCGGAGGCTCGGCGAGCCCGTTCTGGCATTGCAGCGCACGGGGTGCGGTGAGCGCGTAGAGGTCGGCGAAGTCGACGCGCTCGCGCAGCCCCTCCAGCTTCCAGCAGAGGCAATGTCCCTGCTCGAGCTGGTCCATCGTGGTGAGGAAGCCGCAGCTCACCGTCGCCGCGATCCGCTCGTCGAGCGCGCCGAGCCACATCGCCATCTCGCCGCCGAGCGAGAGGCCGGCGCAGCCGATGCGCTGCGCATCGACGTTCTCCTGCTGCGCCAGGTAATCGACGCAGCGGACGAGATCGTGCAGGCGCTCGCCGAGCAGCGTACCGCCGGCTTCGTAGATCTCGTGCTGACCGACGTCGACGGCGATGGTGACGAAGCCCGCGCGCGCCAGCGCATCCGCGAAGCCGCGATACACCGTGCGCGCATCGTAGGGCGAACGTCGCGTACCGCCGTGGCCGTGGATGCACACGACCGCCGGGAACGGGCCGGGGCGGTCCATCGGCGTCGTCAGCAGCACCTTCATGCGCCGCGCGGGCGTGCTCTGGAGCTCGAGCTCTTCGAGCTCATACGTCCCCGGCTTCAAGAACTTGAGATCGGGAACATCGATGCCGTCTCCGAGGACCAGCTCCGTGTGCAGCCGTCGCGCATCGAACGCGTCCGCGCGCTTCGGCAGCCTCAGCAACGCGCGCATCTCTTCTCGCAAACTCCCCTGCCAGGCACGCGCTTCGGCAGCATCGCTCGCGCGATAGGCCGCCGCGCGCAGCGGCGCGCGATCGAGCGTTCGCACATGGATCCGTCGCGTCTCGCCCGGCTTCAGGACCAAGGGCAATCGCCAGAGAGCTGCTCCGCTGAGCTCGCGCTCGGCTCCGCCTTCGTCGAGCCCGCGCACTGCGTAGCGCAGGTGCCGCTCCGCAGTGAACCACTCGGGGAACTGGTTGATGCGCGCGAGATCGAAGGGCAGGTGCTGCACGTCGCGATGCCGCGGGCGATCGAAGCGCAGGACACCGCGCCACGCCCAGGGCGAGCGCAGCTCGAGGATCAACGAGCCATCCTCGGCGCGCACGGCGGCAGAGGTGAGGTCCTCAGGCCAGGGCTCGGGAGCGACGCCTTGCGTCTTCCAGAGCGCCACCATCAGAGCCGTGCGCGCGGAGTTCCCGTCGCCGTACCAACCTTCGATCACGCCGTCCTCGCGCTGCAGCGCGCAGAGTTCCCCCATCTCGCGCTCGATCCACGCCGCGGCGCGCGGCTCGGGCACGCGTGCGAGGAGGTTCAACGCGCTCTCGATCGCATCGGCGTGGCCGTCGGCGCCGCCGAAGCCGGGCGTCTTGGCACAAGAGACTTCGCCGAGATGCGCGAGCACGTGCGCGACGGCCTCGCGGTAGCGCGCGACGCCATCCAGCTCCGCGACGCAGAGGAACGCGTCGTAGACGTAGCCGTAGCCATCGCTCCAGCCGGCGCCGATGCGCGCGCCGCTCCGCGGCTCGAAGGCATCGAAGAGGAGCCCGCGCTCGTCGCGCCCCACCTCCAAGATCCGATCGAGCAGCGCGTAGAGCGACGGACGATATCTTTCGCGGCGCGCGGGATCGCGATGCGCCGCGAGCACGTACGCCTCCGCGAGCCCGCCGATCACCTCGCAGCCGTGATCGCGCAGCGCGATCTGCTTCCCTTGCAGGAGGAGATCGCGCTGACCGACGAGGAACTCGTCCGCGATGCGCAGGGTCCACTGCGCATAGCGCTCGTCGCCGGTCCACCAATGCAGGCGCGCGCAGACCTGCAGCAGATCGCCGAGCACCTCGACGTCGTCGCTGGGCAGCCCGGTCTCGACACCGTCCCAGACGCCGCGGACGAGCGCCTGCATGCGATCCAGCCACGGCCCGGGACCCGTCCATTCGAACCACGGCGCGAGCCCGTCCTTCGCGTACTCGGCAGCGCCGAAGACGAGCTCGGCGCGCACGGGCTCCTTGCGCCGGAAGCGCTGCGTCGCGAAGTCGAAGTCGTCGGGCAGGGCGCCGACGCGGCTCGTCAGCTTCTGCTCCTGCGCGAGGAGGAAGAGCGCGGAACGGCGGAGATGCACGTCGCCCAGGATCTCGCCGGTGAGCGCCAGGAACGGGAGGTTATCCGCGGCGCAGTCGCGCGCGTTCCAATAGGCATCGCCGCGGAGCGTCCGCGGCAGGAGCCCGCTCTTCGGATCCGCATGCGCGAGCCACGCATGCGCATGGCGCCGCGCGAGGCGCGTGCAGCGCGCGACGAGCGCCGCGTTCGCCGCGAGCACCTCGTCGACGGTCGGCGCGGGCGCGATGATCGGCCGCGGGCGCCAGAGACGCCGGAAATGCCGCACGTGATCCGCGGCTTGATCGCCCGCGTAGCCGAGCACTTCGAAGCCGCCCTGCGTCGCACGCGAGAGACGCCGGAGCCCGTCGCCTTCCTCGACTTCGTCCGGCACGCGCCGCTGGCCCAGCGCTTCGATCAACGCATCGGCGCACTCCGCGACACTCGCGTAGCCCGGCGGCACGATCGCCGAGTGCGTGAGCAGGAAGCGCTTCTTCCCTGCCGCGGCGTCCTTCGCGAACGCGACGAACGGCGCCATCTGCTCCGCGAGCGGATGCTTCTGTTCGTCGTAGCCCGCGTGCAGCGCGTCGGCGAGCTCGACGGAGCGGATGCGCGCGCGATCCGCTTCGCGGCGCAGGAGGCAACGCACCGCGGCGTAGCCCGCGCTGAACGCGCTCAACGAGATCTGTGCGGCCCTCTCGCGCGGCGCGAACTTCGCGACCTCCGCGTCGACGCGCGCGAGCGTCGCCTCGAGCCAGCCTTCGTCGGCGAGACCCTGCTCGTAGACCTTGGAGAAGCCGTCGCGGTGCAGCGCGAGCAGCACCTCGTGCGGTCCCCGCTCCGCCTTCGCGAAGCCCTCGACGGCGAGCTTGGGTCCGCCGTGGAAGTGGATCTGCAGCGCGTAGGGCTGCGGCTCGCGCGCGAAGCCGGGCGGCAGCCAGAGCAGGCCGCTCTCGAGCTCGATCCGCGTGCCGCGATCGAGTTCTGGCTCGCTCTGTGCGGAGAGCAGCGCCGGAAGCAGCGCGCCGGCGCAGCCGAGCGCGAAGAAGGTGGTTCTCGCGTCGACGCGCCGGCGGCTCATCGCAGGTCTCCTCGGCTCACTTGTTGGGCTGCGGCGTCATGCGGAGGTAGGGCTTCAGCTCGCGCCAGCCCTTCGGATACTTCGTCTTCATCTCGGCGGGGTCCTTGATCGCCGGCGGGATCACGCACTCGCCGCCGTCCTTCCAGTTCACCGGGGTAGCCACGGCGTACTTGTCGGTGAGCTGGATCGAGTCGATGCAGCGCAGGATCTCGTCGAAGTTCCGGCCCGTCGTCATCGGGTAGGTGAGGATCAAGCGCACCTTCTTCTTCGGATCGATCAAGAAGACGCTGCGCACGGTGAAGGTGTCGGAGAGCGCAGGGTGGATCATCCCGTAGAGCGCCGAGACCTGCTTCGATTCGTCGGCAACGATCGGGTACTCGATCTTCGCCTTCTGCGTCTCTTCGATGTCCTTCAGCCAGCCGCGGTGCGACTCCGCGCTGTCGACGCTGAGGGCCAGGATCTTCACGTTGCGCGCGGCGAAGTCCTTCGAGCGCCGCGCAGCTTCCCCGAGCTCGGTCGTGCAGACCGGCGTGTAGTCCTTCGGGTGCGAGAAGAAGACCACCCACGAATCGCCCGCCCACTCGTGGAAGCGGATCGGTCCCGTCGAGGTGTCGGTGGAGAAGTCGGGGGCGATATCGCCCAGCTGCAGGGGTTTCACAGCCGTCATGGGATGCTCCGGGGTAGAGAGTCGCGGGATGCTAACCCGTCGCGCCACCGCGGAGATAGAGTTCGTGGAAGAGCGCGATCCAGGCGCGCAGCTCGCGGAGTTCCTCGTCGGTGAGCGTGCGCGACCCGAGGAGCACGAGACGCGGCTCGATGCGCAGACCGCGTGCGTCGCGCGGCCAGTACCGAGCTTCCCACGAGAACGCGGCGAGCTCGTCGCCCGACTCGACGGCCGCGCGCAGCGCGCGCACGGCGCGCTGCAGACCGGCGGCGTCCGGGTCTTCGACCTCGGGCTCACCGCGGCGGCCGAAGCGCCAGATCCCGCGGTCGTCGAGCCGGCGCAGCTCCGCGCGCAGCTCCTCCCGCTCCTGCTTCACGGCGCGCGCGAGGACCTGCTCCAGGCTCTCATTCGCGACCGCCGGACCACCGCGATCGACGCGGCGCGTCGGCGCGGAGGCGGGCCACGGCGAGACCATGGCCATCACGAGTGCCAGCGCGAGCAAGCCGGCGAGCCAGGGCGTCTTGGCATCGCGCTCGTGCGGATCGCGTTCGTCGATGCGCCACGCACGGCCTGCTTCTCTTGCGCGCGCGAAGAAGCTCTCGTACTCGGGATCCTCCACCGTCGGCGGCGGCGGCACAGGCAGCGCTTCGCAGGCACCCTCGTCCACGATGGTGCGAGCGCTCCAAGGCGCGCGCGGATCCAGCGGACCATCCAAGCGACCGAAGATCACCCACGTCGGCCGCTCCTCCGCGTCGCGTCCGCGGCGGCCGCGCAAGGAGAGTTGCGCCCCGCCGGGTTGTACGAGGGCCGCGCGCCAGTCCTCGCTCGCGGGTGCGCCACGCGCGAGGAGCGCGCGCAGCACTTCGTCGAGCAGCGCGATCTCCTCGGAGCCGAGCTCGTGCGCCTGCTTGATCGCGTGGTCCCGCGTGCGCGAAGCGCCGACGAAGCCGGCGGCGAAGAGGAAGCACCGCGTCACGGCGCCGACGCCGCGGGCAACGCGGCGATCAGCGCGCCGAGATCGTCGAGGAACGCGCGCAACTCCTCCGGCACGCGGCCGCGCTGCAACATCTCCGCGGAGGCGAAGCGCGCGCGCACGCGCTCGACCTCGGGACCGCTCGATCGCAGCTTCTCGAGCGAGCTCGCGGGACGAGCACCCGCTTGCCCGTCGAGCGCCACGACGCGCAGCGCCGGCTCGCACGCGCGCAACAGCGCGCACGCCGCGAGCCAATCCTCGTTCCCGACCTTGAAGAGCGCCGTGCCCTCCACGCGCGAGGCCCCATCCTCGCGCAGCAAGAGCTCACCTGCGCGCTTCGTCACCGCCAACGCATGCTGCGCCACCGCGCGCTCGAGATACACCGGCCGCGCCCCCGGCCGATCGCGCAAGACCACCTCGTCGTCGCCCCCCATCAGGCGCAGCACGACGAGCAGCGCGACGCCGACCGCTGCCGCGAACAGCAGATAGCCCCAGAGCTTCCTCGACCGATCGCTCACGGCCTCCTCCTCGTAACCGAACGTGCGGTGCCGGAGCTCGGTCTCAACGGCGTCAGCCGTTGAACCAGAAAATGAGGTAACGGCGTCAGCCGTTGAATCAGCAAATGCGGTAACGGGGTCAGCCGTTGAACCAGCGAATGCCGCAAGCGGAGAACATCGCTCTGACACCGTTCGTTCGGTTTCACCAGGAGAGGGTCCACGCGGAGAAGGAGAAGGCGGAGCTCTGGTCGCGGAGAGGGCGGCCGTCGAGCTCGACTTCGAGCTCGAGGCGCAGCACTTGGTTCGCGGCGGGATGGTAGCGCTGCTCGGGTTTCTTCGCGCCTTGCGTTCCGCCTTCGGGTCGCGGGATCGTGAGCTCGAAGGTGCGAGCGTCGAAGCGCTCGGGAGCGAAGACACCTTCGACATCGGCGACGACCCAGGCGAGCCACGGCGGACGCGGATGCTCCTCCGACCCGCGATCGGCGATCTCGAGGCGCAGAGCGCGACCTGCTTGGTGCTCGAAGGCAGGACCGATCGGCACGCGCCCTTCCCAGCGCCCCGCGAGCGCGGACCAGCCCTCGACACCGGGCTCCAGTGCCCCTTCGACGAACGGACCGCTCCCATCGCCGGGACGCACGAGACGCAGCACGGGCTGCGCGAGACCGCCGAGCTCGCGCCAACGCTCGAAGCGCCCGCGGTCGTCGAGCACCTCGATGCGCATCCAGAAGGGCTCGTCCCCCGCATCGGCGACGAGGCGCCGGAGCCAGAGGCGATACGGCCCGATCGCCCCGACCTCGAGGCGCTGGAGATGTTCGTCGAACGCCGCGAGCGCTCCCGCGGCAGCGGCGTTCGGTGCGTGCGGTCGCAGCAGGATCACGAGCTCGCGCAGGCCCGCGAGGCGCCGCGTGAGGAACGCTCGCCCTTCGGCGCCGTTCCAACGCAGGAGCTCGACGTCGTAGACGCGCGGAACCGCGCGCGCGAGATCGCGCGCCAGCGCCGCCCCCTCCGAGCCCGAAGCGCATCGCACGGCCAAGGCCTCGCGATCCTCGGCGCGCGCCCCCACGGCGAGCGCGCGTCCGAGCTCGAAGGCGATCTCCCCCAGCAGATAGGCACTCGCACTCGTTCCGCTCGCGTGCTCGGCTTCGTGCTCTTGCGCGAGCGGCAGCAAGAACCCGCGAGCCGGAGACTCGGATGCGCCTTCGCGCGCGCGATCGAGCAGGAAGCGCAGGTGTTCCCATTCGCGCTCGAGCCGCGCTTCGACCAGCGGATCGGCGCTCCCGAGATGCGCCGCGCGGAACTCGCGCAGCCTGCGAAGATCCGCGAGCTCCTCGTCGAAGTCGACCTTGCGCGAGACGAGGTCCAGGCGCTCGAGCTCCTCCGCGATCAGGACGCCGAGGCTCTCCGCGAAGCGGGCGCGCAGCGCGGGGAACGCGACCGCACGCAGCGCCGCCTCCCACTCGTGCAGGTTCCGCGCGGAGGGAGGCTCCAGGCGCGCGAGCTCTTCCTTCGCCAGCAAGAGCTCCGCGCTCGGCGAGCCACCCGGGGAGCTCGCGCCGCGCGCCTCGAGGAGCGGGCGCAGACGCTGGAGCGCGCGCCGCGCCGTGGCGTACTCGGCGCGCGTGCGCTCGCAGCGCGACTCCTCTTCGCGCAGCGCGGGATGATCGCGGAGCAACACGAGCGCGCGCTCTTCGAGCGCCGCGCGCTGCCTCTCTCGCCCCGCGCGATCCTTGCCGGGCCACCAGGGGAAGGCGCCGAAGCGCTCCTCCGCGCGCTCGCGCGCGGCGAGCTCGTCGAGCGCCACTTGCAGCTCGAGCACTTCCTCGGGATCGCTGCTCGGCCGCAGCGCGAGCGAAGCCCAACCCACCCATGCCGCATACACCAGCAGCAGCGCACCGAGGCCCGCGGCGAGGCGCTGCCGTCGCCTGCGCACGCGGCGCTCCGCGAGCCCGCGCGCGAGCCCGGCGCCGAGCTGTGCCGCACCTGCCGCCAGGGCCGCGCGATCGCCGCTCGCTTCGTCGCGCGCATAGCGCAGACACGACACGATCTGCACCGCGGAGGCGACTCTTCGCGAACGATCCTCGAGCGCGGCGAAGAGCGGACGCAGCGCGGGCCGCTCGCGCAGCTCCGACAGCGCGACCTCGCGCGTCTCGCGATCCGCTCTGGTGAAGAACAGCACGACCGGCAACGCGCTCAGCCCTGCGCGCCGCGCAGCGACCTCGGCGGCGCTCAGCGCGTGCACGTAGCGCTGCACGCGCGCGGCGAAGCGCGAGCTCTCGGCGGCCTCGAGCGCGGACGAGAGATCGAGCACGAGCACCAAGCCCGCGCAGCCGCGCAGCAGCTCTCCCGCACGATGGCCGCGGAGCTCCCAGCGTTCGCCCTCCTCGAACACATAGCCCGGCACGTCGCGCAGGCGCACGACGGCGGCTTCCTCGGCGGCGAGCTCCCCGGCGTGCCACTGCACGAAGAAGTCCTCGGGCTCGGCGGTCCCCTCGACGCTCCGCCCCTCTTCGAAGCTGCGCGTGATCGCCTCGACCGCCTGCGCCGTCGTGCGCCGCCCGGGCGGAGCGAAGGCCTCGATCGTCGCGAGCGAACGCCGCTGCTTCTCCTCCGCGTCGGGCAGCAGCTCCGCTCTCCCGCCACCGGGGACGCCCTCCATCCACACTTGGATCAAGTGCGCGAGCAACACGGTCTTGCCATGCCCGGTCTCGCCGAGCACCACCACCACCGCCGATCGATCCGCTGAGCTCAACGCGCTGCCTCGAGGAGTCCGCGCCGCGCGGCGCGCGGCGGCGCGCAGTCTCTCACGCCGCGCGCCTCGAGCAAGACGCCGCGCGAGAGAGAGCCTCTCTCAGAGCGCGCCGCCGAGTGCGGCCGACAGCGCGGGCTGCGCGGCCGGGAAACACGCCCGCGGATCGTGCTCGAGCCCGCCCTCCGGCAGATAGCGCGCCACCGGCCCGAGGCTCGCCAGGATGCGCTGGACGTAGAAGCTCGGCACGACCGTCGTCTCGCCCTCGAGGAACGGGAGCAGCGTGGGATCCGTATCGAGCATGCCCCGGATGCGCGTGTGGTAGCGCAGGCGACCGAAGCCCTCCGAGGAGATCGCGCGCACGAAATTCATGACGCGCGGGATCCAGCGCTTGTTGGCAGCGCAGCGCCGCGCGATCGCCTTCCAGGAGAAGGAGTAGCGCGTCAGCGCGACGACGCCGTCGTAGAACTCGCGCCAGGTGTAGTTCCGCGGCCGGACGTTCATCGCTTGGTTGTTGTCGAGCACGCCGAAGGGGAACGGCAGGATGCGCCCCGCCCGCGCGTACTCCGCGTTGATCGGCGCCGCGCAGCCGAACGCCGAGAGCAACGAGTACGCCGGGAACGCGCCGGGCGCGCGATCGAGGAAGCGCATGCTGAGCTCGAAGGGCTCGAAGCCGCGGTCGCAGTCCATGCCCAGCACGAAGTTCGTCTGGACGTAAGGGATGTAGCGCAGCAGCAGGTTCACGTGCTCGGCCACCTGCTCGACCTTCTCCAGGCCCTGCTTGCTGGTCTTCGCCTTGTTGCCGAGCTCGTACCAGGACTCGATGCCGGGGAGGATCGCCTGGAAGCCGTTCTGCTTCAGACGCCGCAAGTGCGGCTCCGAGAGGAGCGAGAGGCTGCTCTCCGCCACGTGTCGCATGCGCCCCGCCGGAACCGACTCCTCGATCGCCTCCATGTAGTCGTCGAAGCGGACACCGAAGTTGGGATCGTGCCAGCCCACGATCGGCCGCTTCACCTTCCGCACCAGGAAGCGCAGATCCTCGCGCAGCCGCCCGAAGTCCATCGGCTGGTAGTCCACGGTCGAGTCGATGCAGAAGCTGCAGGTATAGGGGCAGCCCAAGCTGCCGATCATCGGCACGATCTTGATCCACGGCGCCTTCTTCAGATTCGCCTCGACGTACTTCCAGCGCTCCTCGAGCAAGGGCAGCTCGCGCGGGTGCTTCGTCGCCGAAATGCAGCGGCCGAGCGGGCGATGTACCTCGCATTCCGCGAGCACCTCGCCGATCACGGCCTGGTCCGTGAAGCCGAGCACGTAGTCGAAGTAGCGCTGCGCGTCCTGCGGATAGCAGCGCGCGTGCGGTCCGCCGAGGATGGTGATCGCGCCACGTGCTCGGAAGAGCGCGCTGAACGCGTACGCGAGATGCGCCGCGTTGGTGAACGCGCCGATGAAGAGCACATCGAGGTCGTCGGGGAACTCCGCCAGCAAGTCCTCATAGCCCGTGTAGCACACGAAGTGCACCGCGTGTCCCGCCTGCTCGCACCAGACGGCGACCGCCTGCGGCATGATGCTCGCGAGGTTCGCGTTCATGAGGCGGCCGTAGAGACCGGGGCGAGGACGACTCTCCACGAGATCCAGGATGCCGACGCGCAGGCGGCGAGGGACGCGAGGAGAGCCGACGGGATCGAGGAGATCAGCTTCGGCCATAGAGACACCTTCCCGAGGTGATGGGGAGCGCGAGACGAGACCCGCACCGTTCGTGAACCGTCTCTCGAGCGCCGAGGTGCGTGCGAAAGTCGATCCCGGAGCCGCGCGCGAGAAGCGAGCTCGAGCGTGGAGCGCCGCGTCGCCGCGAGCGATGCGAACTCAGCAGAACCGCAGCGGCGCGGGGCGTCGATACGGCAAAGCTCGAAGCGCGGGCGCACCGGCCCGGAAGGGCTGCCATCCGCCTTCCGGGACTCTCGGCCCCACCGAGATCCGCAAGGCCTTCAAGGACCGCGGCGCCGAGAGCCGAAGTACCGCCGCCTCGAGCGACGGCATCGCTCGCAACCAGGACCGCCGCGCATGAACTTCCGCCCCTGCTCCGCCGCTGCGTTCGCCCTCTGCTCCGCCGTGGCTCTGATGGCGCAGGAACCCGCCGTCGAGCTCGTGGTGAAGGACGCCGAGAAGGAGATCGTCGCCCTCGAGGCCGCGCTGGAGAAGCTGCGCCCCGGCGATCGCTCGGGCGGACAGCAGCTGGTGCGGCGCTTGGACCTAGTGGGCCGGAAGCTCGGTAGCGCACGCGATCGCAGCACCGCGCTCTGGAAGGACCTCGCGGCGCGACATGCGGCGCTCGGCAAGGCCGTCGTGGAGAAGGCCAATGCTTCGAGCGGCCCGACGCTCGACGCCGCAGCGCTCCAGCAGCTCGACACCGAGGTGTCGCGCGCCGGTTCGGAGCTCCGCGCTCTCGCTCTCGAGCGCTTCGGAGAAGCCGCGCTGATCGAGTCCTGGCGCCAGCGCACGAGCGAGCTCCGCGCGAAGCTGGCACCGCTCGCGGCGATCGACGCCTCCGATCGGCGCGTGCGCGCGCTCACGAGTGCCATCGACAGCCTGGAGCAGAGCGTGACCCGCGGCGTCGCGACCTTAGCGGCCTCGCAGCGCACGCGCGCGCTCGATGCGCAGCTGCAGGAGATCGTCGAGGGCTATCGCGCCGAAGCCCTGCCGCGCGCACTCGCCACGCCGCTCGAGCCCAGCGCCGTCGAGGCCTGGGCGCGCGCGATGCGCGAGCTCTTGGAGCAACGCGTGCCGAGGGACTTAGCGGAGATCGAAGGGATCGGCAAGGACGAGCAAGCGCCTCGTCAGCGCGTCGAGAGCGCGCGCCACTGGATCGGCAGCGCGACGCGTCGCGAGCTCGAGCAGCGACTCCAGATGGCACAGGCGCTCCTCGACGGGAGCCTGCAGGGTGCGACGCGCGATGCGGAGTTCGTGCTCGCCATCGACGCTTCGAAACCACACGACGTCGCGAACAAGCTTCTGGGCGAAGGGCGCCTCGAAGAGAATCAGGCCCGCCTCGTCGAGGGCGCGCAGATCGTCGCCGCAGTCAAGGCCTTCGATGCCGCGCTCGGTCGGGCGGCGCGCAGTGAGCTCGACGAGCTCGCCGCGAAGATCGCGCGCGCCGAAGAACATCTGCGCCAATCGGCGCTCGCGGCACTGAGCTCGGTGCGCATGCCGGCCGCGCGCTCCGAGGATCCGGCCTTGCTCGAAGCCGCAGCGACCACGTTGAAGCACAAGGACTACGGGATCCCCGGCTGGGAGCGGCTCGTCATCAACGCGGCGCCCCAGCGGAAGGAGCGCTGGGAGACCTCGGTGAGCCCCGGCGTGGTGACGACGCGACTCACGACCGTGCACTTCGTCTGGGACGAGTTCCAGGTGACGACGGCGGAGAAGGTCGGCGAGGAACACTACCTCTTCTACAACCGCTTGAAGTTCTTCCACTCCGCCGGGAGCACGACCCCCACGGGGCGCTGGATCCTCTCGGAGCGATTCCGCTCGACGCGCATCCTCCCCGAGCACATCCAACGCTGAGAGCTTGTCGCTGAGTCCACAAGCTCGTGCTCCAACACCGTCAGGTGTTGGGCCCGCAGTCATCGCTCCAACACCGTCAGGTGTTGGGCCAGCAGTCATCGCTCCAACACCGTCCGGAGTTGGGCCAGCAGTCACCGAAGAGCCCGTCGGAGACATTCTCCGACAGGCTCTGAGCGCGGCTCAGATCGCGATCACGGCGAAGAACACGATCAGGATCCAGAGGATCGCCGCGAACAGCGTCCGCGTGATCGCGCCGTTGGCCTCGGAGGCCGAACGCAGCTCCCGCGTGCCGAAGCGGTAGGCGAAGAGGCCGCAGCCGAGTCCGGCCGGGATCAACTTCGAGAGCAGCTCGCCCGTGCCGCGGAACGGGAGCGAGCCCAAGTTGTGGAAGTAAGCGCTCTGCCAGGTGTGGAAGCCGAGCAGCGGCTTCGCGAAGAGCGCGGCGACGGCGCTGCCGGCCGTGCCACACGCGAAGGCGACGAGATCGAGCAGCACGAACGCGAGTGACAGGATCGCCATCGCGGGGAGCCCGAGCAGCAGCGCGCGATCGAGCCCGAGCACCAGGAGTGCATCGAGCTCCGAGGAGAGGCGCATCTGCGCGAAGCGGCCCGCGGCGGAGGCACCCGAGCGCGCGGCGAGCAGGATCGAGGCGAAGAGCGGGCAGATCACCGCGAAGAACGCGAGCCCGAGGCCTTCGATGACGCCATCGAGGAGCAGCGGCTCCACGAAGCCCGTGAGTGGTCCGAGCTCCGCGTGCAGCGCGAAGTGCGTCATCACGAGGCCCAAGCAGAGCCCGCCCAACGCGAGGAAGAGCACCGCATCGACCAGCAGGTCGCGGAAGAGGCTGCGGCCGAAGCGGAGATGCCAGCGCGCGTTCCGTGCGATGTGCGCCGGCGCGCCGAGGACGAGCGTGCGCAGCGCGCTCAGCGCGCCGGAGAAGCGCCGCCAACGCACCGCGCGCACGTGCTGCTTCCACTCGGAGCGCGCGAGCTCCTCGCCCTGGCGCGGACGGAAGCGCTCCATCTCCGCACGCGCCTCGTCGCGCAGCGCCGCGCGCGCGGCGTCGTCGGGCAGATCGAAGAGGCCGACGCTCGCATCGCTGCGCACGAGCAGCGCGCGGTCGGCGATCGCGAGCAGGTTCGCCAGGTCGTGCGTGACGACGAGGCTCGCGCGCGGCGCGACGCGCGGATCGCGCAGCGCCTCCTTGATCAACGCCGCGGCCTCGCCGGCCGAGCGCGGATCGAGGCCGCTCGTCGGCTCGTCGTAGATCAACAGCTCGGGTCGCGACGCGAGCGCACGCAGGAGCGCCACGCGCTGGCGCTGACCGCCGGAGAGCTGCGCCACCGCGCGCTGCTCGTAGCCCGCGACGCCGAGGCGCTGGGCAGCCTCCCCATACCACGCGCGGAACTCCTCCGCGCGCCAGCGCACGCGCGCCTGATCGCGCCCGAGCTCGATGTTCTCGCGCACCGAGAGCGACTCGAAGAGCGCGTGGTACTGGAACATGTAGCCGATGCGCCCGCGCAGCGCGCGCGGGTAGGCCGCGCGCAGCGCTTCGATCTCCTCGCCCTCGCGCGTCACCAGCGCGAGCGAGGCCTCTTCCGCGAACGAGAGCGTCGGCGAAGCGAGGCCCTCGAGCCCGACCAAGGTGCGCGAGAGCAGCGACTTGCCGCTGCCCGAGGGCCCGAGCAGCAACACGACCTCGCCTTCGCGGAGCTCGAAGCACACCTGACGCAGGAGCAGCGTCGCTTCGGCGCGCCGCGACGCGAAGAGGCCGCTCGAGGAACGGCGGATCGAGCGCACGCCGAATGCGCGCACGCGCAGCACGACGTCGCTCACCAGAGCTCCTCCGCGGCCGCGCTCGCGCTGAACACGGTGCCCGGCGCGACGCGGCTCCCGCTGCCGGGTGAGGCGATCACGATCATCGGCGTGCGCCGACCGAGCAGGCGCTCGCGGAGCAGCGCGAGCAAGAGCGGGTTCCAGCCGGTGCCGCGTTCGTCGAGCAGGAGCTCGCGCAGCAGCGCGCCGAGCGGCGCGGCCGCGCGACGCGCGAGCCCTTCCAGCCGTGCGCGCACGCGCGGATCGGCAGCGCACGCACGCAGCGCGGCCTCGAGCTTGGCGAAGCCTTCGTCGCCGAGCGCGCGCAGCCGCTCGCTCGTCCGCGAGTCGGCGAGGAACGCGCGCCACGCGTCGCGCAGATGCCGCTGCAGCTCGGCCTCATCGGCGAACGCCGAGCCCGCCGCGAGCGAGCGCCGCAGCGCCGCCTCGGGATCGGCGGCGACCGCCTCGCCGAGCGCGCCCAGCGAGCGCAGCAGCACGCGCTCGGCGGTGCCGCGCGAAGCGCGCTCCAAGCCCCGCGCGCTGCGCTCGCGCGCTTCGAGCACGGCGCCGAGCGGATCCTCCCACAGCGCGCGCGGCACGGAGCCGAGCTCGCCGAGCAAGAGCTCGAAGAAGCTCCCGCTCGCGCGCGCGAGCACCTGCTCGAGCTCGGCGCTCTCGCCGAGCCACGCGCCGAGCTCGCGCACCGCGGGATCTCCGCTCGCCTCGCGCGCGACGGACGGCCAGTCGATCGGGGAGAGCACCTCGCGCTGCAGCGCCTCCAGCATCGCGCGCCGCAACGCTGGATCCGCGAGCACGCGCTCCGCGTCCTCGGCGCCGAAGTGCGCCGCGAGGGCCTCGAGTGCCAGCGCGCGCAGCGCTTCCAGCTCCGCGCGCTCGCTCTCGACCCATGCGCGCAGACGCGCAGAGCCGCGCTGCCACGCCGCGCTGCGGAAGAAGCTCGCGAGCAGCTCGAGCTCGCCCAGCGAGCGCGCGACGACGACGAGGCGCGCGTCCTCGCGCAGCGACTCGAAGTGCGCGGGCTTCACGCCGATGCGCACGCCGCCGCTCGCGAGGCACTCGTACACTTCGCCCCAGCGTTCGAGCGCGGGCGCCGTGGCGAGCAGCGGCGTGCCCACCGGAAGATCGAGCCGGAAGGGCGCTTCGACTTCGATGCACGGGTTGCCGCTCCAACCCTCGGGGAGCGCCGGGCGCAGCTTCGCCATGCCGGCGATCAACGCGCGCCCGCCGAAGAACGCGAGCACCGCGCCGGCGAGCAGCAGCCCACCCGCGAGCGCCGCGCCGCGTCGCGCATCGCGCGCGTCGCGCGAGTGCAGCGAGCTCAGATGCCTTCCTCCACCATCGCCTGGTACGAGCCGAAGCGGCTCGGCGGGATCTGCCCCGCCTCGACGGCGCGCAGCACGGCGCACTCGGGCTCGTGCGAATGCGTGCAGTCCGCGAACGCGCACGCGTCGAGATGGCGATGGAACTCGGGGAACAGATGCGAGAGCGGCGTCTGCTCGTCGCGCAGCAAGACGAAGTTCCGGAGCCCCGGGGTATCGATCACGTAGCCCTCGAGCGCCGCGAGGCGCACGAGCTGCGAGTGCGTGGTCGTATGCCGGCCGGTCTCCCACTTCTTCGAGACCTGCCCGGTCTTCAGTCCCAAGTTCGGGTCGACGCGGTTCAGCAGCGTGGACTTGCCGGCACCCGAGAGCCCCGTCACGACGCTGAGCTTGCCGCGCAGGAGCTCGCGCACGCGCTCGACGCCTTCTTCCTTGCCCTTCGCGACGGACACGACCTCGTAGCCGGGCACCGCGTAGATCTGCTGCATCTCCTGGATCAGGCCGCGCGGGGCGAGGTCGGCCTTGGTGCAGACGATCACTGCGGCGAGGTGATTCAGCTCCGCGGCGCAGAGCACGCGATCGACGAAGTGCAGCGAGAGCCGCGGCTCCGCGCAGGCCGCGACGAGCACGACTTGGTCGACGTTCGCGACGAGCACTTGCTCGAGAGGAGCTCCTTCGCGCATCCACGCGCGGGAGAGCTTCGACTTCCGCGGCAGGACGCGCTCCACGGCGCCGGGGACGGTGGCGAGGTCGACCTCGACCAGATCGCCCACGGAGACCGGCGCACGCTGGTCCTCGAGGCCCTCGAAGAGCTGGCCGCGCAGCGCGCACTGGTGGACGACGCCTTCCACCTCCACGTGGGCGACCTTGGCGTCGAGGCGGACGACGCGACCGATCAGCGGCTCGCTCATCGAGGACCGCGCGCGGTGGACTCCGCCCCCCTCGAGCCGCGATGATCAACGGACCCCGGGTCGTTCTTACGCATGTTCGTTCGCATCACTTCGCGCCGACACCCGCACGTCGCCACCTTCCGCGCCGCCGCCCGCGGCGAGGTCGCGGACAGGATGGTCGTCGAAGGGCCGCGTCTCGTCGAGGAAGCGCTGAACTCTCGCCTCGCCTGCGAGCTCGTCCTCGTGCGCGAGGGCAGCGGCGAGATTCCGAACCAGCTCGCGCGCGAGCTCGCCTCGCGAGGCGCTCTCGCCGCGGAAGTGAGCGCGGAAGTGCTCGAGGCCGCGACCGAGGTGAA
>JAEUHW010000301.1 GCA_016793245.1 Planctomycetota bacterium
CGAGCGGGGTATGAACCACGCGCGCCACGTGGATCAGCACGTTCGGCATCGCGAGGCCCGCACGCGTGGCGGCGCAGAGATCCACACCGCCTTCCCAGCTCATCCAACGCTCGACTGCCATCGATGCTCCTCCGCGGGAGCGCGCGATCTGCGCGCCTCATCCGCTGCACTCCGCATCGCGCGGCGCGAGCGGGAACTTGACGACAAAGCTCGCGAGCGCGACGGTGGAGCCCTCGGGCGAGGTGGGCGTTGCGGCCCCGCGCTCCCGAGCAGGGTGGCAACGGCTCGAGCGAGGCGAAGGCGGGGCGATGCGCAAAGGGGACAAGGAGCTGCTGGTCGTCGGGGATCGCGTGCTGGTGCGCCCGGAGGAGGGCGAGAGCCGCACCCGGATCGGGCTCGTCCTGCCCGCGAGCGTCGCCGAGCGCGACAGCGTGCGCGGCGGCGAGGTCGTGGCGCTCGGGCCGGGTACGCCGCTCGCGCCGCCGCAAGTCGACGACGAAGAGCCGTGGAAGGCGCGGTCGCGCGAGCCGCGCTATCTGCCGATGGAGGTGCGCATCGGCGACTTCGCGCTCTTCTATCGCAAGGCGGCGATCGAGATCAGCTTCGAGGACGAGCGCTTCCTCGTCGTGCCGCACGGCGCGATCTTGGTCCTCGTGCGCGGCTCCGGTGTGCCGGACGCGCTGCCGCCCGAGATCTGAGAGGCTGAGCAGAAATCGAGCCTACAGCCTCTCAGATGCCTGCTGGCGCAGCGCCTGACGGTGCTGCAGCCCGTTCGTGAGCAATTCTTGCTCACTCTCTGAGCGGCAGCGCGTCGAGCGCGGTTCACTTGGCCTGCTCGGCGCTCGAAGCGGTGCGCGTCGGCGGCAAGCTCAGCGCCGGCACGCCGAGCTCGGCGATCAACGCGTTCAACTTCGCGAGCTCTTCGAGCCAGAGCGACTCGAGCTGCGCGATCGCGGCCTCCGCGCGCGGGGAGAGCTCCTGGAGCACCGCGCGCGCTTGCGCGGTCGGCGCGCGATCCGAGCCGCGCACCATCTCGGTGAGCTTCGCGAGCTTGTCGTTCAGGCGCACGGGGAAGTTCAGCGGGTCTTGCGAGCTCTCGCTCTTCGTCTGGTGCAGCGTCTCCTCCGCCGCGCGCATCTTCTCCTGCAGCGCCGCACTCGCTTCCTTCAGGCGCGGCGGGATCTCGGCGCCGAGGCGCTTCTCCAGGGCCGAGAGCTGCGAGCGGACCTCGCGCACGGTGCGGAGCTCGCGGTGGATGCGGTCGATCAATGCGAGCACTTCGCGATGGAAGGCGAAGTTCGCCTGCATCTCCTCCAGCGTCGCATCGGAGCGGGGGTCGCGGCGCACTTCGAACGCGATCTCCGCGCGCTCCGCGCCACAGCTCAGCACCGCGGTGTAGGTGCCCGGCAAGGCGCGCGGTCCGGAGAGGTCGCCGTTCCAGAGCACGACGCCGCTCGGCTTCTCGGCGCCGGGCCACTGCAGGTTCCAGACGAACTCGTTCAGGCCCGCTTCGCCCGGGAGGACTGCCAGGTTCTCGCGCTCGCCGCCGCGCTCGCTCGGCTTCTCGCCCTCGCTCGGTCGACGCGTGAACCGGCGGATCACGGTGCCCTCCGCGTCGCGGATCTCGAGGGAGAGGTCCTTCGATTCGGCGAGGGCCGTGCTCAGGCGATAGCGGAGCACGGCGCCGCTCGCGCGTCCGCCGCCGCTGATGCGGCGGAGAGCTGCTCGCGCGGCGAAGAGATGGAGCGGCTTCGCGAGGATCTCTCGCGTGGCTTCGCGCAGCGCCGTGAGGTCGTCGAGGATCCAGTAGCCGCGGCCCTGCGTCGCGGCGATGAGGTCGCCGTCCTTCACCGCGAGATCGGTGATCGGCACGAGCGGTAGCCCGAGCTGGAAGCGCTGCCAATGCGCGCCGTCGTCGAACGAGGCGTAGAGCCCGTTCTCCGTGCCCGCGAAGAGCAGGCCCGCGCGTTCGGGATCCGCGCGCACGACGCGCGTGAAGTGCTCGCGCTCGATGCCGGCGTCGATGCGCGTCCAGGTGGCTCCGTAGTCCAGCGTGCGGAAGAGATACGGGGTGCGATCATCGAGCTGGTAGCGCGTCGCGGCGAGATAGAGCCCGCCGGGGTTCTGGGGGTGCGGCTCGACGCTGTTGATGCGCGCCCACTCGGGTAGCGCGCTCGGGGTCACGTTCGCCCAGGTCTTGCCATCGTCGCGAGAGACGTGCACCAAGCCGTCGTCGGAGCCGGTCCAGAGCACGCCGCGTTCGAGCGGCGACTCCGCGGCGGCGAAGATCGTCGCGTAGTACTCGACGCTGGTGTTGTCCTTCGTGATCGGTCCGCCGGAGGGGCCCTGCTTCGTCTTGTCGTCGCGCGTGAGATCGCCGCTCAGCGCTTCCCACGAGGCGCCGCGATCGGTGCTGCGGAAGAGCACGTTCGCCGCGGCGTAGAGCGCGTGCGGCGGATGCGGCGAGAAGAAGAGCGGGTAGTTCCACTGGAAGCGATAGCGCAGCGCTGCGGCGCCGTCGCCCATCGGCTCGTCCGGCCACACGTC